>CAVFJK010000091.1:0-5092 GCA_963622815.1 Ruminococcus bicirculans (ex Wegman et al. 2014)
ATGGAACCTCACCTTCCGGTGCTTCCATAAATCTGTCCTTATCTGTTTTCGATGTTTCCGATGTATCAGCTACGGCATCATTATCCTTGTTGGAACAAACGTCATTATTGCCAATGCCATTGGACGAAAAGATAAAAAAGCCGTGGGACAGGCAGTACCTACTTCTATTCTTGCTTCTTTGATTGGCGGACTGATCGTCACATTGCTTGGTGAATTATTTATCGGAAATTTTCTGACACTGTTAAATGTTCCTGATGATGTTTTTCCTTACGCACTTTTGTATATCCGCATTTACCTGCTCGGACTGCCGGTCATCTTTCTGTATAACTTCGAAGCGGCAATCTTCCGAAGTACCAGCGATACAAAAGTTCCTCTGCAGGCACTGATTGAAGATGCCATCGTCTCCGCAACTGCAGCCATACTGATCCTTGGCAGTGGAAGATTCCTGCTCTCGCTCTTTAACAGTGACCCGCAGGTTATTGATATCGGCTGCACCAGACTGGTCATTAAAAAGTAAGCATAATTTCCTGTTTTTCGTCTTCTGAGTCATCTGACTGTCCATTGCAAGTCGTTTGTTTTTCATATATAATCATTTTTATATCATTTTCAGGAGACGATCATCATGAATCAACAAAGCAATACAAACCGCATGGAGACCGGGAGTATCCCAAAGCTCCTGGCACAGCTTGCAATCCCTGCAGTTGTCGCCCAGGTCATCAATTTACTTTATAATATCGTAGATAGGATCTATATCGGACATATTCCGGGAATCGGTGCCGCCGCCCTGACAGGTGTCGGACTGTTCGCGCCTATCCTGATGCTGTTGAATGCATTCGCCATGCTTGTCGGCTCCGGCGGTGCACCCCGGGCAGCTATCGCAATGGGAAAGAAAGACAATGATCTTGCAGAAAAAATTGTTGGAAACTGTTTTACTTTATTAGTCGGACTGGCTGTCATACTGACCATTGGGTTCTATGTAAGTGCCCCAACTCTGTTAAAACTTTTTGGTGCCAGCAGTGCAACTTTATCCTACGCTACTTCCTATGCAAGAATCTACATATTAGGAAGCTTTTTTGTTCTGATCGTGCTTGGCATGAATCCTTTCATCACGACGCAGGGCTTTGCCAAAATCAGTATGCTGACCACTGTTATCGGAGCTGTGATCAATATCATCCTTGATCCGATCTTCATTTTTGTTTTTGGAATGGGAGTAAGAGGTGCAGCGCTGGCTACTGTTCTGAGCCAGGCCGTCGGTGCAGTCTGGATTCTGCGTTTCCTTACCGGAAATAAAACGATCCTGCACCTTAAGAAATGTAATATGCGTCTGGATGTAAAAGTATTCGGTCCGTGTCTTGCTCTTGGAATCTCTACCTTTGTTATGCTGTCAACAGAGAGTCTTCTGTCGATCAGTTTCACAAGCAGTCTTTCCAGATACGGCGGCGACGTGGCAGTCGGTGCCATGACGATCATCACCAGCATCAGTCAGCTCGTGACCATGCCGATTCAGGGTATCTGCCAGGGTGGACAGCCAATTATCAGCTACAATTACGGTGCTGATAAACCGGAACGTGTAAAAAAAGCTTTCTTCACCCAGTTCTGTGCGTGCATCGCTTATACAGTCCTTTTCTGGATCGTAGTCATGCTGGTTCCGCAGGCTTTCGCAACAATCTTTACCAGCGATAAAGAACTGGTTACTTATTCCGCATGGGCACTTCGTATTTATATGGCCGGCATCTTCTCGATCGGTTTCCAGATCAGCTGCCAGCAGAGCTTCATGGCACTCGGCCAGGCAAAAGTCAGTCTGCTGCTTGCCTGCCTCCGTAAGATTATCCTGCTGATTCCACTGATCTTTATCCTGCCACATTTCTTCGCAGATAAAGTATTCGCCGTGTTCCTTGCCGAACCGGTGAGCGATATCATTGCCGCGACCGTGACCACGATCACGTTCTTCGCATTATTTAATTCGATATTGAAAAAAGAAAAGAAATAGTAAAAAATCCAGGGCGCACCACCCTGGATTTTATATTTCATAAACTGACCTTTATTTGTACATATCCCTTGTTTTGCTTTTTCCTTCATGTTAAACTAAATCAAACGTTACTTTTTATTATGATTTTTACGATGTTCACGATAACTTATCAATTTTCCATCTGGAGGTGATCACGCATGACTCAGACCGTATCCCTGGGCGCACAGGATTTTGCATACATTAGAGAAAACGACTGCTTTCTTGTAGATAAGACTGATTTTATCAGTGAATGGTGGGAAAACAAAGATGCTGTTACTTTGATCACCCGTCCACGCCGTTTCGGAAAAACACTTAATCTGAACATGATGGAATGCTTTTTCTCCGTTGCCTATCAGAACAGAAGCGATTTGTTTGAGGGCTTGTCTATTTGGAAAAAACAGGAATACCATGATTTACAGGGTACTTATCCTGCAATATATATGAGTTTTGCGAATATTAAAGGCAATACATTTCAGGCTGTCAGAGAGGGAATCCTTCAGAGTCTGATAAGATTATATGGAAAATATGCTTATCTTCGTGAGGAAACATTTATGTCTCCGCAGGATCTTGAATTTTTTGATTCCGTGAGACTGGAAATGTCTGATACAACAGCAGCTCTGGCAATCAGCTCTTTGTCCGATTATCTGAGCCGCTATTATAAGAAAAAAGTGCTGATTTTTCTTGATGAATACGATACCCCGCTCCAGGAAGCCTATGTAAATGGCTTCTGGAAAGAACTGGTAGAGTTTACGCGAGGACTTTTTAATGCAAGCTTTAAGAGTAATCCATTTCTCGAACGCGGTCTGCTGACCGGAATCACCCGCGTCAGTAAAGAATCTATCTTTTCCGACCTGAATAATCTTACCGTAATAACAACAACCTCTGAAAAGTACAGCACTCAGTTTGGGTTTACTCAGGAAGAAGTTTTTCGGGCACTGGAGACTTATGGACTGGAATCTCAGAGAGACAAAGTAAAGTACTGGTATGACGGTTTTTCTTTTGGAACACAAAGAGACATCTATAACCCATGGTCCATCACCTGTTTCCTTGAAGAGAAAAAATTTAAGCCCTACTGGGTAAATACCAGTTCCAATGAAATGATTACCAGCCTGATTCAGCGTGGAAACGCAGAGACTAAGACTATCATGGAAGAGCTTCTCGAGGGTCGGGAACTGATTACTGAAATTGATGAAGAAATCATCTTTGAGCAACTCGGTAAAAAGAAAAATGCAATCTGGAGTCTTTTGCTTGCAAGTGGATATCTAAAAGTATCAAATGTAGACGTAGATGAGCACACTGATCGATTTGTCTACCATTTAAGTATTACAAATCGTGAAGTCCGCATGATGTTTGAAAACATGATAAAAGACTGGTTTTCCAACGAGGACGTACCATATAATGAATTTGTCCGTGCATTGCTGCACGATGATGTAAAAGAAATGAATCATTATATAAATGCGATTTCAATGGCAACTTTCAGTTTTTTTGACGTTGGCAGTTCATCAGATACGCAAACAACAACTGACCGGCCAGAGCGGTTTTATCACGGTTTTGTTCTTGGACTGATCGTTGAGCTGACGGGAAGATACCGCATATCTTCTAATCGTGAAAGCGGTTACGGCCGCTATGATGTCATGTTGGAGCCTGTCAGGGATAATGACCTGGCATTTATTCTGGAATTTAAAGTATGCGAACAGGGTGAACACACACTGGAAGACACCGTGGCTGCTGCAAAGAAGCAAATACAGGAAAAACAATATATCTGCGAACTGGAAGCAAAAGGTATCAAGCCAGAAAGAATCCGATGCTATGGTTTTGCTTTTCAGGGCAAAAAAGTATTGATTGGATAAAAAACAATGGGGAAATCCACTATCAGACTTCCCCATTATTCTTAATATAATCCCTATACCAGTAAGCAGAATCTTTCATGATACGTTTCTGTGTCGGGTAATCGACATAGATCAGCCCGAAACGCTCAGAGTAGCCTTTTGACCATTCAAAGTTGTCCATCAGTGACCACTGGAAATAACCGCGGATGTCAGCAAAAGTAGCTGCTTTTTTTAATTCCCCGAGATATCTTGCCAGAAAATCAATTCTGTTCGGATCATGTACTTTCCCGTCAAGAGAAACAACATCATGACAGGACATTCCGTTTTCTGTAATGTAGATTGGTGTTTTATACCGTTCGTACAGGAAACGCGGACCCCAGTTCAGGCACTCCGGTGTCACTGGCCAGTCAATGGCTGTCTTCGGAAATCCTTCATATCGTCTGACATATTCCGGCTGAGCGTCTTTCCCCATGCGGATACACTGTCCGTTATAGATATTCTGTCCATAAATATCGATTGGCTGTGAGATCAGCTTCATATCTTCGTCTGTGATCTTCGGAAGATATCTTTCATATTTTACCAGTCCTTCCTCCGGATATTTCCCGAAAAATACAGGATCGGACCACCAGGAAACATTCCATGTCCAGTTATTTAGATCATCCGGCAGAGAAAACAGAGCTTTTCTTGCTGCTTCGATATCCTGTTCGCTTTCCGTCTCCGGGTAACACATAGATGCAGTCGGAGCATAACCAATCGTCAGTTTCTGTTTTCCATACGCGCGTAACATCTGTACAGCCCGACCATGAGCTTTCAGGGCATTATGAGCCATTTCAAAAGTGTCTCTGAGAGGCGCGTGGACTCCAGGCGCATGTTCCCCTGTCAGAAATCCAAGACCGACAAAACACTGCGGCTCATTTAATGTAAAGAAATTCTTTACACGGTCACTGAAGCGTTCTGCAATCAGTCTTGCATAGGCACCAAACCACTCTACGATCTCCGGATTCATCCAGCCGCCTCTTTTGTATAATTCGTACGGAAGTTCCCAATGATATAACGTAACGTATGGTTCAATATCATTTTTTATAAGTTCATCGATCAGCGCATCGTAAAAGGCGATTCCCTTTTCGTTTACTTCACCATATCCGGATGGAAGAACGCGGCTCCAGTCAATGGAAAAACGATAGGCATGAAGCCCCATTTCTTTCATCAGTTTTACATCTTCTTTAAATCGATGGTAATGGTCACAGGCAACTTC
>CAVFJK010000092.1:0-4872 GCA_963622815.1 Ruminococcus bicirculans (ex Wegman et al. 2014)
GTGTGATTCAGCTGTCCGGACAGCCGGTAACGGACTGGATTGCAGTAAAAGAATATAATGAAAATAATCGCCCATATCTGCATTTATATATAGAAGTAAAAAAAGAAGCACTGATGTATCAGGCTATGAGTACGGATATTCTGAAAGAGCTTCTGACTACATATTTTAAGTACATCGATCAGGATTATCGTGATCTGAAAAAAATCCTTGGGATGGATCCCCTCGTGGTGACGATCCTGCGTTGTGGCACCTTTCGTCTGTATGAAACCAGACATGGAAGGAAACCGCGGCACATGAGCACTCCTTACTATGAGGTGACAGAATTATTGAGAATACAGGATGAAATTGGATCCGGAAATGTGAGGAAGTAAATATGGAAAGTTATATTTCATTTTCAGTCATTTCGGTTTTTTTCTATGCATTTATGATACTGACGATGCTGGCAGGAAAGAGAAGCAGACTTATCAACAGTTTTATGTGGGTGCTCACGGGAATGCTCTGCTGGACATTGGGATCCTTTCTGATGCGTATGGAGGCATGGCCTTCTTATATTTTGTGGTACCATGTATCGCTTGCGGGTATTCTGTTTCTTCCATATTCTTATTATGTATTTATCTGTGAATTTATGGGCGAGAGGGTCTTCAGAAAAAGCTGGATACCATTTTTTCTCATGATATTGCTTTTTCTGGTCAATATCCCGGGAGGAATTATCTTACACTGGCCGGCTTTGAGTTACAAAAATGGAGGGGCACATTTTGTTTATGAGATCACGCCGTGGTTCTTGCTGTTCTTTGTGGCTGCAGGAGCAACAATCATTCAGATTTTCATCAAGATGTATTGTGGATGCCGGAAACATCCGGGATATCGTAAACAGATAGAACCGCTGCTTGGCGGGATTCTGATCGTCTTTGCTGGAAACCTTGCTCTGGCACTCCCGGCATTTTCGGGATTTCCAATTGATATTGTCAGTGGACTGATTAATGCGATTCTCATGCTGTACGCACTGACCAGGAGAAGGCTGTTTCAGATGCAGCGTCTTGCATCTGACCGAATCTGTTTCGGTGTAGGTTTAGTGCTGACAGTGGTGATGTTTTATAATCTTTGTCCGTATCTGATGAATTATATATGGGAGCTGTTCCCTAAAGCAGAAGAATATCATGTGCTGATATTCTCTGCAATATTTCTGATATCCGCATGGCTTGTTACAATACTGTGGAAATGCCTTGTGAACAATGTGTTTATCAGGAAAGAAATCCAGCAGTCGATGGAACTGAAAGATTTCAGTCAGGCGGTGTCCAGAACGCTTCAGGTTGAAGAGATTTTAAACAGTACGGTGAATGTCCTGAAAGAGACAACCGAAGCAGGACGGATCTACATTTGTCTGAAGGACAAAAAGACAGGAGAATTTAAGACAGTTTACAGTGATCGTCCGTTGAATGATCTGACTTTTTCGCTGAAGGAAGATAATCCGATCGTTACTATGCTTACAGGAAATGATGACTGCATTGTGATCCGTGATTTTCGCTCTTCCATTGCTTATAAATCCATGTGGGAATCTGAGAAACATATGCTTTCGGAGCTGGGGATCGAATGCTGCGTGGGCTTACGCCAGAATGAGGAACTGACAGGAATCATCGCAGTCTCGGCGGATGAACATAAAAGTCTGAATTATAATGATTTTGCAATGCTGTCGTCGGTCAGCTCAGTAGCATCTATTGCTATCAAAAATGCAAGATTATATGAGAGTGCATGGATTGAGGCGAGGACAGATGAACTTACCGGACTTCTGAACCGGAAATACTTCTATGAAGTCCTTGACGAAGAATACAAAAAGAATAGCGACGGATCAATTGCTTTGATTCTGATCAACATTGATGATTTCAAACTTTATAATCAGCTGTATGGAAATCATCAGGGCGATATCGCACTGAAAAAAGTGGCTGAAATCATCAAGGCGAGTGTTGGAGAACGTGGATATGTCGCTAGATACGGTGCGAAGGAGTTTGCGGCACTGGTACCAAATTATGATGTTTTTTCTGCCAGAAATCTGGCAGAATCTATACAGAAACAGATTCTGAACATGCGTAATGCTTCTGCGGACTACAAGCTGAAAATCCTTACTGTCAGCGTAGGAATCAGCGCGGCACCATATGCGGCTCGTTCTGCAAAGGAACTTCTGGACAATGCAAATCTTGCAGTATATCATGTAAAACACTGCGGCAAAAATGGCATTGAGATTTTTGATACCATGCTGCGTGAAAGTCTGGATGAAGAGAATGCAGAAAGCAAATTCGATCATGAGCATATTTATGAATCTTACGAATCCACCATTTATGCGCTGACTGCGGCAATTGATGCCAAAGATCATTATACGTTCGGACATTCCAACAATGTGGCCTATTATGCTACAAGTCTTGCAAAGGCATTGAATTATACGAAGGAAATGGTGGAAATCATCCGTCAGGCTGCACTTCTCCATGATATCGGTAAGATTGGTATTCCGGAGCAGATCCTTAATAAGGCAGGGAAGTTTACTGCTGAGGAGTACGAGGTCATGAAGGGACACGTGGAAGCATCCATCGGGATCATTCGGCATCTGCCGTCCATGGACTACGTCATCCCTGCTGTAATTGGCCATCATGAACGTTACGATGGAAATGGTTATCCGAGACGCATAGCAGGAGAAGATATCCCGGAATCCGCTAGACTTTTATGTATCGCAGACTCTTTTGATGCCATGACGTCAAAACGCTGTTATAAGGAACTGATGCCTGTGGAAAAAGCACTCGACATTATAAGAGAAGAGGAGGGAAAACAGTTCGACCCGGAAATGGCAGAAGTATTTATCCAGGCATTTAGGGCTGGTAAAATTCGCCTTGCAGAACCCGCAGAGCTCAAACGTGTGGAGTAAGCAGAATAGATGTACATAATAAATGCCCCGGCAGGAAGAACCTGTCAGGGCATTTATTATGTACGGACCTTGATCAATAATAATCGACTGCTTCAACTGTCTCGCTTCCGGAGGTGAAATCCGTAGTGATGGAGAAATCGTTGAAGGAGTAAACACCGCCAACTTCGTTTCCGTTCGCATCGTATGCCGGCTCATATTCGATCGGTGTACCGTAGGCACTCATGAAGTCATTCAGTGTAGAGCCTACATAAGAAGATGCGTCACCGGAGGATGCACTAGCTGTGGATGAAGAATCGGAGCTGGTGTCAGTGTCGGTGGAAGCTGCATCAGAGGATGTAGAACCATCTGTGGAAGCTGTACCGTCTGCTGTTGCACCATCAGCTGAAGTAGAAGCGGATGCATCTGTTCCGGCAGTTCCAGCCGGAGCCGGAGTAGTTGTCAGATTGGCTGCCGGTGTAACAGTAGGAGCAGGTGTGGATGTCGGAGCCGGAGTAGAGGTAGCTTCAGCCGGTTCCGGAGTTATAGTTACAGCCTGGCTGTCAGCCGGATCGTCAGCGGTGAAACCACATCCAGTCATGAGGATCGATGCTGCAGCGATGGCTGACAAGAGCATAAGATTTCTTTTTTTCATGAGTATAATCTCCCTTACTATATAATCATACTGTTTATTATGCGTTCTTTTTTGAACTTGTCAATAGGATATGGGAAAAGTTTAGAATAAAAACATAAATTATTTCCATATTTTACGGAAACAAAAGGATAATGTACCCAAAAGAATGCAGTCCTAATAGGCAGGGAAAGCTTGCCAACAGTGGTTATAAATGGTACAGTAATAGGGAATGTAGGAGGCAGAGAGAATGTTTAAAGAAATCAAAGACGAGAAGACGTTTAACGGAATATTGAGTCAGATCATAGATAATATTCAGAATGGGCGTCTGAAAGCAGGGGATGTGCTTCCGGCAGAAAGAATGATGGCAGAAACAATGGGAGTATCAAGACCGGCAGTCCGTGAAGTGTTAAGAGCTCTCGAACTGCTTGGAATCATAAAGACAGTCCCGGGTGGCGGCAATTATATCGCAGAAGACCTGGATTCCTGGCTGATCGGCCCGTTGTCTATTCTGTTTAAACTGAATAATGGATATCTGAGACAGAATCAGCAGCTGAGGGCAGCACTGGAGCGTGAGGCGGCAATCCTTGCAGCGAGAAAGTGTACACCGCTGGATGGCGCGGAGCTTCTGAGAATACTTACCAATATGGAAAATGCAGAAGCCGGAGTTTCCAAAGATGAACTGGACAAAGAACTGCACAACAGAATTGCAAAGATCGCGGACAATCCGATGATCTACAGCGTTGTTACAGCAGCAGATCAGCTTACGGAAAATACCATTTCCGGAATCAGAGATTATATTATGAAGAAAAACCAGTCGACTGATGGAATGGATGAGGTAGATGAACAGCATCGACACATTGTAGAAGCGATCATCAATAATGATGAAAAGCTTGCAGACAGGTATATGTCGGAACATATGGATATGATTGAGAAATGCATGGATGAAATGCAGAAGATCAATCCTGGAAACAGAAGACCAGGAATTACGACAGGAGGAGAATAACATGGATTACGCAAAAGAATCATTAAGACTTCATGGAGAATGGAAGGGTAAGATCGAAGTTGTCACAAGAGTACCGGCAGAGAATAAAGATGACCTTTCTCTCGCATATACACCGGGTGTTGCACAGCCTTGTCTGGAGATTCAGAAGGATGTGAATAAATCATATGATCTTACCAGAAGATGGAACATGTGCCTGGTCGTTACAGATGGTTCCGCGATCCTTGGTCTTGGAAATATCGGACCGGAAGCAGGAATGCCTGTAATGGAAGGTAAATGTGCACTTTTTAAAGCATTTGGTGATGTAGACGCTTTTCCGCTTTGCATTAAGAGTAACGATGTAGATGAGAT
>CAVFJK010000092.1:4882-7584 GCA_963622815.1 Ruminococcus bicirculans (ex Wegman et al. 2014)
TATCTGATCTCCGGATCTTTTGGCGGTGTCAATCTGGAAGATATCTCCGCACCGAGATGCTTCGAGATCGAGAGAAAGCTGAAAGAAAAATGTGATATCCCGATCTTCCATGATGATCAGCACGGAACCGCAATCGTAGTATCCGCAGGCCTTACAAATGCACTGAGACTGGTAGGAAAGAAATTCTCAGAAGCAAAAGTTGTCATTAACGGAGCAGGATCCGCAGGTATTTCTATCTGCAAGCTTCTTCTGGAACTTGGAATCGGTGATGTAGTGATGGTTGACCGTAAAGGTATCCTGGCACCGGGTGAAGAATGGATGAATCCGGCACAGAAAGAGATCGCTGAGAAGACAAATAAAGAACAGCTCCACGGAGATCTTAAGGATGCGATGAAGGGCAGAGATATTTTTGTCGGCGTATCTGCACCGAATATCGTAACAGCAGAGATGGTAAGCACGATGGCTGATGATGCGATCGTATTTGCAATGGCAAACCCGACACCGGAGATCATGCCGGATGAAGCGAAAAAAGGCGGCGCAAGAGTCGTTGCGACAGGACGTTCTGACTTCCCGAACCAGATCAATAACGTACTGGTATTTCCGGGCGTGTTCCGCGGCGCATTTGATGTAAGAGCAAGTGATATCAACGAAGAGATGAAGATTGCAGCAGCGAAGGCAATCGCAGATCTGATCTCCGATGAGGAACTTTCTGAGGATAACATTATTCCGAAGGCATTCGATAAGAGAGTCGGACCGGCTGTAGCAAAGGCAGTTGCAGAAGCTGCAAGAAAGACCGGCGTGGCTAGGAAGTAAAAGAAAAGATAAAGAAAGAAGACATGAAGATGAGCAACTGGGAAAACAATATCCGCAAAGTGGTTCCGTACACACCGGGAGAACAGCCAAACCAGGCGGATATGATAAAATTAAACACAAATGAGAACCCGTATCCTCCGGCACCGGGCGTTGCCGAAGTGCTTCGAAATACAGATACAGATGCGCTGAGACTCTATCCGGATCCGGCAGCGAAGGATCTGGTCCATGCGATCGCAGGAGAATATGGACTTTCTGATGATCAGGTATTTGTCGGTGTCGGTTCAGATGATGTACTGGCAATGAGTTTTCTTACCTTTTTTAACAGTGAGAAACCGATCCTGTTTCCTGATATCACATATTCCTTTTATGATGTGTGGGCAGACCTGTTCCGCATTCCGTATGAGAGACCGGCACTGGACGAATACTTCCATATAAAGAAGGAAGATTATTTCAGAGAAAACGGAGGAATCATTTTCCCGAACCCGAATGCACCGACCGGAGTTTCCCTTCCGTTAAGTGACATCGAAGATATTGTGGCACATAATCAGGATGTGATCGTGATCGTGGATGAGGCATATGTTGATTTTGGTACACAGTCTGCATTGCCGCTGATCGAGAAATATGAGAACCTTCTTGTAGTTCAGACATTTTCAAAGTCGAGATCCATGGCGGGAATGCGCATCGGATTTGCACTTGCGTGTCCGAAACTCATTAAATACCTGAATGATGTGAAATATTCGTTTAATTCATACACGATGAACCGTACATCGATTGCAGCCGGCGTTGCAGCGATCAGGGATCAGGAATATTTTCTGGAGACCTGCGGTAAGATTATAGAAACAAGAGAATGGACAAAGAAAGAGCTGCGCAAACTTGGATTCCATTTTGAGGATTCAAAAGCAAACTTTATTTTTGCAGCTCATGAGAACTGTCCGGCGGAAAAACTGTTCCAGGTCTTAAGAGAACGGCATATCTATGTACGTTATTTCCCGGGCGGCAGAACAGGAAATCATCTGCGTATTACGATCGGAACAAGAGAAGAGATGGAAACTTTTCTTGATTTCGTAAAAGAGTATCTTAAAAAGGAGAATTTATGGAAGTTTTAGTACAGTGGTTTACAGATAACCTGTCACAGCATATTTCCAGAGAACTTATCATTTTCATTATTTCAATGATACCGATTCTGGAACTCAGAGGAGGGCTTCTGGCGGCATCGCTTTTGAAGGTATCCGCGGTGAAAGCAATTCCGATCTGTATCATCGGAAATATCATTCCGATTCCGTTTATCCTTTTGTTTATCCGTCAGATCTTTAAGGTCCTGAAGAAAACAAAGCTGTTCCACGGACTGATCGTCAGAATGGAAAACCGTGCGATGGGAAAGAGTGATCAGATCAAGCGTTATGAATTCCTGGGATTGCTTGTGTTTGTAGGAATTCCGCTTCCGGGAACAGGAGCGTGGACCGGTTCACTGATCGCATCCCTTCTGGAAGTAGATATCAAGAAGTCATCACTTGCGATCTTCTGTGGTCTGATCATGGCAACTGTGATCATGTATGTGGTATCTTATGGAATCGTGGGAAGTCTTGTTCATTAATTTTTTAAAGACATATCTTATGAATGATGGACATAGCCCTGAACTTGTGTTAAAATATTTCTAAATATAATGTAACCGGAGCTGCATGAGATACATGCAGCCTGCCGGCATTCTGAATTCATGTCATTTCAGACATATATTCCGTACACACTTTATTATCAAATGAATAGGTTTTTAGAAGGCAGAGAGGACTTTTTTATGAGAGAAAAATATGAATCATTGTCGCTTGCAACATTAAAAGATCTGGCAAAAGCGAGAGGCCTGAAAGGAATTTCAACATTAAGAAAGCCGGAAC
>CAVFJK010000093.1:0-1667 GCA_963622815.1 Ruminococcus bicirculans (ex Wegman et al. 2014)
TCACCATGAACCATGATGATCGCACCGATCATACGGGTTGTCATACCCCAGGATGTCTGGTGTACATATTTCAGAGTATTGTCTTTATCTGTGTACTGGATGCCGAATGCTTTTGCAAATCCGTCACCAAAGTTATGGCTTGTACCGGACTGCAGGGCTTTTCCATCATGCATCAGGGATTCAATTGTATAAGTAGCTACTGCACCTGCAAATTTTTCTTTATCTGTTTTCTGTCCTTTGATGACCGGGATTGCCAGTACTTCTTCACAGAAATCGGCATACACGTTCAGCATCTGGATTGTTCTCTCCTCTGCTTCCTCAGCTGTTGCATGAG
This sequence comes from Ruminococcus bicirculans (ex Wegman et al. 2014), assembly GCA_963622815.1. Lineage (GTDB taxonomy): Bacteria > Bacillota > Clostridia > Lachnospirales > Lachnospiraceae > Blautia_A. Next base: position 335 of record CAVFJK010000093.1, read on the forward strand.
CAGTATGTCCTTCCTGCCATAAGAACTCTCTGGAGCGAAGGAACGGACGTGTTGTTTTTTCCCAGCGTACGACTGAACACCACTGGTTATATACCTTCGGCAGATCTCTGTGTGACTGGATGTCTTTCTGGTAAAAATCACAGAACAGAGTCTCAGAAGTCGGACGTACACAGAGACGCTCCTGAAGTTCGTTCAGACCGCCATGTGTAACCCATGCTACTTCCGGTGCAAAACCTTCTACATGGTCTTTCTCTTTCTGAAGAAGAGATTCCGGAATGAACATCGGCATATACACGTTCTGTACACCTGTCTCTTTAAATCTGCGGTCAAGCTCGTGCTGGATATTTTCCCAGATTGCATAACCTGCCGGTTTAATTGCCATGCATCCTTTTACGCTTGTGTAGCCGCACAGTTCTGCTTTTTTAACAACGTCAGTATACCACTGTGCAAAATCTTCCTCCATGGAAGTGATGGCTTCTACTAATTTCTTTGCCATAGTTCTTTTCTCCTTTTCTGAATGGTTCTTTTGTCAGATCAGAGGCAACAAAAAAAGTCCTCTGATCCCGGTAAAGGGACCGAAGGACTTCGGCGGTACCACCCTAATTAACAGTTCCTAAAAGAACTGCTCTCTCTAAATCCTTTAACGCAGGAAACACGCCATGCTTCAATTACACGGAGCTCAGAGGCCGGTTCCATGATTCACGCACAAAATCCTCACACCATACGGATTTCTCTCTGAGATTGCTCCTCATGTACTATTCTCTTCATCGCTAATATTTTTATTCATACTCCGTCGGATATTCTTTCAAATCTCCGAACTTTCTTTATTTTAAATAAAATCCCTCCGGGTGTCAACCCCTCTGCCCACAAAGAATTTCACCTTTTTTCCTGTATTTTAAACACATTTTACACAGAAAGTGTGATTTCTTTACCGGAACGATTATATTTATAGTAACGAACGCCCGCTGCATCCAGCATTCTCTTTGATGCTATAACAGATGGCGTATGTTCATATTTATCACAGTCATAAACGATCGTCTTTATCCCGGCCTGAATGATTGCTTTTGCACATTCATTACAGGGGAACAAAGAAACATAAAGTTTTGCACCTTCCAGGCTTCCCCCACGATAATTCAGGATCGCATTCAGTTCACTGTGCGTCACATACAGATATTTTGTATCGAGCGGGTCGCCCTCTCTCGCCCATGGGAATTCATCATCGGAACATCCTTTTGGAAATCCGTTATATCCCATAGAAAGAATTTTATTGTCCTCGCTGACGATACAGGCTCCTACCTGTGAATTCGGATCTTTTGAACGCATGCCGGAAAGC
>CAVFJK010000093.1:1755-2227 GCA_963622815.1 Ruminococcus bicirculans (ex Wegman et al. 2014)
TCCTTACTCCTAAGTGAAGATAGCACAGCAACACCCATAAAGTATTCATCCCAGGAAATATATCCTTCTCTTTTATGAATATGTACTGCCACTGTAAAATCCTCCCTTGTGCAAATACCGGCTTCCCGCAAAAAGCAGGAGGCCGGTAATAAAGTTTCTTATTTTATCAGATTTCCGGATAAGCGTCTGTAATATCAGTATCCTCTTCAATCTGTTTGATTCTGCGGATATGACGTTCTTCCTCTGAAAATGGTGTGTTCAGGAAAGTATCCACGATTTTGATTGCCAGCCCAGGTCCTACAACCCTTCCGCCCATTGCAAGAATGTTTGCATTATTGTGGAGTCTTGTTGCTTCTGCACTGAAACAGTCAGAACAAAGTGCTGCACGAATGCCTTTAAATTTATTTGCTGTAATAGAAATACCAATACCGGTTCCGCAGATCAGGATACCTTTTTCACAGTCACCATTCTG
>CAVFJK010000093.1:2237-3562 GCA_963622815.1 Ruminococcus bicirculans (ex Wegman et al. 2014)
TCCTAATGCTATCATTTCTTCTCCTCCTGTGCATTTATAATTTTATGTCCTGCCGCCTTTAAAAGACGGTTCATAATAGCCTGTCCCATCTTTGGTGTGTAAAATGCCTCGGAATAGATCACGTCCACTCTGTCATCATCAAAGTCTCTCAGAACCTCGTACAGATGGTGTGCGATCGTTTCCTCTTCTTCTCTGCTTCCGATGCTCAGAACATCCGCATGTGCATAACGCTCTTTTGTTTCATCTGTTGCGATAACGCCGACTTTCATTCCTTTTTCAACAGATTCTTCTGTCAGACGATTGATGCACGCGATCACCTCTTCTTCACTGCCTTCCACAATGGAAAGATCAGCTTTTGGTGCGTAATGGCGATATTTCATGCCAGGTGCCTTCGGATGTACGCTGCTGTCTGTAATCAGAAGTCCTTTATCCATCCGGACATCCCCCAGAGTCTCCTGAAGCATTTCCAGAGAAATGTATCCCGGACGCAGAACAACCGGAATCTCCTCCGTAAAATCCACGATCGTTGATTCCAGTCCAATTCCTACCTGACCGCCGTCAATGATCATATCAATCGCATCGCCAAGATCTTCCTCTACATGTTCTGCCATTGTCGGACTCGGTCTTCCTGACGTATTTGCACTCGGTGCAGCAACAAAACCGCCGCCGGCTTTAATCAGCTCCTGTGCGATCCGGTCACTCGGAAAACGAATCGCAACACTGTCCAGCCCACCGGTCGTCTCTTTCGGCACGATATCTGCTTTCGGAAGAATCATCGTCAACGGTCCCGGCCAGTATTTCTCTGCAAGAATCCTTGCGCCTTCCGGTATCTCTGTCGTAATCTTTTCCAGCTGATCTAACTCCGCAATATGCACAATCAGCGGATTATCTGAAGGTCTTCCCTTCGCTGCATATATTTTCATCGAAGCCTGCGGATCCAGTGCATTTCCACCAAGACCGTAAACGGTCTCTGTCGGGAAAGCAACCAGCCCACCGGCTTTCAAAATATCTCCTGCTCTCTTGATAGCATCCATATCCAGATTCTCACCGGTCATAGATACAACTTCCGCTCTCATTATTTTTCTGTCCTCTCGTAAAATATATTCCTATTTATATATTTTTATTTAATTTCCTATTTACAGGTTTTTATTATAGTCTACTTTTAAGGATTATACAAGACAGACATTATAAAATGCAGGAGTGCTTATCATCGAATTCTCAAAGTCAAAATGGATTCTCCGTAGAAAAATCAAAAAAACCTACCGATATATAATAGTATGTGTTATCTTGTTTTTTATTCAAATCATTTTTAATAAAATTAATTT
>CAVFJK010000094.1:0-1834 GCA_963622815.1 Ruminococcus bicirculans (ex Wegman et al. 2014)
ATCGAATACTACTGGTGGATGACGAGATCCTCGTCCGTGATGCCATTAAAGAGAACATTGACTGGAAAAGCATCGACTGCGAACTTGTAGGTGACTGCGAAAACGGTAAACAGGCAGCTGAATTTGTAAAAGAGCATCCGGTCGACATCGTACTGACTGATATTCTTATGCCATATATGGATGGTATGGAACTCAGCCACTTCCTGCATGATAACTATCCGGATATTGTGATCGTGATCTTCAGCGGTTTCGGAGAATTTGAGTATGCAAAAAAAGCTATCCAGTATGGCGTCAGCGAATATCTGCTGAAACCGGTAACCGCCATGGAACTTACCGGCGTGATCGAAAAAATGAAAGAAAAAGTAGATCAGCAGCGTCGTGAAAAAAATAAAATGGACCGCCTTACGCAGGCTTCCGAGAAATACCAGAAAAATAAACAGATCATCCGATCTAAAAATATGGAAGCACTCGTGAATTGTACCACAGACGTCAACCAGACCATTCAGAGACTTTCAGAAATGGGAATCGATATCTCCGCGGCAAGCTATCGCGTGGCACTCTTTGACATTGATCTCTATTCCGGTATGTATCAGCTGGATACCGAAAAACGACAGGAAAGTGCCCTGATGGCATTTGTCCTCTTTAACATCAGCGACGAGATCGTCACAAGAGAAGAAGCCGGTGTCGCCTATCAGGAAGGAAACAATCGCGTAGGTATCCTTTTCCAGGAAAAATGGAGCCGCAATTTTACATCCAAAACAAAAGAAATCTGCCGTGAGATTCAGGAAAAAACAAAAGAAGTCATGGGCTTTGATGTATCCATGGGTATCGGTAAATGGGTAAAAAGACCGGAAGAACTGATCCAGTCACACGATATGGCGGCACAGACCCTCCAGTATCGCTATCTCCTCGGCGGAAACCTTCTTATTGATATGGAAGAACAGCATCCGGCACAGGAAATCAATCTGGATGAGCCACTTAAAGAACTGAAAGAAGCTATGAAGACCGGGCAGAAAGAGCAGGTTGATCAGATACTTGTGACGATTGAAAATTCCATACGCCAGGCACTTATGGAAAAGAGCCGCGCATGCATGTATCTGCAGCAGGTTATCCGTACAATGGATAACGCATGCGAGGACGTATCGGCTGACATGGACAGAATCAGAGAAGACCGCGACGAACTTCTCCGTCAGGTAACCGATCAGAAATCATTCGAAGATGCATGTAAAGTTGTCCAGAAACATACCGACAGAATTATGGAAATTCTTTCTGAGCTGAATACATCCAGCAGCGAGCGTCAGGCCCGCCTTGCAATCGATTATATCCAGAAAAATTATATGGATCCGGATCTCAGCCTGAACAGTATCTGTTCCTATCTTAATATCAGCACCAGTTATTTCAGTACGATCTTTAAAGATGAAACCGGAGAGACTTTTACCGAAGTACTGATCCGTACCAGAATGGAAAAAGCAAAAGAACTGCTCGAAAAAACAACGATGAAAAACTACGAGATCGCCGAAAAAGTAGGATTTTCCGATCCGCATTATTTTGGAATTTCATTTAAGAAGATGACTGGATATACGCCCACGGAATATGCAAGGGAGAAACGCAGATGAAAAAGAAAAGTCTGTCTGCAAGATTTATAGGCAAATTCAGCAGTATTCAGAGTGTTATTTTTGCGACTGTTGCGGTTCTGGTCCTGAGCGCGGTAGTCATTGTTACCGGAGTTTCCATGCGGTTTACAAATAATTCTATTTTTGAAAATTCGTCGGAATATACGCATACGATCATCCAGCAGATGAACCAGAATATTGATTCGTATATCGATTATATG
>CAVFJK010000094.1:1844-6635 GCA_963622815.1 Ruminococcus bicirculans (ex Wegman et al. 2014)
GAATACGCAGGAATGGTATTTAAATGCACTCAAAAGTCCGAATGGTCCGATCATTACCTCTTCACATGTGCAGCACATTATAAGCGGAGAACGCCCGTGGGTGATCACTCTGAGCCGCGGGATTCGTGACCGGAGCGGCAGCGGTGAGAAGGAAGGCGTCTTTTTTATCGATCTGAATTACAGTGCGATCAGTGAACTCTGCGATCAGAGCACTGTTGGAACGAAAGGTTATGCATTTATTCTCGATGCGACAGGAAACATTGTTTATCATCCGCAGCAGCAGCAGCTCTATAACGAGCTGCAGACAGAGAATATCAGTCTGATCATGGGAACAGATGAGGAAACCGTACTTACCGGCACCGGCAGGAACGGAAAGCTGTATTCAATTTCCCGTTCTGATAAGACAGGGTGGACTGTTGTTGACTGTACGAATGTGCAGGAACTCCTGAGCAAAAGCCGCGAGGCTCAGAGTCTGTATGTGCTGACGGCAATCGTTCTGGTTGCCATTGCCCTGTTCTTTTCACGATTTATGGCGCGAAGCATTACACTTCCAATCCAGAAACTTCGCGATTCCATGAAAAAAGTACAGGAAGGAGATTTCAGTGTTTCGGATGTCGTGGTAGATTCGAAAAATGAGATCGGCAGCCTGACAAAATCTTTTGATGTGATGACACATAAGATTCAGGAGTTGATGGAGCAGAATGTCCATGAGCAGGAAGAGAAGCGAAAGAGTGAACTGAAAGCACTGCAGTCACAGATCAATCCGCATTTCCTTTATAATACTCTGGATTCCATTATCTGGATGGCAGAAGGGAAGAAGAATGAAGAGGTTGTTCTGATGACAGCCTCGCTGGCAAGGCTTCTTCGCCAGAGTATCAGTAATGAAGATGAAGTCGTTCCGATCGCAAATGAAGTAGAGTATGCGAGAGGCTATCTGACAATCCAGAAAATGCGCTATAAAGACAAACTGGAATTCCAGATCGATGTAGATCCTTCTATATTACATATCCCTCTGATAAAACTGGTTCTGCAGCCGATCATAGAAAATGCTATTTATCATGGATTGAAGTATAAAGAGAGCAAAGGACTTCTTATTGTAAAGGGATTTATGAAAGATGGAAATGCCGTGCTTCAGATCATTGATGATGGTGTTGGTATGGATGAAGAAACACTGGCCCATATTTACGACAGACATAAAGTAAATTATCATTCGAATGGAGTCGGTGTTTATAATGTACAGAAACGACTGAAGCTGTACTATGGCGAGGATTATGGAATCACCTACGAGAGTGAAAAAGGAAAAGGTACAACTGCAACGATTACAATTCCGGGAAGACAGGAGGAACCGTTATTATGAAAAAACAGAAAAAATGGCTGAGTATCCTCCTGGTGGTCTGTCTGGTCGGTGGCGTTGGAGGTGCAGTCTGGTATCGCCAGAAAAAAATCGAAGAGCGAAAGCTTTCGCTTGTATACATTCCGAAAGTCGTAGATAAGACGAATGACTTCTGGAAGGCACTGATCCTCGGAACAAGAATGGCAGCGCAGGAGTATAATGCTTCAATCGAAGTTAAGGCTCCGACAAAAGAAAACGACGTGGAACGTCAGAATGAACTTCTGAAAGAGGCAATCGAAGAAAATCCGGATGCGATCCTGATTTCACCTTCCAGTTTTACTGAATCCAATGATCTTCTGGACGAGGCAAAAGAAAAAGGAATAAAGATCAGCTTTATTGATTCTTATACAGAAGAACCTGTACAGGATCTGACAGTAGCGACCGATAATCTGGAGGCAGGCGAGAAACTGGGTAAATTTGCGGCAACACTTCTCGGACCGGATGACCAGATTGCAATCGTAGCCCATGTAAAAGGCGTATCCACGGCAGTGGAAAGAGAAGAAGGCTTCCGCAAGGGACTTGGTGAGCTGGCTGATAATATCGTTGATGTGGTCTACTGCGATTCTCAGTATGAGAAATCACGGCAGCTTACCCTTGAACTGATGGAAAAATACCCGAATCTCAAGATGGTAGCCGGAATGAATGAGTATTCCTCAGTTGGTGCGGCCCGTGCCGTAAAGTCAGCCGGTGCAAAAGACCGGATCCAGGTAGTCGGTATCGACAGTTCTCAGGAAGCTGTTCAGCTGATGGAGAACGGAGTCTTTAAAGGTCTTGTTGTTCAGAAAGCATTTAAGATGGGCTATATGGGAGTGAAAGAAACAGTCCTGATGCTCCGTGGTAAAAGCTATGAGAAAGATGTGAATTCCGGATGTGAACTGGTAACTCCGGAAAATATGTACAACAGTGAGATTGAGAAACTGCTGTTCCCGTTCAATACACTGAAACTATCGTGAAAATCTCACGTATAATAGTGAAAAAAATATAAAAAAGGTTAAATATTTATGGCCTAACCGTAAATATTTAACCTTTTTTTGGAAGATATTCCATTACAATTGTGCAGAATTAACGGTATTATATAGAAAACGCAAGAGATGTGTGTAAAACTTTTAAGGAGGGCGAAAAATTGGAAAAACTGAAACAAAATCCAATCGTGAAAAAACTCGGCCTGAACAGGATCTTACTTGTCTGTATTCTGATTCTGATGTTCGCAGTTTTTAAGGCGGTTCTCGGAAGTAAATTCCCTGTTGGAGACAGCATTAAGTCCACACTGAACTATGTATACTTCCTGGGCTTCCTGTCACTTGGCGTTACATTTGTAATCGCAACCGGAGGAATCGATTTCTCCATCGGACCGGTTATGTTCTGTTGTGCACTGGTATCTGGTTACTGCATGACAAGCTACAAGGTTCCATGTGCAGCAGCAATGGTGATCTGTGTACTGATCGGTCTTGCATTTGGTATCTTTAACGGATGGCTGGTATCTTACTTATCAGTTCCGCCATTCATCGTATCCATGGCTTCCATGAATATCGCAAAAGGTATCGCTTCAGTATTCACAAAGACACAGTCCGTAAGCTGGCCGCTGGCAAGTGACCCGACAAACGGCTGGTTCCGTAATATCGTATCCTACAACGGATTTCCGGTAGGTCTGGTGATTTTCCTGGTAATGGCAGTTATCAGTGGAATCGTTCTTTACAACACCAAACCTGGACGTTATATCCTCTGTCTTGGTTCCAACACAGAAGCCGTAAGACTTTCCGGTGTAGATACAAAGAAATGGAACATGCTTTCTTATGTAATCTGTGGATTTCTTGTAGGAATCGCAGCACTGTTTTTCGTTGCTACATATACAACCGTTCAGCCAGGTTACGGCGATCAGTACAACAACGAAGCAATCGCCGGTTGTGTAATGGGTGGTACATCCATGGTTGGTGGACTTGCTTCCATCGGCGGTACTGTGATCGGTGTATTTATTATCTCTCTTCTGCAGCAGGGAATCATGGCATTTGGTCTTGGTAAAGGACAGCAGATGATCATCACAGGTATCATCGTAATCGTAGCTGTATATGCCGATGTTTCCGCAAGACGTAGAAAGAACTGATCGAAGGGAGGATGAAACAATGGGTGACGTTATTTTAACAATGAAGGATATTGATAAGTCCTTTCCTGGTGTTCATGCCCTGGATCACGTTAATTTCGAAGTAAAACGCGGTGAAGTACATGCACTTATGGGAGAAAATGGTGCCGGTAAATCAACACTGATGAAGGTTCTTACCGGTATTTATCAGAAAGATTCCGGATCCATTACATACAAAGGCCAGGAAGTTGCTTTTCATAACACTCGTGAAGCACAGGACAATGGTATCGTAATCGTACATCAGGAATTAAACATGGTCGGTGACCTTACAGTTGCACAGAATATTTTCATCGGACGTGAGCCGAAGAAAGGAATTCGTGTAGATGATAAGAAGATGATCGAAGATTCTAAGAAATTGTTTAAGGATCTGAACATCGAGATCGACCCAAGAGAAAAGATGAGCAACTTAACCGTTGGTAAACAGCAGATGTGTGAGATCGCAAAAGCAATTTCCCACAAAGCTGAAGTTATCATCTTTGATGAGCCGTCAGCAGCCCTGACAGAAAAAGAAATTGCTGACCTGTTCGTGATCATCAGAGATCTTCGTGAGAAGAACCTCGGTATCGTATATATCTCACATCGTATGGATGAGATCAAAGTCATCACAGACCGTGTAACAGTCATGCGAGATGGTGGATATGTAGGAACACTGATCACAAAGGACAGTACAAAAGAAGATATCATCAACATGATGGTTGGCCGTGTTATTTATGAAGATCCTAAGGAACACAGCATGGTTGCACCGGATGCACCGACAGTTCTTAAGGTAGAACACCTGAATGCTGGTAAGATGGTTCAGGATGTAAGCTTCGAACTGAAAAAAGGTGAGATCCTCGGCTTCTCAGGTCTGATGGGTGCAGGACGTACCGAAACTGCAAGAGCACTGTTTGGTGCTGACCCGAAACAGAGCGGAAAGATTTCCATCATGGATAAACAGAGTGGACAGCTCAGAGAAGTAACAATCAACAGTCCGCAGGATGCTGTTAAGTATGGTATCGGTTATCTGTCAGAGGACAGAAGAAGATATGGAGTTGTTGTTCAGAAATCTGTCAATGAGAACACCACACTGGCAACAATGGAAGAGTTTACAAACGGACTGTTTATCAACAAAGCAAAAGAGAAACAGGTTTCCGAGAAATATATCAAAGAGCTTGCAACCAAGACACCAAGTGGTGATCAGCTGGTAGTAAACCTTTCCGGTGGTAACCAGCAGAAAGTCGTTATCGCAAAATGGCTGACAAGAGACAGCGACATTCTGATC
>CAVFJK010000095.1:0-10916 GCA_963622815.1 Ruminococcus bicirculans (ex Wegman et al. 2014)
GGTATCTACATCGCTGATTCCATGTCCCAGTGCGCCGTAATTTCCATTCTGATCCACAAAAGTCAGTGTCCCGATGCCCTGCGTATTGTCCCTTACCCATATTCCAAGTTTGTATTCCCCTTTTATGTCTTTTACCAGATTCAGGGACAGTGGAATCCTTTTTCCATTTCGTATCACCTCAAGCGTAACTTTATCCTGTTTCAGATTTTCCAGATCTTTTACCAGGTCCTTTTTATTCTCAACGGTCTCTTCATTAAATGCCACAATGTAGTCTCCCGGCTCTACAATATTCTTCGCAGGGTCTTCTGCCCGTCCTTCTTCCGAAATGATCTCCCCGGTATCGATCACAAGCACTCCGTCCGTTTCCATATATATTCCTACTGTACTTCCGCTGACCAGAACCGAAGTGCTGTCTGTCGGAATCACTTTAACATCTTTAAAGGGAATCACGCCTAAAATTCGCCCTGACAGCAGATAACTTCCATCTCCGGAAACAGTAATTGCATCATCAAAAGAAAGCAGCGGATAATCCAGAACATCTTTTACCTGCTGCTTCTGATCTTCCGTTACATAAAGTTCATCCGGAATCTTCCTGTCAAGACAGCGATATCCAAGCCAGACTACAGCAAGCAGGTCCAGACCAATAACCCACCAGAGAAGACGCCGGTATTTCTTTCTTCTGTCCATTCTGCCACATCCTTTCTTTTGTAAATCATCGCCTTCATTTTCCCGTATATCAGTATTTTCACAACAAAAAAGAGAAGAGATCCTCGTTTGGATCGTCCTCTCTTATTATGCTGTGAACACAGCTATTTCAGTCTTGTATTTTTATGAACCTGTGCCAATTCTTTCATTTCTTTTGCGTTTTCAAAAACGGCCTGTGTGATCTCGGCACCGCCCAGAAGTCTTGCAAGTTCTCTTACAGAATCATCACCCGCCAGCGGATGGATTTCTGTGATCGTCTCGGTTCCCTTCTGATGTTTCTCAATCTCAAAATGTGTATCCGCCATCGCTGCGATCTGCGGAAGATGCGTAATACAGAGAACCTGATGACATTTACCGATCACTGCCATTTTTTCGGATACTTTCTGTGCCGTCCTTCCGCTGATACCAGTATCGATTTCATCGAAGATCAATGTCTCGATCTGATCACGGTCAGCCAGGATTGCTTTTATCGCAAGCATGATTCTTGAAAGCTCACCGCCGGATACGATTCGTCCCAGTGGCTTTACACTCTCGCCAGGATTTGTAGAAATTTCATATTCAATATCATCAAATCCATTATCCGTATATTCTTTCTTTCGCTTAAAATCAATATGGAACTGTACATCCAGGAAATTCAGGTCTTTCAGGCCTTCAATGATCTTTTCCGTAAGCATCTGACTGTATTTTTTCCGGATAACGGAAAGTTTATCCGAAACAGTTTCAAGCTTTTCACGGCTCTTTTCAACTTCCGCTTTTGCTTTCTGGAAATTCTCCTCATATCTGTCAAGATCTTCCAGTTTCTGCTTCTGTTTCTCACAGTAAGCCTCAATATCTTCGATCGATTGTCCGTATTTTGCCTTAAGATTATTGATGAGATCCAGACGTCTCTCTGTCTCATAGAAAGTCTCATCATCAAAATTCAGTTCGTCCACATAAGAAGAAAGCTCTCTGTTAAAATCATTCAACAGGCCATCAATCTCCTGAAGCGTAGCCGACATAGACTCCAGCTGACTGTCATACTCTGTAACACGCATCAGCTCACGTACCGCATTGCCGACAGATTCTCCGGCTCCCTGTACGGAATCATTACCGGTCAGATCCCGTACCTCCTGCAGAGTCTCCAGAATCTTCTTTCCATTATTCAGCTTACGGTAAAGAGTCTCCAGTTCTTCGTCCTCACCCGTCTTCAGACTGGAACTTTCAATTTCATTGATCTCAAATTCCAGAAAAGCGCGTTCTCTGTTCCGCTGCTCTTCGTCCATATCCAGTGCTTTTAATTTCTTAATACAGTCTCGATATGTACGATAAGCACTGTTTACCTTTTCTTTTATCGGGTAGATTTCATCTTTTCCATAGGCATCCAAAATCTCCAGCTGTTTATCCTGATACAGAAGAGACTGATGTTCATGCTGTCCGTGAATATCCAGAAGACAGGATGCCACAGCCTTCATCTGACTGACTGTACAAGTCTCACCGTTAATTTTATTAATGCTGCGCCCGTCCATGATCTTTCGTGACAGGATCACCTGTCCATCCTCCGGTTCAACTCCAAGTTCCCGAATCGCTGCTTCCGCTCTCGGATTCTCTACCTGAAAAAGCAACTCCACCAGAGCATAATTTGCTCCCGCACGAATCATATCCTTCGCGATCCTGCTTCCAAGGATCAGCTGCATGGATCCAAGAAGAATGGATTTACCTGCACCGGTCTCACCAGTCAGAATATTCAGCCCCGGACCAAATTCTACTTCTATATCTTCAATAAGTGCCAGATTTTTCACATGAAGATGAACTAACATAACTTCAGAATTCCTTTCAGCTTCTCAGCTACGATCTGCGCCTGTTCTGCATCACGTGCCACACACATGACTGTATCGTCTCCGGCAATGCTTCCAAGGATTTCTTTCCATTTCAGGGCATCCAGTGCGGCTGCCACTCCCATCGCCATCCCGGGAACGGTACGGATCACAAGCATATTCTGTCCAACATCAAGTGATGTCAGTGTATCCTGCAGGATTCTTGTGTATTTATCCCCCAGCTCCGCAGATGGCTCTGTAAGAATCGCATAGCGGGATTTTCCATCTTTTCCTGCAACTTTCATCAGCTTCAGTGCCCGGATATCTCTGGAAACCGTAGCCTGTGTTACCTTAAATCCTGCCTCGTTCAGTCTGGCAGCAAGTTCCTCCTGTGTATCAATATCATATTCCTGAATCAGTTCTATGATCTTGTCATGTCTTGCACTTTTCACTGCATTACCTCCATCACACTGCCGCCATAAAAGTATTCACAGCAGCTTCTGCTATTCCCGTATCTATATTCCAGTCTGTCTTATTCCATCTTCTGTCGCAGTACTTCTACAAAGCTTAAATGATTCAGTTTCAGGATTTTTACGCTGACAGAAGCCTTTCGGATAACGATCCGGTCACCTGTTACGATCGATATCTCCGTATCTCCGTCAAAAGACGCAAGTCCCTGTTCCTGAACCTGTCTGCGGCCTTCACCAAGCTCCACCGTGATCACATCTTCTTCAGGAAAAATGATACTGCGCGTATTTAATGTATGCGGTGCTATCGGTGTCATCAGTGTCATTGCCGCATTCGGGGACACGATCGGACCACCACAGGAAAGACTGTAGCCTGTAGATCCTGTAGGCGTTGCAATGATGATTCCATCTGCATTATAGGAATTCAGATATACATCGTTTACATAATTTTTAAATCTTACGACTCGAAGCGGTCCCTCTCTGCTGATTACGATATCATTCAGGGCAATATCCTGTCCGATGATCTTATCACCATGCCAGACCGTTCCTGTAAGCATCATTCTCTCTTCAATCTCATAATCATCTACGATCAGTTTATCCAGTGCCGCATGAATAGAATTTCTGTCCACTTCTGCAAGAAATCCAAGTGTTCCCAGATTAATACCCAGCATCGGGATCTCTCTGTAGACCACATCTCTGGCAGCCTGAAGCAGCGTTCCATCACCACCAAGAACAAGGATACACTGCGTTCCCTCCGGAATCAGTTCCGGATTTGTATAATGGTACGCGCCGTCCATCTTACGTTCAGCCTGCTGAACCTGACACTTTTTTCCATTTTTTTCTAAATAAGAAACAATTTCATTTGTAATCTCAAAATCTTTATCTTTATCACTGTTTGTGATGATATAAAACTTGTCCATCTCCCCTAAGCCTTCCTTAATCCAGTTGACTGTGTGCCTCCTGCACCACAGCCTCAGGTGTTACTTCAAGAGATGACTGGATCACTTCGCCCTCCGGTCTTTTCTTTAAGTGGAGCAGATATTCAATATTTCCTTCCGGTCCCTTGATCGGTGAGAAAGAAAGATGACACGGCTCCATTGAAATCGTAGATGCATATGCGATCACTTTCTCAATTACTTCAAGATGTACTGCCGGATCACGTACGACACCTTTCTTTCCGACTTTTTCTCGTCCGGCTTCAAACTGCGGTTTGATCAGACAGACAATCTCGCCGTCTTCCGTCAGAAGATTGCGGACCGGAAGAAGTACCTTTGTCAGTGAAATAAAGGATACATCAATGGATGAAAACTGTGCCGGTTCCGCAATATTCTCAGGAAGCACATATCGGATATTTGTTTTTTCCATGCAGACAACACGCGGGTCATTACGGAGTTTCCAGTCAAGCTGTCCGTATCCGACATCAATGGAATAAACCTTTACTGCACCATTCTGCAGCATACAGTCTGTAAATCCTCCGGTAGAGGCACCTACGTCCATGCATACCTTACCATCCAGAGAAACGCCGAAATTATTCATGGCTTTCTCCAGCTTCAGTCCTCCACGGCTGACATATGGAAGTGTATTTCCACGGACTTCGATCTTTACAGTCTCCTTAAACATCGTTCCCGCTTTATCTTCTTTCTGTCCGTCTACATAAACATCTCCGGACATAATATATGCTTTTGCTTTCTCTCTGGAAGGTGCAAGTGCACGCTCTACCATCAAAAGATCCAGTCTTTTTTTCATTCCTGCTCCTCATATTCCTCTATTGCATCAAGAATATCCGGTGCTGAAAGACCGATTCTGGCTCTCAGACTAGAGATTTCTCCATGCTCTACAAAACGGTTCCAGATTGCGATTGGAAGTACTCGAACTTCCGGATGGCAGGCTTCCATATAAGCTGCCACATGCTCGCCAAATCCACCGTTTTTCACATTTTCTTCTACTGTTACAAATAATTTATGATCTTTTGCAAGCTCATCAAGAAGTTCTGTATCAAGAGGCTTCACAAATCTTGCATTCACAAATGTAGGATTTTCGCCTTTATCCTTCAGTTCTCTGTAAACCTGCTCACAGACCTGCGTCATACTTCCTACAGACAAAATTGCTGTTTTTTCTCCGCGATAAAGGACTTCACTCTTTCCAAAACGAACCGGACTGTCAAATTCTTCCAGTCCCTGATAAGCACTGCCCTTTGGATAACGGATTGCGCACGGCCCTGCTGCATGAACTGCAAATTCAAGCATTTTTTCCAGTTCGCGTCCATTCTTCGGTGCCATGACCGTCATATTCGGCATCATCGTCAGATAAGACAGGTCAAAATTACCCTGATGTGTCTCTCCGTCTGCACCAACAAGGCCCGCACGGTCGATTGCAAAGATCACGTGCAGATTCTGCATACAGACATCGTGAAGCATCTGATCTATCGCCCTCTGAAGGAACGATGAGTAGATCGCAACCACCGGAATCACGCCGCCAAGTGCCAGACCTGCCGCAAAGCTGACCGCATGTTCTTCTGCAATTCCCACATCAAATAATCTGTCCGGAAAAGCTTTCTCGAATTCTTTCAGTCCGGTGCCCTCTTTCATGGCAGCCGTAATACCGACCAGTTTCGGATTCTCTTTTCCAAGTTTTACCATTGCTTTAGAAAATATGTCTGTATAAGTCGGACCTTTTTTTACCGCAAGCTGTCTTCCGGTCTGAATATCAAACGGTCCTGTTCCATGGAACTGATCCGGATGGAGGCTTGCCGGCGCATATCCCCGTCCCTTCTGGGTCAGTACATGAACGATCACCGGTCCTTCCACGCGTTTTGCTTCGTTAAAAAGCTTCATCATCTGACGCATATCATGTCCGTCAACAGGACCCAGATAAGTCAGCCCCATGTTTTCAAAAAGCATTCCCGGAATGATCAGCTGCTTGATACTGCTCTTGGTCTTTCGCATGGTATCCACGACTGCCGTACCGACCTTCGGAATCTTCTTAAGTGACTTGGTAACGCTCAGCTTCATTCCTGTATAGGCTTCTGCTGTACGCAGTGCACTCAGATAAGAAGACATTCCACCAACGTTTTTTGAGATTGACATGTTATTATCATTAAGCACAATAATAAAATTTGTATCCAGCTCCGCTGCATTGTTTAATGCTTCGTATGCCATTCCGCCGGTCAGAGCGCCGTCTCCGATCACAGATACCACACGGTGTTTCTGTCCGAGAAGATCTCTGGCTCTCACATACCCCAGCCCTGCCGAGATCGAGTCTGAACTGTGTCCTGCATCAAATGCATCGCAGTCACTCTCACCACGTTTTGGAAATCCACTCATTCCGCCTTCTTTACGAAGATTTTTAAATCCGTCTTTTCTTCCTGTCAGGATCTTATGTGTATATGCCTGATGTCCTACATCCCATATAATCTTATCCTGAGGAAGCTCCAGTACATTATGCAGCGCCAGCGTCAGCTCCACAACACCCAGATTTGATGCCAGATGTCCTCCGGTCTGACTGACTGACTTAATCAGAAATTCTCTGATCTCATCTGCAAGCTGTGGAAAATCCGCCAAAGCTATCTTGTGTATATCATTAGGCTTATTGATCTTTTCCAACATCCTTCGTATCCCTCTTTCATTTCCTGCGGTTCGCCATTTCCATGACAAGCTCCGTCAGGAACTCATTTTTATTATACAGTCTGTCCAGAACTGTCAGAGCTTTTTCAGAAAGTTCTCTGACCTGTTCCGATGCCTTCTGTACCCCGAAAAGAGTCACGTAAGTGACTTTGTTGTTTTTCTCATCGCTGTGAACCGGTTTACCCAGTTCCTGGCTGGTGCTGGTCACATCCAGAATATCGTCCTGGATCTGGAATGCAAGTCCAATGTCCGATGCGGCCTGCTCGATCATAGATGTCTGCTCCTCATCTGCTCCCGCCAGAACAGCTCCTGCCATCATGGAAGCTTCGATCAGTGCAGATGTCTTATGTTCGTAAATATAATCCAGCAATTCTTTTTCAAGCGGTTTACCGTCATTTTCCACATCAACACTCTGTCCGCCAAGCATACCATAAATGCCGGTCTTCTGTGCCATGATCCGGACTGCACGAATCACCTTCTCTTTATCTTCGGTCAGCTCAAATGCACGGAACATTGTCTCATAAGCGTAGTTCAGAAGTGTCACTCCGCTCAGCACACCCATAGCCTCACCATATACTTTATGAGTAGTCAGACGTCCGCGACGATAATCATCATTATCAATTGCCGGAAGATCGTCATGAATCAGAGAATGTGTATGAATCATTTCGATACCCGCCATAAACGGCTCAGCAAGTTTCTCATCTCCGCCAAACAGACGAAGCGTCTCCAGAAGAAGAATCGGACGAAGTCTCTTTCCACCGGCACACATGCTGTAGTTCATTGCCTGTGCCATTGTTATCGAAAAGCCTTCTTCTTTCGGAAGCCATCTGCGGATCACTTCTTCCGCATATTCTGTTCTCTGCTGTAATTCCTCTTTAAAATTCACGTAATGTCCCATCCTCATCCATCTGAAGCATCTTCTTTTCTACAGTATCCAGTCTGTCACTGCAATATTTCAGAAGCTCCATACCTTTTTTGTATAAACGAAAAGAATCCTCCAGTGATGTCTCACCACTCTCCAGCTTTTCAGCAATGGTGTCCAGTTCCTGAAAGACTTCTTCAATCTCTTTATCCTGTGTATCTGTTTTCTGAATCTGTTCTGTCATTTATCCCAGTCTTCCTTATTCCAGTTTACATTTCTGCTGCCACGCACTTCTGCTTCGATCACGCCATCTGTCACAGAAATCTCCACCAGCTCGCCGCGGTCTACCTGTTTTACAGAGGTGATCCCGTTACCATCTTTATCTGCAACAAAAGAATATCCCTGATTTAATTTATACAGAGGCGACAGTCCTTTATAACGTTCCAGATAGAGTCCCAGCGTATGCCGTTCTTCTGCCAGACGATTCTTCATCGTCCTTCGAAGTCGCTCGTCAAGCTCTATAAGGCGCTGCCGGTTATCCCGAAGCTTTGTCTCAGGGTTCAGATACTGAAAACGCATCTGATACTGCTCAAGCTGTGCCCTTAAAAGTTCTGTTTTTCGCTGCATTCCTCCCTGCATGCGGTCCCGAAATCCGGTAATCGTCTGCAGAGTCTGTCTGAAATCAGCTACTGCAAGCTCTGCGGCTGCCGATGGTGTCGGAGCACGCAGATCCGCCACAAAATCAGCAATCGTAAAATCTGTTTCATGTCCCACTGCTGAAATGATCGGGGTTCTGCATTCAAAGATCGCCCGAGCAACTTTTTCTTCATTAAATGCCCAGAGATCTTCGATCGAGCCACCGCCTCGTCCCACAATGATCACATCCACATCTGCATTATCCAGCATACGGATTCCACGCACAATACTGTCTGCTGCGCCATCCCCCTGCACAAGTGCCGGGTATAATATGATCTGCAGATATGGATTACGTCTGAGCGAAATATTTCGGATATCCTGTACGGCTGCTCCTGTCGGTGCAGTAACAACCCCCAGTCTTCGAACAAACGTTGGAACAGGCAGTTTATATTCCTGTGCAAACATTCCCATCTCTTCAAGTTCTGCCTTCAGTGCCAGAAAACGCTCATAAAGCGCTCCTGCTCCCTCGAGAGTGATCTCTTTTGCATACAGCTGATATCTTCCGTCCCGCTCATATACATCAACCGCACCGCCAACAACAACGCGGTCACCGTCTTTCATACGAAATGCCAGACCTCTTCTGTGCCCGGCAAACATCACACAGGAAAGTACTCCTGTCTCATCCTTCAGTGAAAAATAAATATGTCCGCTGGTATGATATTTGCAGTTTGAGACTTCTCCCTTAACATAGATCTTCTGCAGAATAAAATCCTGCGTAAACATATTTTTGACATATCGATTGATCTGCCCTACTGAAAAAATAGTTTTCATTCTTCTTATTCTGCGCTTTCTTCAGACGCTTTCTCAGATTCTTTATGCTCTCTTGAATCTTCTTTGGAAGCTTTTCCGTCTTTCTTGGATGAACGGATAATGATCTTTGCAGAATGAGTCTGACGACGAGGTTTCTTATGTTCCTCACCGGAGTCTTTCTTTCCGCTGGCGATCTTTCCAAGGATACCGTTGACAAAAGAACCGGAGTCTTCTCCACCAAAAAGTTTTGCAAGCTCTACTGCCTCGTTGATTGCAACACCAACCGGTACATCCTCGTCCATCTTCATCTCATAAACAGCCAGGCGCAGTGCTGTCAGGTCCACACGATTCATTCGTGTAGTCTTCCATCCGCGGCTGTACTCATTCAGGATCTGGTCGATCTCATCCAGATGTTCCAGAATATTCTGGTATTTTGCCTGCATTTCTTCCTGATCTTTTTCTTCCAGTTCTCCAAGTGTATCAAAATACATAGAAACCTGGTCTGACATTTCATTTTCAGAATTAAACTGTGTCATAAACAGCAGTTTAAAAATATGTTCTCTCTGTTCGCTTCTTCGCATGTTTCCTCCTAAGGAAATGTCTGCTAAAGCAGACATTCATTATTTCCATATAAAACCATGGTTACCCGCATTTCATGCTCCTGTAACCATATCCCCACGATTCGCAATCCGAATCATTATTCTACTTGCTCATCATGGGAGCCTTCCAAAACGCTATATTTCTACATATGCATGCATATTCCGATCTCTATCGTTTTTTCAGGGCTTGATAAAGAAAAAAGGAAAGAAACCCTTTCCTTTTTTCTGGTTGCTCTTACTTACCTTCTATTACTCTTACTTATCATTCTCCATGTCAACGCCTGCAATACGGATATTTACATCTGCAACTTCCAGGCCTGTCATATTTTCAATGGATGATTTAACTTTATCCTGAACCTTCTTGCTTACTTCCAGAATATTCTTTCCAAATTCAATATTCAGGGTAAGGTCTACGGTAACAACACCTTCCAGTACAGTTACTTTAACGCCCTTGGAAAGGT
The DNA here is from genome assembly GCA_963622815.1 of Ruminococcus bicirculans (ex Wegman et al. 2014). Classification (GTDB taxonomy): domain Bacteria; phylum Bacillota; class Clostridia; order Lachnospirales; family Lachnospiraceae; genus Blautia_A. Next base: position 9,957 of record CAVFJK010000095.1, read on the forward strand.
TCTTAACGCCAAGCTTGCTTACCAGTTCGTTCGTGATGTTTCCTTCCATGGAAGCAACACCTTCAACTTCTGTAGCAGCCAGTCCCGCGATAACGGTTACGACTTCATCAGCGATCTTAACTTCACCGATTCCTCCTACATCCTGTAATTTATAAGTTGTTCTTTTTTCTGCCATTCCAATTCCTCCTGCGGATTCCGAATCGAATATCTGTAACTGCTCACAGTTACAACTTTTTCAATTATTTCATAGGTTTAGTATATCAAATCTGACCTCAAAATAAAAGCGTTTTATTTACTGAATTCTGTCAGTACCAGATTCGGATTACGGTCTTCTGTCATTCCTACACTCCATGCATTTACAAACAGCAGAAGCGGATTGCCTTTAAGGTCTGTAACTTTCTTCATATCAGAAGTTCCTGTGATCTTCGCCACATCAACTTCTTCTTTATTTGCGATCCAGCGGATATGCTCATAAGGCAGATTTTCCAGACGGATCTCTACATTATATTCATTTTCCAGACGATATTTCAGCACATCAAACTGCAGGACACCGACAACGCCGACAATGATCTCTTCCATACCTGTATTAAACTCCTGGAAGATCTGGATTGCACCTTCCTGCGCGATCTGGTTGATACCCTTGACAAACTGTTTACGTTTCATGGTATCAATCTGACGAACACGTGCAAAATGTTCCGGTGCAAAAGTCGGAATTCCTTCAAATGCAAATTTCTTTCCCGGTGCACAGATCGTATCACCAATGGAGAAGATACCCGGGTCAAATACACCGATGATATCTCCGGCATATGCCTCATCTACGACATGACGGGACTCAGCCATCATCTGCTGTGGCTGAAGAAGACGCATCTTCTTATCGCCCTGCACATGATAAACTTCCTGGGATGCATCAAATTTACCGGAGCAGATACGCATAAATGCAATTCTGTCTCGGTGAGCCTT
>CAVFJK010000096.1:0-4044 GCA_963622815.1 Ruminococcus bicirculans (ex Wegman et al. 2014)
CCATGCTCCATCAGTCCGAAGTCATGCTCAACCGTATCTTTCTCGCTGGCCGTCTGTACCAGCCCGGAGCCTTTTCCTTTTTCCCGGACAGTTTTCAGAATCGCAATATCATCTGTACTTTTTCCAACCAGCTCAGATTCATTGGAAGCTACGATTTTTACTCCATCCGCCACTGCAATCGTTCCATCATCTTCAATATTATATCCTTCCAGGAGAGACTGCACCGACAGAAAAAAAGAATCCACATATTCAGCAGGAGTATGGTAATACGCCACAATAATCCCGTCATTTCCGGTTCTTCCACATGCAGCCACATCCACATACGAACCATCCTCGCAGATAATCCTTACCGCATACGTTTTTTCCGGATAAACAGCCGTTTCAAGAAGTGTCTCTGTTTCCAGATATTCCTTAAGTCCCTGTATGCCAAATCCATCGCTGCAATACTGACCCTTCACTGTTCCCTTTGCATCCAGCATCAGTACTCCGGTCACGTAATTGTCCTGTGCATACCTTTTCAGCGTTTCTGTATCCCATTCCTCACTTTTCTGCATATTTTCATAAACAAGCTGCTCATCTACATTCCGAACGCTCTGCATAATACGCATAAGGCTCTTGCTCTCTGATGCCAGATTTAGGCGGCTGTATGCATGACACTGATTTTTTATATAAGTTGCAATGCTGTCCAGATGTTTCTCTGTTGTCCGCATATCCACACGGATGGAAAATATGGACACTCCCATAAAGATCAACAGTCCGACAAGAATTTCCAGCGGCCAGAACCGCAGATGTCTGGAAAAAGATGTTTCTTTATTTTTCATAATCATCGACCTCCAGATATTTTTCAACATTGTCCAGGTAACTGCCTATCACTTTTTCCGTCGTACCGTCTGCACGCATCTTCTCAAATGTGTCGGATAATTCTTCTGCAATTCCATTTTCATCATCTTTACGAAAGGCCACACCAAGTCCGACTGTAAGGAGCGGTTCTTCCAGAATTCTGTATTTCAGATCATAATCCTTCATATATTGAAGGATTGCCGTCTCATGTGCAGCCACAGCATCTGCATATCCTTTGCTGAGAAACGGATAGATCAGTTCCCGGTTCTGCATGGAAAATATTTCTTTCAGGGCAGGCAGCCTCTCATCTTCATGGTTTTGAAAAATCTCTTCCGGCTTTGTCGTAGACTGTACCGCAATCCGTTTTCCTTCCAGATCCTGCAGAGTATAAATATCACTTTCTTCATTGACCGCTACGACCTGCCGACTGACCATATATGGACCGGCCCATTTATATTCTTTCTCACGGCCGTCAATGCTGAAGCTTCCCCATATACAGTCAATCTCCCCGTCTTCCAGCAGCTCCTGCTTTTCCTCCCAGTTGATCTGCTTAAAAACAGCCTGATACCCCATTCTGCCAAATGCTTCTTTCGCCAGATCTACATCAATCCCTGTTGGCTGTCCGTTTTCATCTGAATAATTAAATGGTGGATAATCATCGCTTCCCACAATTATTTCAGGCAGGTTTTTCGCATTCTTTGATCCGGAAGCTTTTCCTGCACATCCGTTCAGCAAAATTGCCGTTACCGCCAACAGCCCCACTATTCCAACAAATCCCTCTCTTAACCCTTTTCTTTTCTCCATTCATACTTTCCTTTTTGTCTGCTTTTATTTTCCTGTTTTGCCAAAATATATCATTTACACAATCTATTTTCAACAAAAAACGAGCATAAATATCGCTTCAAAGGGCTGAATTTATCGCATATTTTCGACTTTTTTCGTTCTCTTAGATCCCTATCATTTCGCGATATTCCCTGGGAGTAACCCCATATCGCTTCTTAAACTGACGATTAAAATTTGACAGATTGGAAAAGCCTGCATCCTGGGAAATCGACAAGATCTTATCATCCGTCTGTCGCAGTGCCTCCGCTGCTTCTGCGAGTCGCCTGTCATTTACATAGGAAGTAAAACTGTCTCCCGTCATCTTCTTAAACCAGCGCATAAAATGACTGCTGCTCCATCCGCAGAACTCCGCCATATCCGCTACTGAAAGATTTTCACTGCTTTTTTCCTGAATCTCCTGGAGCACTTCTTTTAACCGCTCCCTGTCTGGCGAAGAAACTGCTTCCATAGAAGGATACTTTCTTATAAGAAGAAAGATCATCTGCAGAACGGCAGCTTTCACCCCAAGCTCATAGGCAGTCTCTTTTGTTTCACATAATTCTTCCATCTGCATAAGGCATCTTTTTAAAAGATCATACGCTTCTTCCCCCGCCCGGATTCTCGCCGGTGCAAACAGTTTTCCTGCTGCAAGAGGAACAAGGAATTCACCGGAACAGAGATCTGCCGCACCTTCTCCAAGAAAATCCATCTCAAATATAATATTTTCATACTCCATGGAATATCCTTTTATTCTATGGATGGAATGAAATGCTCCCGGTGTCACCACAAAAATATCTCCGGGAGCTCCTTCATAATTCTGTGTTTCGAGCTGGATCTGACCTTTTCCCTTTTTTATGTAGATCAGTTCCATCTCTTTATGCCAGTGCAACGGGACCGCAGGGAAATCCAGCGGAATCGTGCAGGGATAAATATTAAACGGAAACAATCGACTGCCATGCTTTTTTGTTTCCTGATAAGTTGCAGCATTTTTATTTTCCATATATTTTCGCCTCAATGATAGGATAGTATCATTTCTTGCACGCTTTCGACAAGAAATGCAGAACCGTCTGTGGTATAAATAAAGCAGTTAAAAAGTTACGAACAACTATGATCATTTTCTTATAATGAAAGGAGCCGCTCTTATGAGTAAATCCATGAAAGAAACATTGAATGAACTTTGTAAAAAAGATATTACCGTTGCTTCTGACGCTGAACTTTATTCTGCTCTTCTGAAACTTGTAGATGAACAGAGCCAAAAGCACGAAAAAACAGTAACCGGCAGAAAACTCTATTACATTTCTGCAGAATTCCTGATCGGTAAACTTCTTTCCAATAATCTGATCAACCTCGGTCTGTATGATGAAGTCCGTGAAACCCTCGCTGATGCCGGAAAGTCACTTGCCGATATCGAAGAGCAGGAGCCAGAACCAAGCCTTGGAAATGGTGGTCTCGGTCGACTTGCCGCATGTTTTCTTGACAGCCTTGCAACTTTAAATCTTCCTGGTGATGGTGTCGGTCTTCGTTATCACTGCGGTCTTTTCCATCAGAATTTCAAGAACAATATCCAGAACGAAACTCCTGATTTCTGGCTGACCGACCAGTGTGCTGCAAAAGCTACGGATACCATTTTTCCGGTTTCACTTGCAGGAAGCACTTACTCCGCAAGACTTTATAAACTCCCGGTTACCGGTTATGAAGGCAGGACCAATATGCTGAATCTGTTTGATCTGGATTCCGTAGATGAGTCTGTGATCGGTGAAGGTATTTCTTTTGACAAAAAAGATATGGCCAGAAACCTGACTCTTTTCCTTTACCCGGATGATTCAGATGAGGATGGCCGTCTGCTTCGTATCTATCAGCAGTATTTCATGGTTTCTGCAGGTGCTCAGCTGATTCTTAAAGAATGCGCTGACCGTGGATGCAATTACCATGACCTTGCGGATTATGCAGCAATTCAGATCAACGACACACATCCGAGCATGGTCATCCCGGAACTGATCCGCCTCCTCGGTGAGCATGGAATCGATTTTGATGAAGCAGTCCAGATCGTAACAAAAACCTGCGCTTACACCAACCACACGATTCTCGCAGAAGCTCTGGAAAAATGGCCGCGTCATTATCTCGATACCGTTGTTCCACAGCTTATGCCGATCATCGAAAAACTGGATGCTCTTGCAAAAAGCCGTACCAATGATGCTTCTCTTTCCATCATTGACCAGAATCAGGTCGTACATATGGCACATATGGATATCCATTTTTCCCATTCCACGAATGGTGTTGCGACTCTGCATACCCAGATTCTGAAAGAAAGCGAACTTTCCGGATTCTATCATCTGTATCCTAAAAAATTCAATAATAAGACAAACGGCATCACCTTCCGCC
>CAVFJK010000096.1:4054-6934 GCA_963622815.1 Ruminococcus bicirculans (ex Wegman et al. 2014)
GGCTTCTGAAATGCAATCCGTCTCTGACTGATGAAATCGAATCTCTGATCGGAAGCGGATTCAAAAAAGATGCTTCCGAACTGAAAAAGCTCCTGAATTATACAAACGACACAGAAGTCCTGAAAAAACTCAGCAGTATCAAAAAAGCAAATAAAGAAGCACTTGCTGACTGGTTAGAAGCAAAGCAGGGAATCCGCCTGAACACCAATGCCATGTTTTCAATCCAGTCCAAGCGTCTTCATGAATATAAACGTCAGCAGCTGAATCTGCTGTTCCTGATCCATGAATACCTTGAGATTAAAGCAGGACATACTCCGGCAACTCCGTTAGTCAGCATCTTTGGCGCAAAAGCAGCTCCTGCCTATATCATTGCCAAGGATATCATCCATGGTCTTCTGACCTTATCCCAGGTCATCCGTGAAGATTCGGTTGTTTCTAACTATCTGCAGCTTGCTTTTGTGGAAAACTACAATGTTTCCGCCGCAGAAATGATGGTTCCGGCATGTGACCTTTCTGAGCAGATCAGCCTTGCCTCCAAGGAAGCTTCCGGAACCGGAAATATGAAATTCATGCTGAATGGTGCCCTGACACTTGGAACCATGGACGGTGCCAATGTAGAAATTTCAGAAGCTGTCGGAAATGATAATATCTATATCTTCGGACAGGGCAGTAAACAGGTCATCCACCGCTATGCAGCCGGTGACTACTGTGCAAGAGACTGGTATGAAGCGGATCCGAATCTGCGCCGTGCAATTGATTTCCTGGCCAGTGAAGAAATGCTGAAATATGGGGATGCAGAGCATCTGAAACGTCTCCAGAATGAGCTGATCAATAAAGACTGGTTCCAGACACTTCCGGACTTCAATGCATATGTTGTCCGCAAAGAGCAGGCAATGAAAGATTATGCTGTTGATCCGGAAGGCTGGAACCGCAAAACACTGGTCAATATTGCAGAAGCAGGATTCTTCTCTTCTGACAGAACCATTAAAGAATACGATAACGATATCTGGCATCTCGGAAAATAAATTTTTCAGCGGACACGTCAATGGCGTGTCCGCTTATTTTATTCTCCGGGATTGGATTTTCGGATCTGTTCAGTCAGCTCTTCGCCGCCCTGCTCATACCATTCCTGTACGAAGGTATCGAAATAAGTGATTGGTTTCACACCCATGATGATCTGAATGAATGTATCTTTTTCAAGCTGCTGGAGGGATTTCGGAATCTCACCATCAGTATCATCAAGATATTTTCTTTCTCCTGACCGGTAGCCTCCGTCAACAAGAAGACCGACTGCGGAAATCCTTGATTTATATGCTGCCCAGTCCTCAGGAGTTGAAGATTTTCCATGGAGAAAGTTCTCGCATGCGTCATAGTAAGACTGTTCTATAGCGCTGAGGCTTTCTTCTTTTTTTGTGCCGTTTTCCACAGCAAGGATATCCTTCGTAATCTGGAACGTCGCCTCATTATAATCCACATTGATCACCAGTGGTCTGGCTGTCGGATCTACATTCAGTGCAAAATATTCATTGACTTCATCGGCATCGTCCGCCTCATATCTTGTGTAATCAAATAAAACACTGATAATCTTCATGACAATCTCCGGATGTTCATATCCTTTACGGACAACCACATATTTATTATCGCGGAAAGATGCATAAGTATCCTCATCTTCCTGAACCTGGAGATAATAAGGCTCCCAGTCTGCTTCTTTATCTTTTTCATAGACATCCACCAGTGGGTTATTTGGCGTCCACCAGAGTCCGAAAAACGCGCCGCATTTTCCATTTACCACCAGGTCTCTGAGATTATTCTGTGCACGGAGTGCAAAATTCTGGTCAATGATTCCTCTCTTATACAATTTATGAAGATAACTGAGTGCATTTTTTGTTTCCTGCGTCACAGATCCATAGACAATATCGCCTTTTTTATTTATCCATCTCTGTGGGCTGGCATGAAACTTATCAAATACGGGGTCTACGGAATAACTGGAACTGGTGCTTCCAACAAGATCCGTATCACAGACAAGACCTACCGGGTCTTCCCCTTCCGAAGCTCCCATTCCATTTTCTGTAAAAGCTTTTATGATATCAAACGCATCGTCCAGCGTCTTCGGTTCCTCAAGACCAAGCTCATCCATCCAGTCTTTTCGAAGCCACAAAAGTCTCGGTCCATGGTCCGTAACTGTTTCCGGAATCGCCATCAGCTTTCCGTCAAACCGTCCCGCATCCAGAAGATCACCGCCATAGCTTTCAAACATCTCTTTTATCCGGGGAGTCGTACAGTTTTCATAAACATCACTCAAATCTTCTACAAGATCATTTTCCACCAGTTCTTTCAGCGTTTCGCGGTCCGAAACCACCAGCACATCCGGCAGGGTCTGATCTTTCACAAGAATATTGACAAACTCATCGTAGCGGTCTTCTCTTTCCATATACACATTATCATTCTGAATATTCAGCATCTTACGGAGATATCTGGTATAAGCATTATCCTCATACGTATCTCCTTCCGGAAGATTCGAATTATTTGCTCCGCTCATCTGCCCCAGTGTATACGTCACAAGTTCCGGATATGCTTCATATGGACCCTCTGCTGCTTTCTCCCATTCTTCTGATGAAACTGCTGTTTCTTTCTGCTGTGTATTTTCTGTTTCTTTTCCTTCCGAAACGGCTGTTGAACTTCCACATCCGCCTATCACAAAAGAGCAGGAAAGTATCAGTGCCAGTATTCGTTTACTCTTCATGATTTCTTCCCTCCTTCGGGAATTTCATAATGACCGTTGTACCTTCATCCGGCGAACTGAAAATACGGATTCCATAATTTTCTCCATAAAGAAGACGGATACGATCATTTACATTCTTAAGTCCATATCCTTTTGCC
>CAVFJK010000097.1:0-1826 GCA_963622815.1 Ruminococcus bicirculans (ex Wegman et al. 2014)
AAGTAAAGGAGGCGGTTGCGATGACGAGAATCGGACAGATGATCTTTGATGATGGCGTTGTGCGTGGAAGAGAAGAGGGCGAAAAAACTGGCACAGAGAGAATGGCGATGCTTACAGCGAAGTTGTTGGAAGAGAATCGTTTGGAGGATTTAAAGAAAATAACCCAGGAGGAACAATTCAGAGAGCAGTTGATGCGAGAATTTGATATCCCTTGAAATGAAGTTTATTTAGAATTGAATTAGTTTAAAAGAAAGCACAATTGCTGGCAGGCGGCGAATTGTGCTTTTTCTTTTTTATTAGGGCAAAACAAATAAACCAGTTGCTATGCAGGTGAACATATTTCGATGAGTTTTTAGAATTTAGTACCAGTCATTGTTTATTTCAGGTGGAGTACAAGTAAATAAAACAATTAAAATAATGGCTTATTTATTGTAAAAACTATTATTTTGATGACTTTTGGTTTACAAATATTGTTTTTCATGATTTAATAAAGAAAAAGTCGGGAATTATAAAACTGGAGAGTGAGTCTATGAAAGAAAGATTATTTATAACACCAGAATATACAACTGCAGAGGAAATCAGACAGATTCGGAAAGCATTACATCTGACTCAGAAAGAGTTTGCAGAATTTGTCAACTGTTCCAAGCCGACAGTGGAGCGTTGGGAACGAAGTGAAGAAGTTATTCGCGGACCAATTGTTCCATTTCTTAAAATGCTGCAAAAGTATCCGGAATATGAGCAGGAAGTTAAAGTTCCGGAAAAGTTGTGGCCGCTCAGAATCTGGTATATGTATGGACAGGATGTATGTACTTTGATTGATGTGAATGAGCAGGATCGAAAGGTGAAAATAAGAAATTACACGGATAAGATTATGTTTCGTGCATTTGGGGTTGTGGAAACACCAGATTATAAGCAATATGTGGAGTTCTTGGAGTCGAGATGCTTTCCGGAAAGCAGAGATAAGATGAAACTGATACTGAAAGATCTGGGATTGCCATTTTATGATCCGATTATGATCATAGAGAAGACGGAAGGGCGAATGGCAGAAGATAATTTTTGGATTCGTATAGAGAGGTAGAAAAATGGTAGAATTATTTGAACAGAATATTCGCACAAATGATCGCCACTCCTCGAAAGGAAATCAGCTAAAGTGGGAGAATGATGAAACATGGTACAAAGCCGATTATACAGGTTATGAAGGTTTGACAGAATATATGGTTTCGCATCTTCTGAAGAAATCAACTTTGGCTGAAGAGGAATTTGTATGTTATGATCTGGAGAAGATAAAATATGGAACTGTGATCTATAACGGAGTAAAAAGTGAAAATTTTCTGAATGAAGACTGGCAGATTATTACATTGGAGCGATTGTTCAGAAATTTTTTTGGAGAAAGTCTGTACAAAACTTTATATAGAATACCAGAATATGAAGAACGGTTACAGTTTTTAGTACAACAGGTGGAGCGCATAACAGGGCTTCAGAACTTTGGCATTTATATGAATAAAATGCTGACGATAGATGCATTTTTTCTGAATGAAGACCGCCATACGCATAATATTGCTGTTCTGATGAATGGAAAGGGAGATTATGCATACTGTCCGATTTTTGATAATGGGGCAGGTTTGTTGGCTGACATAACAATGGATTATCCATTGTCAGGGGATATTTATGCACTCATGGACAGTGTTCAGGCGAAAACGATATGTAATGATTTTGATGAACAATTAAGTGTTTCTGAGGATTTATATAAAATGAATCTGAAGTTTAGTTTTACTAAAAAGGATGTAATAGAACTGCTTGCAAATGCGGAAGGATATTCTGAAGAG
>CAVFJK010000097.1:1836-3415 GCA_963622815.1 Ruminococcus bicirculans (ex Wegman et al. 2014)
CTGTGGATATTATCCGGATTTTAAAGAGTATCATAGATTTTCATTGCTGAAAAATGAAGCTTATAGTACACTAAGTTCAAAGGAGGAACCTGCATTAAATATTACAAAAGATGAGAGTATACTATAGAAAATAATTTCTATGGATAAAGATATAAATAAACCAAAGACATTTTCAAAATACAAAAGCATACGATACTGAACGAAGAAAGAAAGGAAGCCGTATGGCAAATACAAAACATGAAGATGCGATTTTGAAAATGGGTTTTGACTATTTTCGTGACACGATCCTGAAGACGCTTGGAATAGACTATGATTTTGTAGAATCTGGCATCACGGAACTTGTGGAACTGACGATTCATTCTTTATATATGGATTTTACATTTCTTACGACAGGGGATTTTTATATCCATATAGAATTCCAGACGACAGATTCCGGGAAGAAAGATCTTCGCAGATTTCATGCATATGAGAGTGTACTATCTCATAAAACAGGAAAAAATGTAATTACATATGTAATCTATTCTGGTGGGATAGAGCATACAGTTACGGAAATAGACTGTGGTATGTATTCTTATCGGGTGATACCGATATATCTGTCAGATAGAGAGGCGGATACTGTTTTGAAACGGCTGCAGGAAAAGAAACAGAATAGTGAATTATTTACAGAGGAAGACTTTGCACAGCTTGCGTTGACTCCACTGATGAGCAGTGAGATAGAACGTAAAGATATTATCCTGGAATCACTGAAATTAAGTAAAGCAGAAAGAAGTATCACCGCAGAAAAAACAATGGCAATGCTTTACACACTGGCAGATAAATTTCTGGAAGGAAAAGATTTGGAAGAAGTAAAGGAGGCGGTTGCGATGACGAGAATCGGACAGATGATCTTTGATGATGGTGTTGTGCGTGGGAAGGAAGAAGGCACAGAACGTATGTCTGTGCTCACTGCAAAACTCTTGAAGGAAAAACGCCTGGAAGACTTGCAAAAAGCAACAGAAGATAAGGATTTCAGAGAACGGTTGATGAAGGAATTTGGAATTCTCTGAAATAGAAAATATCCATATATGAACTAAGTTAAGAGGAGACACCATTCATTAAGATTTAATGAATGGAGTTTCCTCTGTTACGTTACTTTTTCATTTAACATCAGATTCAGATAGGTTTTTGAGTTTCGGTGGCTGATAATGATACACCGCCTCATAGGATTCCAGTTCATCTTCAGTCACCGGTCCGGCCGGAATCAGTCCGGTGCAGTCCTGTGTGGATGCGGCATTTGAGAGAAAATCATAGGAATCAATGATTTCCTGGTTCGTGGGGTCTTTTGGCTTTGTTGAAGAATTAATAAATATCTTCAAAATTTAACATAAACAATCAATTCTGAACATTGACGATTCGCACCTTCCTATGACAAAATAGGTATAACGGACAAAGTAGGATTACCGGGCGTGAAACACCGCCTGGTTTTCCGTGCTTATAAAAGAAAGAGGGAGGAAAGAAAATGGCAAAGAGAAGAAAATGTGGCGTACTGCTTCCGGTCAGCAGTCTGCCGTCAAAATATGGTATCGGATGTTTTGATAAA
>CAVFJK010000097.1:3425-8564 GCA_963622815.1 Ruminococcus bicirculans (ex Wegman et al. 2014)
GATAAAAAAGCATACGAATTTGTGGATGAACTGAAAGCAGCAGGACAGAGTTACTGGCAGATCCTGCCGCTGGGCCCGACCAGCTATGGAGATTCTCCATATCAGTCATTCTCTACTTTTGCAGGAAATCCATATTTTATCAGCCTGGAAGAGCTGATTAAAGAAGGTGTTCTGACAAAAAAGGAATGCGACAGCGTTGATTTTGGAGATAATGAAACAAGTGTTGATTATGCAAAATTATACGAGGAACGTATGATTCTTCTTCGTAAAGCATATGAAAGAAGCAATATCTACATGGACCCGGAATTCCGTAAATTCCAGGAAGAAGAGGCATGGTGGCTGAAAGATTATGCGCTCTTTATGGCAGTGAAGAAACGCTTCGGTGGTGTTCAGTGGAGCGAATGGGCAGAAGATATCCGTCTTCGCTGGCAGAATGCACTGGATTATTACAGAGAAGAAATGTATTTCGAGATTGAATTCCAGGAGTATATGCAGTTTAAATTCCGTCAGCAGTGGATGAAACTGAAATCCTATGCAAATGAAAAAGGAATCCAGATTATCGGAGATATCCCGATTTACGTTGCAATGGACAGTGCAGATACCTGGGCGAATCCATGGCTTTTTAAGCTCGATGAGAAAAACTGCCCGACACAGGTTGCAGGATGCCCGCCGGATGGATTTTCTGCAACCGGTCAGCTCTGGGGAAATCCGCTGTATAACTGGGAAGTACACCGTAATTCCGGTTACGAATGGTGGATCAAACGAATTGCAAACTGCTTCCGTCTGTATGATGTCGTAAGAATTGACCATTTCCGTGGATTTGATGAATACTATGCAATTCCATACGGTGACAAGACCGCAGAAAACGGCTGGTGGGAGAAAGGACCTGGAATCGATCTGTTCCGTGCAATTTCTGCAAACCTTGGCGACAGAGAGATTATTGCAGAAGACCTTGGTTACATGACTGACAGTGTTAAGAGACTGGTAGAAGAGAGCGGTTATCCGAATATGAAAGTCATTGAGTTTGCATTTGATGAGCGTGATACTGGAAATGCCAGTGATTATTTGCCGCATAATTATCCGAGAAACTGCGTTGTTTATACGGGAACACATGATAATGAAACGCTTCTTTCCTGGTTGGACGACATTACCCCGGCAGAGAGAAGACAGGTACGCCAGTATCTGAATAATTTTAAAGATTCCGGTAAAGAACTGTGCGACGATCTGATCTGTCTGGTAATGCAGAGTGTAGCAGATCTTTGTATCATTCCGATGCAGGATTACCTGGGACTGGACAATTCCGCACGAATGAACCAGCCATCCACACTTGGAAAGAACTGGAAGTGGAGATTAAAAGAAGGCCAGTTTACGAAAGAACTTCAGGATGAGATGCTGGAACTGGCAACACGCTACGGAAGAGGATAATGAAAAAAACTATAGAAAAAATAACCTATTATTTTGTTCATGTATGTAGCTGCGTTTTTGATTCTGAAAAAGGTAACCACGATTCGTACAACGGTTGTATATATGGCCCTGCTTCTTACGAATCCTGCTTTTTACGTATATGCGCCTTATTATTATACAGATACAATATCAGCCGGATTACTTATGGCTGGTGTATGTTTCTTTATTTATGGATGCGATAAGAAAAAAAGGCACTGGAAAGTCATACACTTTCTGATTGGCGGTTTTTTGCTCGGATTTGCTACGTGCATTCGTGTAACCAGTATTTTTATATTACTTGCTGCCGGCGTGTGTGTTCTGTTAAAAAGGCAATGGAAACAGCTGTTTACATTAGGGATTCCGTTGTTATGCGGTTTTTTGATATTTCAGGCAGCATGGAGCGGGGTATATCACTATCATGTGGATATGGATACCTATGATTCAGCGATCACTGTTGAACATCTTCGAGAGAATGGGGTGCTGGGAAATCTGAAGCTTATGATAAAAAAAGAAGCGATTGTGTGGGGATTTGGCACGCATGGGTATACCCAGTACACAGAAAATGTGGTGGAAAAAACAGCCTGCTATGAGTGGCTCGCTGGGGAAAAGTCCTCTTTATTCAAAGCTTATATGCAGGCTTACAACATCATTCTGTATATCCTGATCTTGGCGGGAGTACTTTGTACATTGCATAAGAGAGAAACAGATAAATATAGCTGGATACTGGCAATCTACTGGTGCGGTGCACTGGTATTCTATATTTTCTGGGAAGCACATCCCAGACAGTCGGTAAGTATCTTACCGTTATTGAACATGATTGCAGTTCCGTGGATAGAAAGAAGAACGTCAGATAGGTGACGTTCTTTTTTTTAAACGATACTGTTTCGGTGTTGTACCGGTCGTTCTGCGAAATTCTTTTGTGTAATAACTTTGATTGGAAAATCCGCAGTACTGTGCAATCTGTGAGATAGAAGCGTCAGATTCCGTAAGGAGCTCGAGGCTTCTGTGAATTCGATATTGACGCAGATAATCAGAAATCGTCTGTCCTGATTTTCGCTTAAAATAGCGGCAGCACTCACTGCGGCTCAGTCCGATGTGACCGGCAATGGCATCGAGACAGAAGTCAGAGGCATAATTTTCCCGCAGATACATGAGCATTTTTTTGAAGCGTTCATCTTCCGTGACAGTGGTATTTTTGATTTCTTCATCAAGATATAGTCGAAGATTTTTCCACAGGACAAATACTCTGCTTATCAGATCAAATTCATATCCGTCAGATTTCCGGTCAAATGCATCTGCCATTTGGGAGAGCAGGATAAGAATTGTGGTACCCTCTGAAGTCTGGCGGGTTATTATTTTGTGATCAAGACTGGTTTCTTCCAATACAGGACGGACACTTTTATGATAAAGAAGACTTTCTTTTTCCGGACAAAGAAAATCAGGTGGAATATCAATACAGAAAAAAGCTGCTTCTTTTTCCAGTGGCCTTGCCATATGAACCTGTTGTGAATTAATGAAGATTCCATCTCCGGCAGGAATCAGGACTTTATGTGATTCCGTATTCCAGATTACAGTTCCATGAGTGGTCAGGCACAGCTGAAATTCCATATGCCAGTGCCAGTCAATATAATCATAGGTATCAGAAGTAAATTTACTGTGGTAACAGGATACAGGGAAGCCGGGGATTGTCTGGCTGATTTCCTGTTTTGTTGAATCAATGTTAATATTTTTTGCTTTCATATAGTCACCTGTGAGGTATATGATATACGTGTATTGAGCAATATTATTATAAAAATATGCAAATACAGATATATAAACACGAATTAAATATCAATATAATGTTACAGTGAATAATGTTATAATTACTATATCAACAAAAGAGGATGACTTCAATGGAAAAAAGTAATAATATCAAGGGTTATATGTTAGCGATTCTTGGAGGAATCAGCTGGGGAATATCCGGCGTCTGCAGCCAGTATCTTTTTACGCAGTATGATCTCAGTGCGGACTGGATCACCTCTGTTCGAATGCTGCTTTCGGGAATTCTTCTTCTCATACTTGCTTTCCGAAAAGAGCATACGAGGGTTTTTAAGATCTGGACAAAAAGGAAAGATACTTTCTGGCTGATCGCATTTGCGCTTGCCGGACTTCTTTTGTGTCAGTATACATTTCTGGCAGCAATCAAGCATTCGAACTCTGCTACGGCTACCGTGCTTCAAAGCCTGAATGTTGTTTTGATGGCAATCGTGATGGCAGTCTGGAATAAAAAAATGATGAGCAAGATACAGATCGTGGCGATCATCCTGGCGTTTTCCGGTACATATCTGATCGCAACAAAGGGAAGCCTGACAAGTATGGATGTTTCAGCGGCCGGACTGACATTTGGACTTCTTGCAGCAGTGGGCGTGGTTATTTATACACTGTTGTCCCGTCCGATCATTGCAATCTGGGGAAACCTTACGATCACAGGATGGGGAATGCTGATCGGAGGAATCGTACTTTCTCTGATTACGAAGGCGTGGATCTTTCCAAAAAATCTGGATCTTCCGGCATGGATCATCATCGCGGTCATCGTTATAGTCGGTACAGCGGTCGGATTTTCTGTATTTCTCGAGAGCGTAAAATATATTGGTCCTGTGAAATCAACATTACTTGGCTGCCTGGAACCCGCATCTGCAACACTTCTTTCGGCACTGGTACTTGAAACGAAATTTACGGTGGTTGACCTGGTTGGGTTTGCATTTGTGGTAGGCACGGTATTTCTTTCTGTGTCAACAAAAGAATAAATTGCTAATTGATAAAGAGTTGCCTGAAAATGGGCAGCTCTTTTTGTTGCTGAAAAATA
Organism: Ruminococcus bicirculans (ex Wegman et al. 2014); assembly: GCA_963622815.1. Lineage (GTDB taxonomy): Bacteria > Bacillota > Clostridia > Lachnospirales > Lachnospiraceae > Blautia_A. The sequence continues at coordinate 7,714 of CAVFJK010000097.1, forward strand.
TATCTTATAGTACAATAAGTTCAAAGGAGGAAATCTCTATGCAGACAGCCAAAGATTATTTGCATGTTTTTCTTGATATGGGCGATGCACTGCTGAACAGCGGTGCGGAGATTTTCCGAGTGGAAGATACACTGAATCGAATGGGCTATGCCTGTGGTGCCACTCAGATGAATGTTTTTGTAATCACATCCAGTATTGTGATCACAATGGAATTTCCCGGAGAAGGAGCGAGGACACAGACCCGCCGGATCCGTGAAGATGGTGGAAACGATTTTACGAAATTGGAAAAATTGAATGATTTGAGTCGACGTTTCTGCAGTCATCCTGTTTCAGCGGCAGAACTTCGAAAAGAATTTGAGAAAATCAATGCAGATAAACCGAAGTCGACATGGAAACTTCTGGGAAGCCTTCTGGCAGCCTGCAGTTTTGCCCTTTTTTATGGCGGAAGTATTCCGGATGCGATTGCAGCAGGAATTGGAGCTGCTCTGATCTGGGGATTACAGCAATATTTTCGACAGGTGTGTATGAATGAAGTGACCTTTCAGTTTTCGGCCTCTTTTCTTACAGGATGTCTTATCTGTGGGCTTACTTTGATCTGTCCGTTTCTTCATATGGACAAGATTATGATCGGTGACATTATGCTTCTGATTCCGGGGCTTATGTCGACAAACGCTATCCGGGATGTGTTGATCGGAGATACGCTATCCGGAATCATACGTCTGATTGCGGCTTTACTTCTTGCTGCGGCACTGGCACTTGGATTTATGTGTGCTATTATTCTGTTTGGGAGGCTGGGACTTTGAATACAACTATCGTAATACAGCTGATCACCGGAGCTGCCGGTTCAGTAG
>CAVFJK010000098.1:0-396 GCA_963622815.1 Ruminococcus bicirculans (ex Wegman et al. 2014)
CCTTAACATGGTCCGCGTGACTAATGATGATTTTGTAAAAAAAGCAGAAGCATGTGTACCGGAACTGATCAAGACAGTAGTTCGTCCTGTTTCTATCGTAGATATCGTAAAAACAGAGGACATTTATCCGGATGTCCGCAAAAAAGATGATATCGAAAATCTTTCCACCTATCATATGGCAAAAGGCGACAAGATCTGCCTGGATTTCGGAGACCATCAGGTAGGCTATGTCACCCTGAAACTGAATTCCGTAGGAAGCCCGCAGGATTCACCAGCATTTTTCAGACTGAAATTCGGTGAGATCGCAAAGGAAATGACCGAGGATTCCGCAGATTATGACGGATGGATCAGCCGTGGCTGGATCCAGGAAGAATTCATCCATATCGATGTCCTTCC
>CAVFJK010000098.1:547-5631 GCA_963622815.1 Ruminococcus bicirculans (ex Wegman et al. 2014)
GGCAGAACTGAAACTTCCAAGAAGATACGCCTTCCGTTACATGGAGATCGAGGCAATTGACACCTCCCTGAAATGGCAGATGGTAGTGGAAGATGTGTACTGCACCAGTGTTTCTTCTGTTCGTATGGAAGATGTGAAACCGGTAGAGAGCGATGACGAAATGATCCATAAACTGGACAGAGTGAGCCTTCGTACCCTGCACAACTGCATGCAGTCCGTTTTTGAGGACGGACCGAAGAGAGACCGCCGTCTGTGGCTCGGAGACCTGAGACTTCAGGCACTTGCAAACTACGAAACATTCCACAACATAGATCTGGTCAAAAGATGCCTGTACCTGTTCGCAGGACAGACGAAAGATAACGGTCAGGTAAGTGCCTGCCTGTTCACAGAACCGAAATTCATCGTAGATGATACGTTCCTTCTGGATTACTCTATGTTCTTTGGAGCAACACTTCTGGATTATTATGAAGCATCTGGCGACAGAGAAACTCTGGCAGATTTAAGCAAATGTGCTTACCGTCAGATGGAGATCGCCGGAGTGCAGTTCGATGAGAAAGATCTGATGAAAAACGGCGAAGGCTTCTGGGGCTTCATCGACTGGACAGAGGGCCTGAATAAACAGACTGCTATGCAGGGCGTTTACATCTACTGTGCAAAAAAGGTACAGAAGATTGCCGAAATCCTTGGAGATACAGATAAAGCAGAAGAGCTTAAAAAAGAAGCAGAAGAAAAGACAGTATCCGCAAAGAAATATCTTCTGGATGAAGAAACTGGCCTGTTTGTAAGCGGTGATGAAAAACAGATCAACTATGCAAGCCAGGTATGGCTGATCCTCGCAGGTGCAGTCAGTATCGAAGAGGGCAGTGCAATGCTCGATAAACTGGATGAGCTGAAACCGGAAAAGGGAATGGTTTCTCCGTACATGAACCATCATTATGTAGAAGCACTTCTGATGTGCGGCAAAAAAAACCAGGCAATGGATTATATGAAATACTACTGGGGCGGCATGATCGGACATGGAGCAGATACTTTCTGGGAACTCTACAATCCGGAAAATCCGGCAGAATCCCCATATGGAAGCAGTATTGTAAACAGCTACTGCCACGCATGGAGCTGCACACCGACTTATCTTCTCAGAAAATACTTTAACTAAATAAACAATATAACGGGCGGATCGAAAGAACCGCCTGAATAAAAGCGTGAAAAGGGAGTCAGATTATGGTAAAATTAACAGTAAAGATCGTATCCATGCAGGACGCAGATAAATTCAATAAACTTTGCAGTAAATTTGACTGTGATATGGATCTGCAGAGCGGTAAATATTATGTAGATGCAAAATCCATTATGGGAATCTTCAGTCTGGATTTAAGCAAACCGCTGATCCTGAATGCTGACATGGACGATGAAGAACTTATAAAAGAAACATTTGCAGACTTTATCGGAGAGGAATAATCATGACACGTACTTTAAAAGAAAGAACATTTTCCGGAACAACGAATCCGGAGATTCAGCCATGGGAAACAGAACATCGTAAGCTTGCCCGCCGTGCCGCAGCAGAGGGTATTGTTCTTCTGGAAAACGAAGACCACGTTCTTCCTCTGAAAGCAGGAAGTGCAGTTGCCATTTATGGTGCAGGAGCAGGAAAGACAATCAAGGGCGGTACTGGTTCCGGTGATGTTAATGAGAGAGAAAAAATTTCTATCTGTCAGGGAATGAAAAATGCCGGTTTTCAGGTGACTACTGAAGAATGGATCAACAGCTACGATAAGATTTATGATCAGGCACGTCAGGACTGGAAGAATGATATTCTTTCCAGAACAGGAGCCGGTGCAGACACGATGGATTTCTTTTCTGTCTACAGTACAACACCATTTATCATGCCGGCAGGTGATCTGATCCGGAAACCGGCAGAGGGTGAAGATACTGATACAGCAATCTATGTACTCAGCCGTATTGCCGGGGAAGGTGCTGATCGCACAGCAGATAAAGGAGATTATTATCTGAAAGATGAAGAGCATCAGATGCTGGCTGATATCTGCGCATATTATCGCGACGTGATCGTAGTGATCAATGCGGGTGCACAGGTAGACCTTTCTTTTATGGACGAGTTTAAGAATATCAAAGCACTTCTGACTATCGTGCAGCCGGGAATGGAAGGCGGAAATGCATTTGCTGACGTGGTTTCCGGAAAAGTAACTCCGTCCGGAAAGCTGACGGATACATGGGCTTATAAATATGAGGATTACCCGAATTCAGAGACATTTTCCCATAATAACGGAAATGTTGAGACAGAAGTTTATAAAGAAGGAGTCTATGTAGGGTATCGTTATTTTGATACTTTTGAGATACCGGTTCGTTATGGATTCGGATATGGACTTTCCTATACAGACTTTGAGATAAACGACTACAGTCTGGAAAGTGTAAGTGACGGTAAGATCAAGGTGTCTGCACAGTTGAAAAATATCGGTAAGGTTTCCGGAAAAGAAGTGGTACAGATTTATGTTTCACTTCCGGGAGGTATCCTGGAGAAGGAAGCACGTCGCCTGGTTTCTTATGCGAAAACATCCGAATTGAAACCGGGAGAGTGTGAAAAAGTATCTCTGGAGATTTCTGTAGATCAGCTGACATCCTATGATGAAAAGAGAGCTGCATGGATTCTGGAAAGTGGTTTCTACGGTATCTGGATTGGTAACAGTCTTGCATCCGCGAAGCTCTGTGGCGGGGTAAAATTGGATAATGAGGTCATTCTTCGTCAGGTGAAAAATCTGTTCCCGCTGAAACAGGAACTGGAAGAGCTGAACCAGGATACAGGAAGAACCGCTGTACGTGAAAAAGCAACAGAGCAGCAGGCACAGGAGGAAAAACTGACGGTTGTGGAACTGCATGCAGCAGATTTTTCAACAGAAGTTATTGAGTATAAGAAGAATGCAGACCTTTATGAAAAAGAAGCAAAAGAGTTTGTAGACACGTTATCTGAAGAAGAACTGATCGATCTGGCAGCGGGAGATCCGGGTAAGGCACAGGGCGGAAACCTTGGTGCAGCAGGAATTTCCGTTCCGGGTTCTGCAGGAGAAACACACAGATGTGCTTTTGATAAAGGGCTGGCAAGTATTGTTCTGGCAGATGGACCGGCAGGTCTTCGTCTTATGAAGTATTATCATGTAAATGAAGGCAGCATTGTTACAATGCCATTCGAGTTCAGTCTGGAAGGTGGATTATTCTATGATGATTCAAAGGAACTTCCGGGAGAAAGATACTATCAGTACTGTACCGCAATTCCGGTTGGAACCCTTCTGGCACAGACCTGGGATCAGAAACTGATCCATGAAGTAGGTGCAATGATCGGCACAGAGATGGAATACTTTGGAGTGACACTCTGGCTGGCACCAGGTATGAACATCCACAGAAATCCACTTTGCGGAAGAAACTTTGAATATTATTCCGAAGATCCATATGTAGCAGGAACGATTGCAGCAGCCATGACAGAGGGTGTACAGTCCAATTACGGATGTGGCACAACGATTAAGCATTTTGCATGCAACAACCAGGAAGATAACCGTATGGGTTCCGACAGCGTTGTATCAGAGAGAACATTCCGCGAACTTTACCTGAAAGGATTTGAGATTGCAGTAAAAGAATCTCAGCCGATGTCCATTATGACGAGTTATAATCTGATCAATGGTGTTCATGCAGCAAATAACTATGATCTCTGTACAGAAGCAGCACGAAATGAGTGGGGCTTTAAAGGGCTGATCATGACAGACTGGACAACCACAGAGGTTGACGAGAAATGTACAGCATCCGGTTGTATGAGATCTGGTAATGACCTGGTTATGCCGGGATGCTTTGGCGACCATGATAATATGCGTAAAGAACTGGCAGATGGAACACTTAAGATTGAAGATCTGAAGGCTTGTATCGCCCGACTGGTGAGCGTAATCTGGAAATCTAATCAGTATCTGCAGTAAAAGATAAATGAGATGAAAATGGGACAGCAGTGGTGAAGGCTACGTGTTGTCCTGTTTTTTGGCATATTTACAGTTTACAAGATGAACAGTTCAGTATATGATAGAGAATCAGTGAATGAAATATAAATGGAGAAATCATGGACGACAGAAACTATACAGATCTGTATGCGACGTTACAGAAAGAAACGACAATTTTAACAGCACAGATCCGTGCCCTCTACCGGGAACTGGATAAGAAATATTATCTGCGTGGAGCACAGATACCGATTACATTCGGTTTTGAAACAGACACACTTGGTTCCTATACAAGAGCCGGGCATCACGAGAAAGAACACTTCCATTTTTCACTTCTTTTCGTTGGATATGGGGTAAAAAATCCTCTGAAAAAAGAGGACAGAATGGATCTTTATAAGCATGAATATGCTCATTATATGGAACACCACATCACGATCCCGAGAGAATATCAGTGGCAGCCGGGACTTCATGGAAGTGCCTGGAAATACTGTTGTTCTCTGGTTGGAGCGGCCCCGACACCGTATTATAAAGCGGGCGAGGCACTGATGAAACATGATTATGAAAAGAAACTCAAAAGTCCGATTCATGATAAGACTGTGGCGATTCGCGATACCTATCGGCGGCAGCAGGAGCATAAGAGCAGCCAGGCGAGTATCGTGCAGTACGAAGTTGGAGAGCAGGTAAAGCATCCGAAATTCGGTGATGGATGTATAGAGAAAATTGAACAGTCAGCAGGTTCTGTGACGTTGCATATCCGTTTCGGAGAGGATGTAAAAGTGATTGATCAGAAGTGGCTGCTGCGGACGAAATACCAGAAAAAAGAATAAGAGTGAAAATATGGAGCGACTAATCTTTCATATAGATGTAAACAGTGCATTCCTTTCGTGGGAATCTGCACGCAGAGTGAAACAGGGCTTACCGGATCTCAGAGACATTCCGGCCTGTATTGGCGGTGATCCGAAGAAGCGTACAGGAATCGTTGTGGCGAAGTCGATTCCGGCGAAAAAATATGGAATTACGACCGGGGAACCGATGGCAATGGCAGTCCGGAAATGTCCGGAACTTGTCATTGTGAAGAGTGATTTTGAACTGTATATCAAG
>CAVFJK010000098.1:5711-10337 GCA_963622815.1 Ruminococcus bicirculans (ex Wegman et al. 2014)
CTTGTCATTGTAAAGAGCGATTTTGAACTATATATCAAGTGCTCCAAAGCGTTTAAAGAAATCTGTGCTTCCTATGCGCCTGTGATGGAATCCTTTTCTATAGATGAAGTTTTTCTTGATATGAGCGGGACTTCACTGATCTATCCGGATCCGATTCAGACAGCCCATGAGATTAAAGACAAGATTCGAAATGAGCTTGGATTTACCGTTAATATAGGAATTTCTACGAACAAATTGCTGGCAAAAATGGCATCCGATTTTGAGAAACCAGATAAAGTACATACCCTTTTTCCGGATGAAATTCCGACAAAAATGTGGCCATTGCCGGTGCGAAATCTGTTGTTTCTGGGTAAGGCTTCCGAGAAGAAACTGACAGAAGCTGGTATTCATACGATTGACGATATGGCACATGCACGAGAGAGTGAGATTCAGGCATTACTGGGGAATAAAGCGGGCCATCAGCTGTATCAATATGCCTGCGGAATCGATGACTCTCCGGTAAAAGCACAGCCCGATGAGGCAAAAGGATTCAGCGTGGAAAGCACCTTTAATGATGATATTGTTTCAGTAGATCAGGTACTTCCGATACTGCTCGAACAGTGTGATATTGTAGCAACAAGAATGCGCCGAAAAGGGAAAAAATGCACCTCCGTATCCGTGACATTCCGAACCCTGGATTTCAAAAACAAGTCTCATCAGACAACTTTTTCAAATGCAACAGACACAACCGATGAGATTTATAAGAATGCGAAAAAGCTCTTTACAGAAGCCTGGAAAGGTGAGCCACTGCGACTGATCGGTGTTGCACTGATGAACCTTACGGATGAGAGCTTCGAACAGTTATCGTTGTTTGAAGACAACGAAAAGAAAGAACGAAAAAGAAAACTTGATGCGACAATGGACGCGATTCGTCAGAAGTTTGGAAACGATAAAATTACACGTGCAAGCATTATGAACAGCAATTCAGGGATTGCGAGGAAAGCACGCGCACAGATGAAAAACGAGGATGAGAAGACGGAGTAGAGCTTTTGGCAAGAGATTTGGAAACGAGGATATATAAATGGAAATATTTGATGTAATAGATAAAGAAGGAAATCCGACGGGTGAGACTGTCACACGCGAAAGAGCACACGCAGAAGGCATCCCACACAGGACCGCACATATATGGATTCTTCGCGAAAAAGAAGGGCGCGTGCAGGTGCTGCTCCAAAAGCGTTCTATGAATAAAGATTCTTTTCCGGGAATGTTTGACACCTCCTCCGCAGGACATATTCAGGCAGGCGACGAACCCCTCGAATCCGCATTACGCGAACTCGAAGAAGAACTCGGAATTCACGCAGAACCAGAACAGCTTCACTTCGCAGGAACCTTCCAGATTTCCTTTGCAAAAGAATTTCACGGCAAGATGTTCCGCGATGAAGAACTTGCATTTGTGTATATCTACGACCAGCCGGTAAATATTGAAGATCTGGTTTTACAGAAAGAAGAAGTAGAAGCCGTAGAGTGGTTCGACCTCGAAGAAACCTACGAAGAATGTAAGAAATGCAGAGATAAATTCTGCGTGCCGAGCGGTGGATTTGAAGTAGTGAGGAAGTATTTGAGGGAGAAAATCTGAATAAAAACTGATAACAGACATCAGAAAAGAGGGGACAAAATATGCAGATCAGTTTATTACTAATGGAAGAAATCGCAAAGCTTTTTGCAATCATGCTCATGGGATATGCGGTTGTAAAAGCAGGACTTATGAAGTCATCAGAGAGCAAAAGCATATCCGTAGTCATGGTTTATCTGGTTATCCCATGCGTGATTTTAAATGCTTTTCAGGTAGAATATACACCGGATGTACAGAGGGGACTGCTCCTGGCATGTGTGGCAGCAGTCCTTGTACATATCCTGTTTCTGGTACTTACAGCAATCATAAAAAATATACTGCATTTGGATGTGATTGAACGCGCAACTGTTATTTATTCAAATGCCGGTATTCTGGTAATTCCTCTGGTGCTGGAATTACTCGGTCAGGAATACGTCATTTACTCCAGCGCATATATTGCTGTACAGTTGATCCTGATCTGGACGCATGGAAAAAACATGCTCTGCGAAGAAGAAAAATTAGAGTGGAAAAAGGTATTTTTGAACGTAAATATCATTTCGATTATAGTCGGAGTTTTGATGTTTGTCTGCAGAATCCAACTGCCGTCGGGCGTGCAGGATGTCATGAATATGATGAACAATATGATCGGTCCGATTGGCATGCTACTTGCAGGCATGGTCATCGCAGAAGTACCCCTCAAGACTGTATTTACCAAGAAAAGAAACTATGTTTCTACAGTGCTGCGGTTGATTATTTATCCGATATTTGTACTGATTTTAATGAAAATAATGAACACATTTACAGGAATAAGCGATTCCAAACAGATCCTCCTGACCGTGTATCTCGCATCCGTAACACCTGCCTGTGCGACTATAACATCCATGGCACAGCTGTACGATAAAGATGCTGCATATGCCAGCTCCCTGTATGTACTCACGACACTGCTGTCGATCGCGACCATGCCGGTGATGGTGGGATTGTATGAGATGTTTGTGTGAGGGAAGAGAATAGTTGAGAGGAGAGAAAGACACTGACTGCGGTTGGTGTCTTTTTTAATTGAAAACGAAAAACAATAATTGAGACAGAATTACTTAAATGCTATAATTAATTAAAAGAAACTTACAGGAAATAAATTGTGTGGAGGTTATTCATTTGAAAAGAGAATTTTTAGATACATTACAATTAGATGAAAACCATGAGCGTGAATGTAAACTGGCAGAGGGAGGGCTTCCAGAGAGTATATGGGAGACCTATTCGGCATTTGCAAATACAGATGGTGGAACCATACTTCTTGGTATAAAAGAACATAGAGATTCGTTTACTGTAAATGGATTAACTGACAGACAGATTGCAAAATATCAGAAAAATTTCTGGAGTGTCTTAAATGATCGAAATAAAATATCGAAAAACATACTCTTAAATCATCATGTAAAAATTGTAGAGTGTGAAGGAAAAAAATTGCTGGAAATAGATGTACCGGCAGCAGATAGACATGATAAGCCTGTGTATGTTGGAACAGATCCAATAAAGGGAACTTACAGAAGAGACTTTGAAGGAGATTTTCTATGTACAGAAGCTGCGGTTAGGGCTATGTTTGCAGATCAGAGAGATATTTCTGTAGATTCTGAGATATTGGAAGATATGGAATTGGATGCATTAAATACTGATACGATTAAGGGATATAGAATTATTTTTGAGCAATTGCATGAAGGGCATCCATGGAATAAATTAATGAAAGATGAATTTCTCATTAAATTAAAAGCGGCAGCTAAAAATAAAAAAGGAACAGTATCTCCAACTGTAGCAGGAATATTGATGTTTGGAGATGCAGATCGTATTACAGACGTATTTCCTGACTATTTTTTGGATTACAGAGAAGAATGTGATGATAAAAAGGTACGGTGGCTATATCGCACTCATTCTAATGAAGGTGATTGGAGTGGTAATTTATTTGACTTTTTTTATAAAGTGACTACGAGAATTGATGATGATGTGGCAGTGCCTTTTGTAAAACGTCGAGAGGGTGTACGTGTGGATCGAGTAGAGGTACATGATGCTTTAAGTGAGGCCGTTGCAAATGCACTGGTACATGCGAATTACTATGGCAAGCGTGGGATTGTCATTGTGAAGCACGGAAAAACAATTACAATTTCAAATCCGGGAACAATCCGTATTACAAAAGAAGAATTTTATGCAGGCGGAAATAGTGATCCACGAAATCCTAATTTATTGAAAATATTTGGTTTTGTCAATGTGGGTGAACGTGCTGGAAGTGGTGTGGATAAGATTATGACTGCATGGGAAGAACAGAACTGGGAAAAACCAGTATATGATATTTCACTGCGAGCAGAACGTGTGACACTCCAGCTTGAAGTGGGACAGATTGTGTATATTCCAGGAGCAGCAGATTTGAGAAAAGAAAATGAATACAATTCAGATGATTTGCATCCAATGAGAAATATAAAAGAACAAAAAATTATAGATTATATAGAATTAAATGGTAGTATCACAACACAAATTGTAACAAGTATATGTGGCTATCAAACAAAAGCGGGGGCAAGGAAACTTCTTGAAAAAATGACAAAGAATGGAATACTTCAGAAGCTGGGAAGTGGACCAGCAACCAGATATGAAAAAAATAATCATAATAGATACTAATAGTTCCGTAATAAGGCAAAATGAATACTAATAGTTCCATAAGAGATACATTGGAACCATTAATAGATACTTGGAATCAGATAAAGGAACTATTAAGTTGGAGAAAAGATACATGAATTCTGGGAACATCACAAAACCAATCATCAGAAAAATAAAAGACAATGAAACTGCACTGGCGGAATTTGAGAAGGACATCAAATCAAGTGAGGCAGAAGATACAAAAGATATCATCATGAATTTCCCGACGGTATACATTCACAACTGGCCAGAAACGAATAAGTATGATGTATATGTCGGGGAATCTAACAATATTTTTGCGCGTACGAGACAGCATTATCATAATAGGATCAAACATGAGACATGGCAATATAGAATGC
>CAVFJK010000099.1:0-955 GCA_963622815.1 Ruminococcus bicirculans (ex Wegman et al. 2014)
CCGCAATACCGGCCGCCTGCGCCATGACAGAAATATTCCATGGCTGCGTCACCTGTGTCATCGCATCAAGAAGTTCTGCATTTTCTGTAATGCCATATCCTAGTCGGATCCCTGCCATCGCATAACGCTTGGTAAATGCTTTCAAAAGGAAGAGATTATGGTATCTGGACAGCTGCGCCTTAAGCGTATATCTGCCCGGCTCTTCCATAAAATCAAGGAAACATTCATCTACGACCAGAAGAATATCCATTTCTCTGCACACGCGCAGGACCTGAAAAAGGAAATCCCGTTCGATTGGAATTCCTGTCGGATTATTTGGATTGCATAAAAATACCATATCAAGATCTCTGTGCAGCCAGTTAATAAAACTTTCCTGCAGATCAAATCCGTCTTCTTCTCGAAGAAGCACATGTTCCACCTCACAGCCACAGCTTAAAAGTGCCTGTTCATACTCTGCAAAAGTAGGAACCGAAATCAGTGCCTTCTTTGGCTTTACCGCCTGGCACAGAGAAAATACCAGCTCTGCTGCTCCATTTCCACAGATCACAGATTCCGGCGTCACCCCTTCGTAGTTTGCGATTGCCTCCCGAAGAGGTGCATATCCGACCTGTGGATAATCTTTAATACATTCGAGACTGTCACGTACCGCCTGCTTTACACTTTCCGGCGTTCCAAGCGGATTACAGTTTGCCGAAAAATCCAGACAGTTCTTATAAGTATAAATATTGCCGCCATGTACGTGCTTCGTCATTCTTTTTCTCCTTTTCGCGCCCTGTTACAGGCATTTTGTATAAACATAAAGTCAAATGAGTCCCTGCAGAAACAGTACCCGGAACAGAATACATAAGATCACACCCAGAATCGCCGTCGCATACATCAGACGATTCGCATAGCGGATATCTTCTGTCTCTATTTCCCTGATTGCATCTCCAATTGTTGGTTTCTCATATAATTT
>CAVFJK010000099.1:965-2058 GCA_963622815.1 Ruminococcus bicirculans (ex Wegman et al. 2014)
ATCCAATGCTCCCGCCATGGCAGCTTCTGTCTGTGCTGAATTCGGACTGGCATGATTTCTGCTGTCCCTTTTAAAAATCCTTGAAGCATTTCTGCTGTCAAGTCCGATCACAAATGCCCCTGCAACCATTAAAGCTCCGGAAATCCTGGACGGAAGATAATTTGCAGCATCATCCAGTTTTGCTGCACATCTTCCAAAATACAGATATTTATCATTTTTATAGCCCAGCATGGAATCCATGGTATTGATTCCTTTATACAGGAACATTAACGGAACACCGCCGATTGCCATATAGACCATCGGTGCAATGACTCCGTCCGATGTATTTTCTGCTACCGTCTCCACTGCTGCCTTCGTTACACCCTTCTCAGTAAGTTCAGCAGTATCACGTCCAACGATCATGGATACCGCATGACGTGCATCCTGGATTGTTCCTTTTTTAAGGGCATCATATACCTTCATGCTCTCGTCACGGAGCGATCTTGTAGCCAGAAGCTGGTAACACCAGAAAGTCTCCAGTATCACGCCAAGCCACGGAAGGTGTATGTACAGGAAATATAAGATAAATGCCGGAATGAGCAGAGAAACTGCACAGATGAGAATCACTTCAACCAGGCCTCCTGCCAGTTCTCCCTTTTCTGTTTTTGGAAACAGTTTCCGGATTCCTTTTTCAAAGATGGAGATCAGTTTCCCGATCAGGCACACCGGATGGTACAGCCATCTGGGATCTCCGAATATCAGATCTAAGATAAACCCTGCTGCCAGGGCAATTGTATGGTATGCGTATATCAACTCTGTCACTCTCCCCGTCTGCTGTGGTACTTCATGCATTCCTTAAGAAAAGCCTCTGCGACTTTTGGATTTCCGTAATAATACAGATGTGGAAATCCTGCAAGCATGGTCTCTGTACCATGAATGCACTCCCAGGCTCTTTTACTCTCCGGTTTTGCTGCATGAAATGCCTCTCCGCAGTTTTCAGAATCAAAATAATGAAATTCATGAGCCGGAATCTCTCCAAGCGAATCGGATCCCATTACTGATTGATTCTGTGTTAATGTCACATAGCCAAAACGATTCAGCCGCGGTGTTCGAT
>CAVFJK010000099.1:2068-11617 GCA_963622815.1 Ruminococcus bicirculans (ex Wegman et al. 2014)
CCGTCCCGGAATCACACCTGCCATGTGATAAAAGTTTTCATCCATTGCTTCCATCTCTTCATGAAGATACATAAAGCCCCCACATTCTGCCATACACGGCATGCCACCCGTGACTGCTTTTCGTATCGCATTCCGCATGGATATATTTCTTTCCAGTTCTTTTCCGTTTAATTCCGGATAACCGCCATATAAAAGCAGTCCATCCAGATAAGCAGGAAGTTCTGCATCCCTGATTGGAGAAAAACGTACCAGTTCTGCTCCCATCTTCCTTAAAAGTCTGAAATTATCTTCATAGAAAAAACAGAACGCTTCGTCATCTGCTACACCGATCCGAAGTGGATGGTCCAGGCAGAACTCTGTTTCAGGTTCCTTCGCTGTTATCTCCGGTGCACTGCCGGCAAGCTGAATGATTGCATCAATATCCAGAGTTTTTTCCAGTACTTCTGCCAGTCTCTGAAGATTCTGCTTTAATTCCGGAATCTCATCCGGAAGCACAAGTCCAAGATGTCTGCTCTCGATCACGCAATCCTCGACTTTTGGGACATAGCCGAGTACCTTTATATCCAGCTCCCTCTCCAGAAGTTCTTTCATTCTCGGATATAACATCGGAGACATCTGATTAAAGATCACACCCTGAATATGACTGTCTTTTCGGTACTCCATAAATCCCTTTACATAGGCAGCAAGTGAAACGCTCATCCCCCTGCTGTTTACGATCAGGATCACAGGTGTATCGGTGACCGATGCCAGATCATAAGCACTCGCCTTCGTTGTTGTCCCTGCAACACCGTCATAGAATCCCATAACGCCTTCCATCACAGAAATCTCACAGTCTGCTGCATTCTCACACAACAGATATTTTGTAGTCTCACTGCCTGTAAAAAACGTATCCAGGTTCCACGACTTTGCTCCTATAACACGACTGTGAAACATCGGATCAATATAATCCGGTCCACATTTAAAAGAAGCTGTCTTCATCCCACGATTTACCAGTGCCTGCAAAAGTCCGCAGGTAATCAGCGTCTTTCCGCTTCCACTGGCCCCCGCTGCCAGAAGAATTCTTGGTATCTTCATTCGCAGTTCTCCTTCTCATGTGCCTGTATGGTAATAATATAGATCGGATTTTCTCCCATCATCATATGATATCTGCCAATTTCTTTAGATCTGGCAACACCAAGCTGCACAACTTCACTCTCCCAGTTCCATTCAGAGCGTTCCGTCTGCATCTCCTTTATACAGGAAAGTGCCTCCCCGACAGTTTCCAGTGTGATGCAGTTTATGACCATACGCACCTGCGGATTCTTTTTCAGAAGGAGTTCCATAATTTCTTTCATATTGCCGGAAGATCCGCCGATAAAAGCATGTGTAGGTGCAGGAAGTTCTTCCATTGCCTCAGGAGCAGTTCCCTGTACGATCGTCATATGATTCAGTGCGAATTTCTTCTTATTTTCTTCCAGAAGTGCAAGCGCATCTTCTTTCTTTTCGATAGAATAAACCTTACCCTGGCTGGCACGAAGTGCCATCTCCACGGATACAGATCCGGTTCCCGCCCCGATGTCATAACAGATGGATTCCTCGTTAAGGCAAAGCTTTGCAAGTGAAACCGTTCTCACCTCGGTCTTGGTCATTGGTGCTTTCCCACGGATAAACGCATCGTCCGGAAGCCCGTGTGTAACCGGTGCTGCTTTTGCATCCGGATTCCATGCACAGACTACGCTTAATGCATCACCCTCATAATCAGTCAGATCTTTCGCCTGTTTTACAAAAATCTTTTCTGATTCATAAGACAGATTTTCACCAATGTAAAGCTGCACCTCTCCCATTCCATAATCCGTCAATTTCTTTGCCAGTTTTGCGGCTCCGTCTGATGTCCCAAGAATTGCAAAAACTTTTTGATTTGTCCGGATCAGGGATACCAGATTGCAGGCTCGTCCATGTGCACTGACAATTTTTGCATCATCCCAGGAAAGCCCTATTCTGGACATAAAATAGACTACGGATGAAATACCACAGATCACTTCTGCCTTTCCAGCCAGTGCTTTCAAAAGTCCTTTTGCACCACTGTAAAATCCGACGTCACCGGACAGTGCGATCACAATTCTTGCATATTCCGGATGAGTTTTAATGTAATCTGCAATCTCAGCACTTCTGTATTCATAAAAGACATTCTGTCCCGGAAGCGCCACTGCATCCGCCATCCTTCTGGCTCCAATGATCAGGTCTGCATGCTGTACTGCGTTCTTACCCTGAACAGTCAGTGTCTCTTCACTTCCCATGCCAATTCCAAGAAGCGTTACATGCTGTTCTGGATGAAGCTGAAACTTCTCTGCCAGCATGTGTTTACATTCTTTTACAGAATAACCTTCTTCTTTTAACGGCCGCCCGATGATTACCGGAGTGACATCACATTCTATGGCTGCATTGATCTTTTCCTCAAAACCGCCGGCTTTTCCGGAATCTTTTGTTACCAGATAACGACAATCATACTGACGCAGCATCGCCGCATTCAGTTCTTTCGAAAAAGGTCCCTGCATGGCGATCAGATTTCTGCCCTCAAATCCCAGAGAACGGCAGACTTCAATCACATTCTGAATAGAAAGAACTCTTGCAAACAGCCTGTTCTGATAATCCGGAATTTCTGTATAAGCAGAAAGCTCCTTGCTTCCGGTCGTGAGCAGGACATTTCCTGTTGTGGTTTTCAGATAGGAAACTGCTTCCTGCGTATTTTCTACATAAACAGCCTCTTTATGAGCACCTGCCTCACGGAGGACTCTCATGTAAGAACAGTCTGTGTTTTTGCAGGCTTCACGAATATTTACCGTCACCTCTGCTGCATAAGGATGGGTTGCATCCAGAACCAGTTCCGGTCTTTCCTTCGCAAAAAGTTTCTGCATCTGTTCTTTATCCAGGCGCTCTGCCTGAATTCTCAGAAATTCATTTTCTTTCAGGGATTTTGAACCATATTCGGTTGCAACACAGACAAGTACAGGCACTTTATTTTCAGCCAGAAAGCGGCTGATCTCATACCCTTCTGTTGTACCTGCAAATACGATCGCTTTATACATTCCGATATCCTCTTGGAGTTACCATCTTGCCATTAATCTCTTTTGTCTGAGAGTTTCCGATAAACACCGTTGTGAACATATCAACTTTTGTATCACGAAGCTCTTTCAGTGTCATAACATGATACTCTTCGCCTTCTCTTCCGATATTGCATACCGTTCCACAAACCGTCTCCGGAGATTTATACTGCATCATCAGATCACAGGCTTTCTGCAGATAATCATGACGTTTCTTACTGGACGGATTATAGAGACAGATCACAAAATCTGCCTGAGATGCGCCGAGCAGTCTCGCCTCAATTTTTTCCCACGGTGTCAGAAGGTCACTCAGACTGATCAGACAAAAATCATGGATCAGAGGTGCCCCAAGAACTGCCGCCCCGCCAAGTGCTGCAGTTACTCCCGGAACGATCTCCAGCTCTACTTCCGGATATTTCTCTCCTACTTCATACATCAGACCCGCCATACCGTAAACCCCGGCATCTCCGCTGCATATCATAGAAACACGTTTTCCCTTCATGGCTTCTTCAAAAGCCAGCACGCATCGGTCTACTTCTTTTTTCATCGGCGTGGTCAGATATTCTTTATCAGGAAATGTATCTTTTACAAGATCCACATATACGGTATATCCAATGATCGTATCACTGTCCTTTAAAGCATTCATTGCGATACCGGTCATCTGATCACAGCCTCCCGGTCCGATTCCAACTACATATATTTTATTCAAAATGAACCTCCCAGTTCCGGAGTGCAAGCGCAGTCGTCACGCCGTTTCTCCCAGTCTTATTTTTTATCAGGCCGCCCTGCTCCGCGCCCAGGACTGCACTTCTTTCACAGACATTATTCACGCCTGTGATCGTTTTTACAAATTCCGAAGAGGTAAATTCCCCTTCTGCATGATTCAGTTCTTCTTCCTCAAATGTGACGAACGGGATTCCCCATTCCTTCGCAAGTTTCTGAAGACCCGGTTCCTCTTTTTTAATAGAAATGCTTGCCAGCTTCTCTACTGCCTGTCTGTATATGTCCGCGTCCGTCAGGCAGACAGAAGCTTCCTCTTCAATCGCTTCTGTTTCTTTATTTTTGCGGCATCCCATTCCCAGTGTCACCACCCGGGGAATGATCTGTACCGTAGATATAAATGGTTTACAGGATGGATGTATTGTTACGGCAATTCCAATTTCCGGTCTGTCTTCTGTATCAGGAGAACAGTTTATCAGACCTTCCGGCAATTCTCCGCTCCATGGAAATTCACTGTAGAATCCGACAGATTCTCCTGCAAGGAGAGCGGCGGAAGCCTCTTTTGCCGCTTTCATATTCCGAATCTCGCAGTAATTCTTTTTTGCAAATACATCCACTGCAAATCGCTGATGAAGATCCGTCGCTGTCGTTACAACCGGAACTGCACCCAGAAGCTCCGCAACTTCCAGAGTGAGTTCATTTGCTCCGCCAAGATGTCCCGACAAAAGAGAAATCACAAATTTCCCGCATTCATCAATCACCAGTACTGCCGGATCAGATTTTTTACTTACCACGTAAGGTGCAATGCTGCGCACCGCGATTCCACAGGCTCCGACAAAAATGATTGCATCATCTGTCTCAAAATGACTGCCTGTCCAGATTCCGGTACTTTCCGCAATCGAATCCTCGAGATATTTACTTTTCTTATAAAGTTCTACCGTATAACCTTTGCCCTGAAGGTCTTTTTGCAGATCTTCCGCAGTCATATATCCTGTAAGGCTGAAACAGATGATTGAAATACGCATTATTTAATTCCCCATTTAGTTCTCACTCTGTTGCTTCACGGAATTCGGTAGTAAATCCCGGATCATACAGTTTCGAGCGATCATAGTGTGCTGCTTTTACAGAATCACCGATGATCATCAGTGCAGTCTTTGTGATATTATTTTCTGCTGCCGTCTGTGCAAGAGTACCTACTGTGCAGACAAATTTCTTTTCATCCGGCCATGTAGCCTTATATACGATCGCCGCCGGTGTATCCGCAGTATATCCGCCCTCGATCAGTCTGCGGCTGAGTTCTTCCAGCATACCGGTGCTTAAGAACACGACCATCGTTGCCTGATGAACTGCAAATGACTGAATGCTCTCTTTTGATGGAACCGGTGTACGGCCTTCCATTCTTGTGATGATCACACTCTGTGAGATATCCGGAAGTGTATACTCCAGATTCAGGGCACTTGCCGCACCACAGAAGGCACTGACACCCGGACAGTAATCATAGGCAATACCCTTCTCGTCCAAAATATCCATCTGCTCACGGATTGCACCATAAATACACGGATCTCCTGTATGAAGACGAACGGTCATCTTCCCTTCCGCTTCTGCTCTCTCCATAACTGAAATGACTTCTTCCAGTGTCATCTTTGCACTGTTATGGATCGTGCATACATCCTTACTGTATTCCAGAAGCTGCGGATTTACCAGTGATCCTGCATAGATGATCACATCCGCTTCCTCCAGATACTGTTTACCTCTGACTGTAATAAGATCCGGTGATCCCGGTCCTGCTCCAACAAAATGAACCATATTTTTATTCTCCTTTTTTGATATATAGTTATTTAATTTCCTATTTTCTCTCAGCTTTTAATGAATTAATTTTGCGAATCAGTTTTTCTGCATGCTCCGTCTGACCAAGATATCCAAATTCATTTGAAAAGATCACGGCACCCAGAAGGATCTGCTGATAAGAACGATGATCCAGATAAAACTGGATATGTCTGGTCACGTCCTCCATCGCTTTCTGTAAAATATGATTTTTATCAAGTACATGCAGTGCCTCATCCGTCGTATTGCACGCCAGAATCTCTCTGGCACATGTAAGATCCGCGCCGGAACGGATTGCGGCTGCACAGAGAATTTCCATACGCCCATCCGCACTGTGTGAATGTGTATTCATGATTCCGGCAGCGACTTTTACAAATTTACCGATATGAGAGATAAAAAGAATTCCCTTTACTCCCATGTTCACTGCCATATCAATCGTTTCACCGACATAATTACTGCACTTGATGTTCTTCTCAAAAGGAAGATTCATATGCTCCCGAAGGTAATCTGCACCATAATTTCCCGGAGTCACGATCAGATACTGTTCCCCCTGCGAAAAATGCTGTTTCATTTCTACCTGAACACTCTGAATCAGTGCTTTCTCACTCATAGGCTCTACGATTCCGGATGTTCCAAGGATGGAGATACCGCCCTGGATTCCCAGACGTGGATTGAACGTTTTTTTCGCAATCTCCTCACCTTCCGGTACTGAAATCGTTACTTTCAGACCGCCCTCATAATGATATTTATCCGCAGTGTCTTCCACTGCCTTTAAGATCATTGCTTTCGGTACCGGATTGATCGCCGCTTCTCCCACTTTCTGTGAAAGGCCTGCTTTCGTCACTCTTCCGACACCCTTCCCTCCATCGACCATAATCTCAGAAGATTCCGGACATTTTTCCACTCTGGCATAGACCAGAATTCCGTTAGTCGTATCCGGATCGTCTCCCGCATCTTTACGCACTGCACAGGTCACTGCAGCTTTTTCCATACAGACATCATGCAATTCCAGATGGAGAAGGATTCCTTTCGGTGTCATAAGATCTGTCTCGTTCTGTTTCTGATCTCCAAGGAGCATTTCCGTGGCACCTTTTGCAGCTCCTGCCGCACAGGATCCGGTCGTATAACCGAAGCGAAGTTTCTTTTGATTTTTAATTACATAATAATCTTCCAGTCCTGTTTTATGTGCCATAACTATCTCCTTTGCATATGTCATTTTATTATATTATTTTGCCAAAAAAATGTCAATGAATAAGAAAAACCAGCCCATTTTCGGACTGGTCCTTCTGAATTTCTATGTAATCAATTTTAATAAATAATGATCGGATATCCTCCGTCGATCGTATTATAGATCAGCGCCGCCTGATCCGTCGGAAGGTTAATACATCCATGACTTCCGGCACCGCTCTTATAACGGTTTCCGCCAAAGGAAGACTGCCAGGAAGCATCATGAAGTCCCTGTCCATATACAAACGGCATCCAGTATTTCACCTTTACGTTATATCCATACTCCTCACTGCTTAAGTTATACGGACTTGCTTTATAGGCGATCGGCCATGCACCCCGGTAAGTCTCCCTGCCGGCTTTCGGTGCTCCGCTGACAATATCTGTCTCTGTCACAAGTGCTCCGTCTTTATAGAGCCACAAATGCTGATTATCCAAACTTACTTCTATGTAACTTCCATTCAGGTCATCTGCCCCGTTTCTCTGCATTCCACTGATGCTGTATACCGGATCTCTGGTAACCTCTGTCCCACTCGCAAGATCTGTCAGAAGCTGCTGTGTTTCTCCGTCCTGATCAATCTGAAAACCATATTCATTATCAGAAACCGTGACATCATTTCCATAAGAAGTATGGAAAGTACGCGGAACATAGATCGTATTATATTTCGCCGCAAGATTCTGTACATAAGCCTTCACTGCATCCTGATCAATATTCAGGCTGTCATCCGCAATCTGCAGCCAGCTCTCGATCGTTCCCGCGTCGATCACTTCCGTCGCGCTGCCAAGTGTATAGGTAACGGTCGTGCTCCTGTACTTATTTAGCTGGTCATTCAGCCCGTTCACTTTATTCTGCATCTCATCAGAAACAGTTACCGACGGCTGCTGGTAAACGTTTGTATCCAGTGTGATCTGAATATCTCCTCCAAGAAGCTTCAGACGGAAATTATCATCCAACGTCTGATCTACGTAACTCTGAAGCTTTGCTTCGTCAATCTCATTTCCCTGTACATCATTTACCAGAATATACTGTTTCTGCTGTTCGTCATACTGTACCGCCGCATCCACAGATGCCGTACGCTCTTTATCTCCAAAATTAGACGCCGCAAGAGCTGTCTTTTCCTGTTCTTCGTTCTTCTGGACCTGATAAGCAATTTGATAATCTTCCTGCGTTGCAAACAGTTTTCGGTTCGCTTCCCTCTTCGCCTGCAGTTCTGTAAGTGCACTCTTAAGTGCTGTTTCATCCAGATCATAACCCAGTCCGCTTAAGGTCGTCTGATAAACATCAGAACCATCTTCTTTAAACTGCACCTTCCTGCTTCGAAATTCATCAAGAAGTTTCTGTTCTGCCTTATCTGCCGTCATTGTAGAGACATCTACACCGTAAATGGAGATCTTTCTTCCGAGTGTATTTGTATCCGCAATATGTATGTAAGTAAAAAGCCCCGCCGCAAGAACAACCACACCTCCGATACAGGTTCCCAATATGATCTTCTTTGCTTTTCTGCTGAGCTTAAATTTATCTGCCATAATCTCTTTCCTCTTATCTGCTGTATTGTCAATTTATGCATGTTCCCTGTTTCTTATTATATTACAGAGAAAAAAGAGCTTCTGTAATCTGAGGTTTCTATTTGTTTCCAGTTACTTTTTTAAACTCTTTTTGATTTTTTTCGGAACATACAGCAGCATCTCGCCGGCTTTCAGAGTTGTACTTTTTCTGATCTTTTCTACTTCTCTCTCCGCTTTCAGTGCACGTCCTCTCCAGCTCTTCATCTCCTGAAGTTCATTGAAAAGATACTCCTGCGCACTGCACTGCATCATCTTCTGATAAATTTCATATTTCTTATCATTATATGAGTAGCACTCTTCTTTCTTAAAATCTCCCAGATCAAACTGTTCAAAGAATTCTTTTTTCATGCGCTCATATACCTGACAGAATACATCTCCTGATTTCAGGGAACAAAGATTATAGATGCTGACCGCAAACGCAAGATTCTTAAAGCTCAGTTCGACATCTTTATAAATATCCAGCTCGATCAGCTTATCCCTCAGCACTTTCAGTGAATCATACCAGTCCCACGGTGTCTTTGTATTATTTGCCTGCAGACTGGTCGATATCTGACGATAATTAACAAAAACCTCCTGAACGATCGTAACACGTCGTGCCAGAGCCAGTGTCAGAAATACAAAATAAACATCGTTAAATCGTGGAAGAGCCATAAATTCTACATGATATTCATCGATCAGGCTTTTTCGGACAAGTTTTGTCCACGGGCATCCTGTTCCGATATTCATAATATACGGGAATGACTTTCCCTCAAAAGGAATCTGCTCCGGTATATATTCCTTTTTCAGATTCACTTTATTTTCTTTAAATTTCTTCGTTTCCTCATAATAATTTCTGGCATCAAACATACAGATATCTGCGTCATCTTCACGAGCCTTTTTCAGGCTGTGCTCCAGCATTTCCGGCTCAAAGAAATCATCCCCGTCAAGGAACAGACAGTACTCGCCTCTTGCAATCTGAATTCCTTTATTTCTCATCACGCCCGCCAGACCGCAGTGCTCCATAGGAAGTACTTTTATTCTCTTATCTTCTTTTTCATAGTTTTGAAGAATTTCTACTGTTTTATCGGTAGACCCGTCATCCACACAGATGATCTCAAAATTCTCCCACGTCTGTTTCCGCAGACTGTCTATACAT
>CAVFJK010000100.1:0-4207 GCA_963622815.1 Ruminococcus bicirculans (ex Wegman et al. 2014)
GTCTGTTACGGTATCCTCATCATAAAACATCGGACCATACGGCAGATATTTCAGGATACACGGGATAATGTCTTCGGTGTTCTGATTACGGAGTGCGGAGCACGGAATGATCTCATCGAAATCATAAAGCTTACGGTACGTATCGATTGCTTTCAGAATCTCATCTTTATCAACGGTATCGACTTTATTGATCACAAGAATGACCGGCAGATGCAGCCCTTTCAGCTGCTCTGCTATGTGACGCTCTCCTGCTCCGATGAAGGTTGTCGGTTCTACAAGCCACAGGATCACATCAACATCTTTTAAAGTACGCTCTGCTACCTGTACCATGTATTCACCGAGTTTATTCTTTGCTTTATGGATACCCGGCGTATCCAGGAAGACAATCTGACCGTCTTCACAGGTATAGACTGTCTGGATACGGTTACGGGTTGTCTGTGGTTTCTTTGAGGTAATTGCAATCTTCTGTCCGATCAGATGATTCATCAATGTGGATTTTCCGACATTCGGACGACCGATGATCGCAGTAAAACCTGATTTAAAATTTTCGTTCATTTATGATAACTCCTGTATATTTCTATATACTTTTTAATCTTTAGCAGGTGATCAGAGGAAGGACTGTATCAAACAGTTCTTTTTCTTTTTCAATTGCAGGTTCACTTCCGACAACGCAGACAGCATCATTGGAAAGAACTGCCTCGATCAGCAGAGCAAGTGCCTGAATGTCTTTCTCTTCTGCACCGAGAATCTCATCTCGTTCTTTCTGCGCCATTTCTTCAGTGATTCCACAGAACCATGCACTTCTGGAAATTGCTCCCTGCATCTTCGGAGTGCGTGGTACATCCTTTCCACTGATGGTACCGATGATATATTTTGTCATTTCTCTTTCATCTGCATGGAAGGAACGTACATATTCCGGAATGCCCTTAAATACGTCCAGAGTACGTTTCAGATGCGGATCACGATAGGAAACGAAGAAACTCTCGCCACTGTGTTTAAAACCGCTCATACAGCCGTATGCGCCGCCTTTGACACGGATATTTGTCCAGAGATAATCATAACTCAGTGCAACCTTCAGGATATTCAGTGCACCTGTATATTCATAACCCTTCTTACGGAAGTTTCCGGCCTGTGCCACATACTGTACCTGTCCGGAAGTGGTAAAACCTTCGTTTTTCTTTTCGCAGACAGGAGCCAGATGCTGGACGTTTATTGGATCCTGATGCAGAGTCTGTTTCAGGGCTTTTACCTGTTTCTGCACATCGGTAAGAGATTCTTTCTCTCCGGTGTAGCTGACAGTTAAGTACTCAGGGCGAAGGACTTCTTTCATAAGCTGGGCAAGCTTCTTAACAAGGTCCTCTTTGCATTCTTCAAAATCTCTGTCCAGTTTTTCGATAAACTGATAATATGCGATTCCTGCCATCTTATCCTGGAATGTAGCCATAGGCGAACTGTAGGACGCTGCACGGAGTACGGCAGTAGAATGTCCTGCACTTACCAGACTGGACTGTGCTCATGATTTCACCTGTGAAATGATCTCATGAAGACGTTTTGTGTCTTTCAGGCTGGAAGTATTTATGATCTCACGAATCATTTTAAACAGGACATCTGTTTTCGGATACATAACTTTTCCTCTTACGGAGAAGAAAGCATGAAATTCGTCTACAGAATCTGCACGGTCAAAGACTTCTACCCCGCACATGATACCGCCTGTCTGTGCATTGATCTCATTTGTCAGTTCGCCGTAGGTATAATGAGCAGTATCTACATATCCAAGTACAGATTTCAGAAGTCCGAGGTACGGGATCTTTTCATCTGCAAGGTCTTTCAGGTCAAACATCAGATCCAGATATCCGATTCCGTTTGTCGGGACCTCATGATACAGGAACAGACTTCCGTCTATATCGAGAGCTTCATTGGTAAACGGTGTGATCTCTTTTCGGATGTCTTCTCGTTTCAGCATAGGGATACACTTTGCAGCTTCCGGATCTTCCGGTGCTTCCTGATACTTTTCGAGGTCACTGGTCTTCTGTACCATCGCAGCTTTTTCATCCTCGGAAAGTGATGCAAGGTGTGCTGCCAGCTTATCCTCCAGTGCTTTCGCTTTTCTGGCGGTCAGGCCTCTGGATGGATTCAGTGTCAGAACAGAGCCATGCGGGTTATCCAGCAGATATTTCTGGATCAGTTCCTCAAAATAGCCCTGATTCTTTAATTCTTTTAATTTATCAAATACCGGGATCAGCTGAACCTGTGCAAATGGATGCTCGTCATCATAAAGCCAGTTGTCCAGAATATCCAGACCATAGATCAGTCCCTTCGGATAGGAAGAGAAATCCGCTTCTCTGTAACGGAATTCCATGTAATTGATTCCTGCTTCCAGAGCTTTTGGGTCAACGCCATTTTTTACAGTTTCTGTCAGAACCTTTCGGATGATGGAGACAAATTCCTCTTTTCTTCCGGCATCTGCACCTTTTGCAACAACATCAAAATAAGTCTGGCGGATTCCATCTTCATAAGAACCGTATACATCAGATCCGATTCCGGCATCCAGAAGAGCTTTCTTAAGAGGTGCTCCCGGAGTACTTAAGAGTGCATAATCAAGGATATCAAATGCAGTACATCTTAAAGTATCCATAGCAGTTCCTGTTACGACACTGTAAGCCAGATAAGAATTATTCTCTTCACTCTCACTCTCGGCAACCGGATATTCCATTACCAGATCATGCATGGTATCAAACGGCTGCTGTTCGCGAATCTCAGAATCGACATGCAGACTGTCAAATGAGGAAAGATATTTTTTATCAATGAAATCAAGCTTTTCAGCCATATCCATATTTCCATACAGATAAATGTAACTGTTGGACGGATGATAATATGTTCGGTGGAAATCAAGGAATTCTTCATAGGACAGATCCGGAATATTATCCGGGTCACCACCGGATTCACAGCCATAGGTAATATCCGGGAACAGAGAATTCATGATATCTCTTTCAAGCACATCGTCAGGAGAAGAAAATGCGCCCTTCATCTCATTATAAACGACACCATTATAGGTCAGCGGGCCTTCCGGTTTTTCCAGATGATAGTTCCATCCTTCCTGACGGAAGATCTCTTCTTTCTTATAAATGTTCGGATAGAATACAGCATCCAGATAAACATGCATCAGGTTCTGGAAATCCTGATCGTTGCAGCTGGCAACCGGATAGCAGGTTTTATCCGGATAGGTCATCGCATTCAGAAAGGTATTCAGAGAGCCCTTGACCAGTTCTACAAATGGATCTTTTAACGGAAAATCTTTAGAGCCACAGAGTACGCTGTGTTCCAGAATGTGTGCAACACCGGTACTGTTCTTCGGCGGGGTGCGGAAAGCGATGTTGAATACTTTATTTTCATCATCATTCTCAATCACCATGACTCTTGCTCCGGTCTTAATATGGCGAAGCAGATATCCTGTAGAACGGATGTCACTTAAGTTCTCTTTTTTGACAAGTTTATATGCTTTTAAGTCGTCTAAATTCATTGTTGCCTCCGTTTTTACATAGTACATATAGTATTTCTTAATATGTCATATTTATTCCGGGAGTCTTTCTCCCGGGAACTGCAGTTCGAACATTTCACGTGCAGCTTTTGTCAGAAGATCCAGGTCTTCTTCAAGGCCAAGATCCTGTGGAAGACGTATCGCAGTTTCATAGATATCTCTCTGCAGTTTTGCTTTTGCACTGTCCTTTTTAATCGTAACCAGTCCGCAGAGTACACTGTTATAGTTTTTGTCTTTTTCACAGAGAGCCATATAAAATCTGACAAGGTGCTGGCATTCTCTGTGAAGGAGTTCTTCATGTAAAGGACTCTTCGCACGGATCTCACGGAACTTTACATCATCCAGTTCTTTTCGGATCTCTTTCTGTGCTCTTCCGGAACCAAATACTTTATGGCCTGCATTACGGTTAAATTCAAGTGCCATCCAGAATTTCAGATAGCCGTCCGCAAGACCTCCATCATTTGTGATTCCTTTATAACGTGCTTCCCAGATTTCTTTACGGATTTCATTTGCTTCCTGATCTTCGCCGGATGCAATTGCCTGCTCCAGCAGTTCTTTACGCTTCTCCGGTTCTGTCTCTCTGTAATACTGGGCAATGATTGGTGTATCCATATATCCTTCTCCTTTTGGTGTGTATATTCTTTTGAAAATAAATAAAAAACCCTTTTT
>CAVFJK010000101.1:0-4068 GCA_963622815.1 Ruminococcus bicirculans (ex Wegman et al. 2014)
AGAGAAATAAGTAAAGAGCGGGAATTCGGGCTTTCAAGAGTTTCCGAGACCGCTCACTATATGCATGGGAGGTCTCATGCACATGAATAATACAAACAATTTGGAAGCCATTGGGAAAAGAATTTCCCTTACCCGACGTGCTAAAGGCATGACACAAGAAACTCTTGCAGAAAAACTCGGTGTAAGTCCAAAACATATTTCACATATAGAATGCGGTACTTCATCCCTGTCTCTGAAAAGTCTTATTGAATTTTGTAAAATATTTGATTGCAGCATGGATTACATCGTCTTTGGAAATAGTGAATCTAAGCTTCTCTCAAAATTGCCTTCAGAAATTACTGATATTCTTCATACCGGAACAGATGCCGAATTAGATCGTCTGAACCGTTATTTGCAGGTCTATGTAGAATTATTACCAAATCATAAATAAATGCAAAAAAATATTCCCACCGTCAATTCGACGGTGGGATGTCTGTTTTATACCTCCACTTCAAACGGCAGCCGATCAAGGATATCTTTTTTCATATCCACACCCGGATATACTTCAATCAGTTTCAGGCCCTTGGGGGTGAGGCGGAACACGCAGCGTTCGGTCACGTAGAGGACTTTCTGGCCATTTTCAATTGCGCGTTTTGCGGAGAAGCTGACGCTTGAAACGTTCTCTACAAATTTTGAGATTTCACCTTCTTTATGTATTGTCACGACGCCTTTCTCCTGGGTGACTTCGAGGCCTTTGGCGTTGAAGGTCATGCAGAATACTACCGTCGGGGTCTTGGCTGTAATATTTGCAAACCCTCCGATTCCAGCAAATGCACCTGTACCCCTGTGTGCATTGATATTTCCATATTTATCGACTTCCAGTGCGCCCATAAAGCAGATATCCAATCCACCGTTGTCATACAAGTCGAACTGGTTCGCCATATCGTAAACAGAGGCAGCACCGATCATTGCGCCAAACGCCTCCCCGGAAACAGGAAATCCTCCGATTCCACCGGATTCTACCGTGAGTGTGATCATGTCAAGCATGCCGCTCTTTCGTGCATATCTGGATACCATCTCCGGGATTCCGATTCCGATGTTCACAATATCATCGACCCGCAGTTCCTTCGCAGCCCTTTTTCCGATGATGTTTGCCGGAACATTGTTTTTACGCTGCTTCTGAGAGAGCTCATTGATCTTCTCATTCCAGGTATGCCATTCTTTATACGGAATCTCAAAACTTCCGGTAAGTGCCGTGTATGCTTCATTCCGCTCTTCCGGCTCTGCCACAACGATCGCATCAACCAGACATCCCGGAATAATGGCATTACGCGGACGGGACGGTGTATCTACCAGTCGGTCCACCTGCACGATGACTTTTCCACGGTTTGCCGTGACCGCCTGACAGATGGACAATGCATCACCGGACATAAACATATCGTCAAACGTGATGTTTCCCTTCCGGTCCGCAGCAGTTCCCTTGATCATGGCAATCGTGATCTTCGGCAACTTATAATAAAGGAATTCGTCCCCATCGACTTCCACATGCTTGACTAAAGAATCATCGATCGAAATACGGTTGATTCCCGGTCCTTCTCTTCGCGGATCAACAAAAATATCCAATCCAACCTTCGACAAAGCTCCCGGAAGTCCTCCCGCCTGTGCACGTATTGCATGGGAAATGCATCCAAGCGGCAGATTATATGCCTCAAATCGGTCTTCCAATACCAGTTTCTTTGTGCTCATCATCGCTCCAAAATGACCGCAGATCAGCTTGTCTACCGCACCCTCGCGGATATATCCTTCTGCATTATGTTCCTCATCCCAGACACCAAATCCGGCACTGGATACAATCGTCAGATGCGTCGGCGACTGCATTTTCTGGTATCTCCGGTATAAAGCCTCGTGGAGTTCGGTCGGGTTTTCGATTCCTACAAATGAATTCACGCAGATGCAGTCCCCGTCGCGGATCAAACGGATGGCTTCATCTGCACTCATAATTTCATACATACTGTGTTCTCACTTTCAAATTTCTCTTTTGCATACAGTTTTCTACTAAAAATTCGCTGTAAAAGTTTTTCATCCAGTATATCATATTCATAAATTTATATCCAGAGTTCACCTCCTTACAATACAAAAAGGCACAGAACAGTTTAAATCTCTGCTCTGTGCCTTCTCATTCATTTTAAATTAAAATCATCGGGAACACTGAAAATCTATAAACGCCGTCACCCTATTTCACTTATGATCACTCTACTTCTTCAGGCTCCATACTCAGGACGTGCTCTGCATTATCCACAACATCGTATTTCTGTCTGTACTCATTAAAGTAGGTGTAATATTCCCAGCTGTCTGTCGGATAGATCTTGGAATCATGAATATGAAGATCTGAATCCTGCTCGCCGCTCTTTAAGAGTGCGGTCATTGCACTCGCACTGTGGGCTGCAATACGGCCAAAGCTGTTCAGGATATCATTAAACACAGTACCCTCTTCCAGTCCGCATTCGCCTTTACTGAGTCGTGCTACATGATGCAGCTTCAGTTCATCACAGAGATTTGTGATTACGGCTCCGAGCGGAGCAACTCTCTGTGCAGCTTCTCTGTCATCTTTCATAAATGCACTGCATGTGACATTAATCTCTTCACGTACAGCTTCCATAACGACGTTCAGTTCATCCCATGCCGGCTGTGAAAATCCGATATGATTATCGTGCATCTCATTTGCCATGTGTGCAATATAAGAAGCATGGTCACCGATTCGCTCAAAGTCATTGATCGTATGAAGATACAGAGATACCTGTCTTGTCTGTACAGTATTCATCTCACGTTTTGTCAGCTGAATCAGATAATCGCCAAGACGGCTCTCGTATTTATCGATCAGATCTTCCTTACGCTGAACCTTATCATACTTATCCTGCTGATAATCATTCAGAAGATTCATTGCACGGTTGACATTCTTACGAAGCTTCTTTGACATTCCGTTCATTGCACGGTGGCACTGTGCGATTGCAAGGGCCGGATAGTTAATAAGACGTTCTTCAAGAAGATCGAAGTCTGCCTCATCTTCCAGTTCTTCTGCACTGTCTTTTACAAGCATGCACACCAGTTTCTCGAGTTTCGGAATAAACGGGAACAGTACGATAACAGTAGCTACACGGAATACCGTATTCAGTGCTGCGATCGTTACCGGAGTCATGATCATGTCCATAAATCCGAAATGGATAATTGCATTTGCGGTATAGAAGATGATAGACCACATGATCAGACCAAATAAATCATTCATCAGATAGATGAGTGCACTTCTCTTACCATTCTTATTTGCACCGATTGCGGAAATCAGCACCGGACAGGCTGCACCAACGCCAATACCAAGAACGATCGGGAATGCACTGGCAAATGTCAGGATTCCTGTTACGGAAAGTGCCTGGAGTACACCGACTGTCGCAGATGCGCTCTGCAGGACTGCTGTAAATGCGATACCTACCAGGATACCTGCGATCGGATTTGAAAACATCGTCAGCATATCGATAAATACCGGACTTTCACGAAGAGGCGCTACTGCACCACTCATGGTCTGCATACCTGTCATAAGAATCGCAAAACCAAGCATGATGTTTCCGATATTCTTATGTACAGAACGTTTACTGAACATACGAAGAATAATACCAATGACTGCCACTACTGCTGAAATCGTCGCAGTAGAAAGAATACTTGCAATACCACCGGATCCCTGAATATAAGAAAGACAAAGAATCCATCCTGTGATACTTGTTCCGATGTTTGCTCCCATGATGATACCAATTGCCTGTTTCAGTTTCATCATACCGGAGTTTACAAAACCGATGACCATAACGGTAGTCGCTGAAGAAGACTGGATAACACTGGTCACCGCAGTACCAAGTGCAACACCTTTCAGCGGAGTGTTCGTCATACGGTACAGGAAGGCCTCGAGTTTATTACCGGCTACCAGCTTCAGGCCGTCGCCCATCAGGGACATTCCGAATAAGAATAATGCTACTCCGGAGAGCAAAGATACGATCATTGAAAATACTGCCATTTTTTTCTCCTCTGTGACCATCCCGTCAGTTC
>CAVFJK010000102.1:0-5086 GCA_963622815.1 Ruminococcus bicirculans (ex Wegman et al. 2014)
TAACATCCCTCATCCATTCCCATCGGATCTACCACACCATTTGAAAGATCTTCCAGAAATTTTTCAAAGCGCTCCTTTTCATATTGAAGCTGATAACGTCGAATCTGCCAGTACGCAGCCTCCCGCGGAGTAAAACGCTCGTTTCTTCCGACACTTGTGGGATCTTTGCGAAGCGGTGGAAACATATATGTTGCCACTTCCAGAATAAGCTTACGTTCTTTGGCATAAGCGACGATTTTTTCCAGATCACAGACATTATCCGGTGTCAGTGAACAGTTCAGCTTCACCTGGATTCCCGCCTCCTGCAAAAGTGTGATCGCCCTGTCCACTTTACTGAATCCATCCGGATTCCTGCAAAGTCTTCCATAAGTCTCTGCTGAAGCACCATACAGCGTGATATTAATTCTCGAAGGCGGCATTTCTTTTAATTTCTCTACAGCTTTCTCATCAATCAGAGAACCGTTGCTGTTGATACTGACGATAAATCCCTTCTTCGAAACATATTCATACAGTTCCCAGAAATCCGGCCAGAGGAATGGTTCCCCTCCTGTCAGAAGCAGATAAAGCATTCCTGCATCTGACGCCTGATCTGCCAGACTTTTCCACTCTTTTAGTGTACGCATTTTTCTCGAGTGGTTTTTTACCTGTTCCGGTGTCTGCCGTACATAACACATCCTGCAGTTAAAATTACAGATCGGGCTCAGTTCAAAAGTTCCGCTTAATGGAATTTTCTGAATTTCAGCTTTGTGAAATAACAGCTTCGTGAGAGG
The DNA here is from genome assembly GCA_963622815.1 of Ruminococcus bicirculans (ex Wegman et al. 2014). Classification (GTDB taxonomy): domain Bacteria; phylum Bacillota; class Clostridia; order Lachnospirales; family Lachnospiraceae; genus Blautia_A. The sequence goes on from CAVFJK010000102.1 coordinate 771, forward strand.
AGTTTCATAACGTATTTCTCTTGTTTCCATCTATTTTTCCCCTTTCAATAAGCTGTCCAGAATAATTATCGAATTCTGGTCTTTCGTGCAGATCATATGATAAACAGGAACCTTCGTGACGAGATCTTCAATAAGCGTCACTGTTTTCTTTACATATGCACTGTTCCAGGTATTAATGATCATTCCTTCATACAATCTTCGAAAAGCTTCTGCCCTTTCCAGTTGATATATGCTGCATTCTGTTCCCTGCTCCAGCATCACAATGCATCTGATCACTGCAAATTTATTGATCCAGCAACGAGATGAGCCAGCGTATGGTGAGCCGAAAGCTCTCCATTGTTCGTCTGCCTTTCTCAGGATCGGCCTGTCTCCATTGATCTGCTCTGCATTTTTATACCTGCACCACAGATCTGCCTGTGTGGATTTCCCCACACCCGATGGCCCGGAAAAAAGAATTCCCCCATACTCGGTATTAACAAAAGCCGCATGTAAGATCATTGCCTCATGCCGCAATAACAGTTCTTCAAAAGCGATATGTGAAAATGTATTATGGCTTTCGCTGAAAAAATCTCGTTTCTCCGGAAGAAAATAAATCTCTTCCTCGGTATCAGATAAGATTCTTCCAACTGCATAAGATTTATCTTTCATAAGCTTATGGTCATGAAAGATTCTGTAAAAACCATTTTCATCTTCATACACCCGGAACGGAATCTTGGTTGTTATCAGATTTTCTCCGGTAAGTTTCAGATTCTCGTCTTCGTGGAAATAAACATGTACTGCATTCTCCTCGCCGGGGCTCACAAATGGCTCAAAACTGTCATTTATGATAATTTCATGCGGCATATGAAGCACAATACTGATATTGGCAATTGAGAAAATATAATCGTATTTCGAATTCTGCATCAGGAATTGATATTTGCTATACTGATAGAACCATTAGTATAACAATATGCCTGAGAATCTATAAAATTGCCTTCTGAATCCGTACATATTGCTTTATCCAGAAATAAGAATACCGGATTGCCATCAATAGTTCCGCTGGCATTACATGTTGTTTCAGATCCCGAATTCATTATCAGACTGCACCCTGCAATATGTTCTGCCAGTTCAAACCTCTCCATATACACCTGCGGTTTTTCATATACTTTTTTCATTTTATTCTCTTTCTCCTTTCTGCCGTCTCGTACTATTTGATGTTCTCGACCTGACGGACGCCACACACTTTGTCGTTTTTTAACTCGTCAAGGAACTGCTGGATATATAGGATCTCATCATGTCTGTTCTCGCCTGTTGACTGTTCTTTTTCCAGATCTGACAGATTCCGAAGAAGGATATCTTTAACATTCTGAACGGCCTGTCCATAACCGATGAAGCCTTTGTACAGACGACGGCATGCCTCATTTTCGGTCATATAAAATGCCTCTGCATACAGTTTGTGAAGCATGTATGTCTTTCGATTTCCATTCTTCCACAATGCGATATATCTGGTTCCTTTCCGTGTTTTTGATGACACGACAACGTGTGTCGTTACTTTACGTCCGTCGATTCCTTTGCCTTCTACACGACGTACCACTGCATTTTCATTGATCTCATACAGTCCTTCATAATCTTTGATGTCTCTCCACATTGTTATTCACCTCTAAATCCCGGAGGTGCTGCTGCTAACACTCCTGTTTTTCTTCTATTTCTCTAGTATGCGATACTGACTACTTCTGCATCACCAAGAATGCTCTCGGACGTATCTACGGTTGTTGTTTCTCCTGCTGCCAGTCCGGCAACTTCTGTCTCGCTGCTGATGCCTCCAAAATACATATCATCCAATACGCAATGATACTTTATCTTCATATTTTCCAGAGCATTTCCGGAAATATTTTCCATCTGGACTCCATTGTCATCTGAAGTGATTTTTACATCAGTTTCTTTCAGTCCTGCATCAGAAGAATACGTTGTCGCTGCATCAATAAATGCAACTCCTGTTTTTCCATCATACGCTTCATTTGCTGTATCAAATGCCATCACAGACTTTCCAGCCGGAACATCCTCTACCTCAAAAGAAAATGCCGTTCCATCTGTCAGTTCTACAGAAATTTCTGCTTTTTCCAGATACTGATCAGAGTTATTTTTCAGCTGCAACGATGCAACATCTTCACATTCCTCATTCTGTGCATCCGGATTGATACCCGAGTACTGAAATAATGAATCTACCTGAATCTTGTCATCGTCCAGAAGATATGGAAATTCCAATCCTGTATCTGTTTCTTCTGAAGGTTCTGTTTGTTCCTCTTCATTTGTATCTGCTGTCTGTGTATCATCAACAGCTTCGTTTTCCTCAGCCTGCTCCGTGGAAGGTTCCTGCTTATGTCCACTTTGATTTATCGCGATCACAATTCCAAGAAGAACCACGATCACAACGATCAATACGATCCACAGCCTGGATTTTTTCCTGTCGTGTCCACTTTGCCTGTTGCTCACTCTCATCCCTCCCTGTCTGGATTTATATCTATACAGCTATAAATTTTACACGTTCGGTCCGTTCCCTCCCACCAACTAAAGTATGAGGTTTTTTGCCTGTTATTTTAAAATTCCCATTTCTTTTCCCTTGATGGTTGCCTGCATTCGGTTCTTCACTCCAAGCTTCCTGTATAAACTGTAAATATGACTTTTTACAGTAGAAAGTTTAAGATTCAGTTCCTCGCAGATCTCCGCATTTGACTTTCCTTTTCCAATGGATGTGAGGATAACTGTTTCCATCATTGTCAGATGTTCCTCCGGTGTTTTCTGAACACTTTCCGGTGGCGAAGAACATTGTTTTTTTGCCATTCGGAGGATCAGTTCCAGATAATCCTCCTTCGGCATTCGCCGCACATTTCCATAGTTATATTTCTTTTTGCGGTGCCATCCTTCCGGTGAATTCTGCTTCATCCACTCCACATAAGCATTCAGAACTTCTTTTCCACCTTTTCCGTATTCGGTATAAAAAAGGACATATCTTGCATTCTCACTATAAAGAAATGACTCGATCACATAGCGCAATGCCTGACCGTGACTCCCTTTCTCCCAGGTACATACGGCCTGCTCAAAAAGAACTTCTGCGAGAAATCGATTCCTGTGATACAACTTCAAAAAGGGAATCAATTTTTCAAAAATCTTCTCCGCTCTGTCATACTGCCGCATCTTCAGATAGGTTTTTCCATACCGACAAAATCGCCTGTAATTTTGCTCATTTACATCTAATGCAAGCTCTTCTTCACTGTCCCGAAGCTGTTGGATCACTTCATTTTCTTCAATCACTTCACCTTTTTCCTGGACAATTTCAACATAATATTCCCTTCGTGCAAGCTGATACCATTCCATCGCCTGTTCATCCAGACTCTCTTTCCAGATACGCATCTTTCGTTTTTCTTCTTTACGCGGGCAGGAAAAAAGCTCTGACAGATCACGCAGTCCACAGAGATAAGAATCTGAACCACCGAGTACGTTATATAAAGATATACTGGCATCTGTTTTCTCATTTTTTTCAAGAAGTTCCAGCCATAGATCAAGTGGAAAATCCGGCCTTGCATACAATAAATTCAGATAAATTTCTTTTACTTTGAAGTCATTCGTCTGATCCAGTTGTTTTTCAAGTCTTCGTATTTCCCGATCCATTCCGTCTATATCCTGCCGAAAACAACACTGCATTCCTCGTAAGAAACAAAGTTCCGGAAGATTTTCTTTCCATTCGCCAAAATCCTCAACGCCCATATTTATATAAGGAAGTTTTGCATAATTGCGGATTGCAAACTCCTGGAAAAGACTTTGGTCTCCTGACTGTTTCATGCAGAAAAAGGCTTCTTTTATAAAACCTTCGGCTTCATACCACTGCCCGACCATAATCCAGAATCGTCTCTCCGGTGTCTGCCCGCAGACCGACTTTTTAAACAGAATCGCCGTGCTGTATCTTACTTTTTCGATTTCCGTCAGGAACCCTTTTCTGACAAGATTTTCTATGACATCCTCGCTCCCCGATATGTTCCATATATCCCTGCACATCTTCTTACTGATCCATGGACACCATCCACCGATCTCCAGAAAATCCTTTTCCAGTTTTGACAGCGTTCCCAGGATATCCGATTCAATATATTCTGCTATCTCATAGCATTCCCGTACTTCTGCAACTGATATTTTCTCTCCGGTTTCTTCTCTCCGCTCAAAAATCCGCATCATCAGGCTGACACATCCCGGCCATCCTCCTGTCTCCTGATATATTTCTTTTGCTCTCGCAGAAATCTGTTTTTCTGACCTCATTTGTTCTATTTCATTTATAGAAAAAAGAA
>CAVFJK010000103.1:0-4607 GCA_963622815.1 Ruminococcus bicirculans (ex Wegman et al. 2014)
CCACTATGGATTGCCGAAGGGCAGAAGTGTGATGGGTAAGATTGTCAATGCCCTTCACCGCATGGGATTTGATGAAGTCTATGATACCAGTTTCAGTGCCGACCTCACGATCATGGAAGAAAGTGCAGAGTTCCTGGATAGAATTGAGAAGGGAGAGAAACTTCCTCTTCTGACTTCCTGCTGTCCGGCATGGGTGAAATTTATCACAGATCAGTATAAAGATTATATCCCGAATCTTTCTACCTGCAGATCCCCGCAGGGAATGATGTCTGCGGTTATTAAAGAATACTTCCGTGATCCGGAACATGCAGCAGGAAAGAAGACCGTTATGGTTTCTATCATGCCATGTACAGCTAAGAAAGCAGAAGCAATCCGTTCGAACAGCTTTACTGAGGGTGAGCAGGATACCGACATCGTTATTACTACAATGGAACTTCTCCGTATGATTGATAACTTTGGTCTTGATTTTGCAGCCCTGGATCCGGAAGCATGTGATATGCCGTTTGGATTTGGTTCCGGTGGCGGCGTTATCTTTGGTGTTACCGGTGGTGTTACAGAGGCAGTTCTTCGTCGCCTGAATCCGAACCACACGAAGGAAGCTATGAGAGAAATCTCTGAATGTGGTGTTCGTGGAGATGAAGGAATCAAAGAATTCTCCGTTCCGTATAAAGATATGGAAATTAAAGTCTGTGTTGCCAGTGGCCTTGCAAATGCACGAAAAGTTATGGATCGTGTAAAGAACGGCGAAGCAGAGTATCATCTGATTGAGGTCATGGCATGTCGTCGTGGCTGTATCATGGGTGGCGGTCAGCCGACCAGATCCGGAGACAGAACGAAAGCTGCAAGAGCGAAAGGTCTGTACAATGCAGATAACACAACGATTATTAAGAAGTCCGATGAGAACCCGCTGGTACAGGAACTGTATGCCGGATTGCTTAAAGGAAAAGAGCATGAACTGCTTCATAATGAATTTTATTGATTTTTAACTTGAGGGTATGATGAGAGAGTAGTATAGAAGTATGACGCCGGGGTGCTCAAAGTCCAGAGTGCCCCGGCTGTTTTTCTCCCTTGCACAATAATTCCCGATAGGATAGAATAGAAAGAAAAACACGAAGGAGCGTAACCCACATGCGTGAAATACAAGCATCACTTATTACGGACACCATCGAGCGACTTTGTATCGAAGCCAATCAGGTGCTTCCGGAGGATATCAAGAAATCTATTCAGGCCTGTCGTGCGAGTGAGGACGGACAGATTGCCTGTGGTATACTGGACAACATCATCGAGAATTATGAGATAGCAGAGAATGAGCAGGTGCCGATCTGTCAGGATACGGGAATGGCCTGTGTATTTCTGGAAATTGGCCAGGATGTACATATCGCGGGCGGTGATCTCACCGAGGCTGTCAATGAAGGCGTTCGTCGAGGCTACACCAACGGCTATCTCCGTAAATCTGTTGTGAAAGATCCGGTCCGCAGAGGAAATACCGGTGACAACACCCCGGCAATGTTATATACTGAAATCGTACCGGGTGAGAATATTAAGATCACAGTCGGTCCGAAAGGTTTCGGAAGTGAAAACATGAGTGCCATCCGCATGTTTAAGCCATCTGCCGGTATCGAAGGAATTAAAGACTTTATTATTGAAACTGTCGAGACAGCCGGCCCGAATCCATGTCCACCGATGGTCGTTGGCGTTGGAATCGGAGGAACTTTTGATAAAGCAGCTCTTCTTGCTAAGAAAGCCCTTATGCGTCCGGTAGATTCTGAAAATGAAGATCCATATTATGCAGATCTTGAAAAAGAAATGCTTGAAAAAATCAATCAGCTTGGAATCGGCCCGCAGGGATTTGGCGGAAAGACGACTGCAATCGGCCTGAATATTGAAACCATGCCGACACATATTGCAGGTATGCCATGTGCCATCAACATCAGTTGCCATGTAACAAGACATAAAACGGAGGTGATCTAAAGATGGAACGTCATATTACATTACCACTTACCGAAGAACTTGCAAAGACCCTTCATGCAGGTGATACTGTTTACCTGACAGGTACAATCTACACCTCCCGCGATGCAGGCCATAAGAGAATGTGTGAGGCATTAGCCAGAGGAGAAGAACTTCCGTTTGATCCAAAAGATGCGACAATCTATTATGTAGGCCCGACTCCGGCAAAACCAGGTCAGGTCATCGGTTCTGCCGGCCCGACTACCAGCGGTCGTATGGATGCTTATGCACCGACAATGATGTCCGTAGGAGCCCGCGGCATGATCGGAAAAGGAGCCCGCCTCCCGGAAGTCGTAGAAGCTATGAAAAAATACAGCGGCGTTTATTTTGGAGCCATCGGCGGCGCAGGTGCCCTTCTTGCAAAATGTATCAAGAAGGCTGAACTCGTTGCTTACGAAGATCTCCAGTCCGAAGCACTCCGCAGACTTTATGTCGAAGAGATGCCACTCGTAGTCATCATTGACTGCGAAGGAAATAACCTCTATGAGCAGGGAAGAGAAGCCTATCTTAAAGAGCATAATAAGAAAGAAGGAAAATAGTATGGCATTGTTTCATACCGACGAAATGATAAGTGAGATTCAGAAAAAACTTCAGAAAATAAATACCAGAAACTGTGAACCCGAAATTCTGGAGATGTTTACAAAAGATTTTTCACTGAGATTTTGCTGGAGCAGCAATGCCCTGGAAGGGAATACCCTTTCATTGGATGAGACAGTTTCTGTTATTGAATATGATGAAGTCAGAAGCGGACATACATTTCGCGAATATAAAGAAGCTAAGAGCCTTTACTATGCAATTCAGAAAATGCTTCTGCCATTTCATAAACAAAATATAACAGAAGAGTGGATAAAAGAAACAAATGGATGTATTATGGAGCAGTCTGGAGAATATCGAAAAGGAAAAGTATTTATTGGTAGTCTTGTTGAGGCTGTGTACTATCCGCCGGAGCCAGAGAAAGTACCTGCTTTGATGGAGAAATTCATAGAGAAATGGAGTGCAGAATCTGGTGTAGAAACGTCAGGAGAGTTTTGGGAGAACCTCGCAAAAGAACATATAGAATTTGAATCTATTCATCCTTTTGTAGATGGAAACGGAAGAACCGGACGTATTCTTATGAACCAGAGACTTATTGATGCTGGATATTTTCCGATTGCTATTGAACCTACCGGTAAATATCGCCAGGCTTTTCGAAGATATGAAAAAAATGACGATATTTCTCAGATGATTTATCTGATATGTAAGGCAGAAACAGAAGCAATCGAAAGAATACAGGTACTTCAAGAGCAGATTAAATCATAACCAAAGCCCCTTATGCATATATTATAACAATACATGGGATTGTGTGAATATATGCAAGGGGGCTTTTTATATGGAAAATTTTCAGGTTTACCGGGATATTCAGGCACGTACCGGCGGTGACATATACATAGGCGTTGTTGGCCCAGTTCGTACAGGAAAATCTACATTTATCCGGAGATTTATGGAGCTGGTGGCACTGCCGGATATGGAACCGGCAAAACAGGCAGAAGTGCGGGATCAACTCCCTTTAAGCGGATCCGGGAAACTCATCACAACAGTAGAACCAAAATTCATTCCGAAAGAAGCAGTAAATGTAAGCCTTGGGGATGACCAGAAAGTACGGATCCGTCTGATCGACTGTGTGGGATTTCTCGTAAAAGATGCCAGCGGTCATATTGAAGAGGGAAGAGAGCGCATGGTAAAAACACCATGGTTTGAAAAAGCGATTCCTTTTCATGAGGCAGCAGAGACCGGCACACGAAAAGTGATTCAGGAACATGCCACGATTGGTCTGGTAGTCACAACAGATGGCAGCTTCGGAGAACTTCCAAGAGAAAATTTCCTCGATGCGGAGGCAATGACCATAAATCTTTTAAAAAAACAGGGAAAACCATTTTTGCTTCTTGTGAATTCCCAGATGCCATATAAAGACGAAACACAGGAACTGGTCAGAAACCTGCAGGCAAAATATGGCATAACGACCATGGCAGCGAACTGTGAACAGCTTCGAAAAGAAGATATCACCAGAATTCTGTCAAACATATTGTATGAATTCCCGGTCAGTGAGATTCAGTTCTTCGTACCAAAATGGGTGGAAATACTGCCGAATGACCATGAATTAAAGGCTCAGCTTCTGAATCAGATTCGGGAACAGATGAAGAAATTGCTTCATATTAAAAATGTAACACGAGAATCCGTTCAACTGACTGCACCGTTTGTACAGGATGTATTGCTGGAAGATGTCGGCCTCTCCAGTGGTAAAGTTCGCATCCGGATACAGATCAAAGATGAATACTACTATAGAATCCTGAGCGAGATGAGCGGCATCCAGATGGAAACAGAATACGATCTGATTCATACGATGAAAGAACTGGCTGCGATGAAAGAACAATATGTGAAAGTGCAGGCAGCACTGGAAGCAGTGAGGGAAAGCGGCTATGGTGTGGTAGTGCCAGAACTTGACGAGATCCAGATAGAAGAGCCGTCCGTGATACGTCAGGGCAGCAAATTTGGGGTCAAGATAAAATCCAAGAGCCCGTCCATTCACATGATCAAAGCGAACATCGAAACAGAGATCGCAC
>CAVFJK010000104.1:0-4507 GCA_963622815.1 Ruminococcus bicirculans (ex Wegman et al. 2014)
ACTTTATGCATAATCTTGTTTTCTGCATCAGTTTTTACATCCACCGTATAGACAAATTTTTTCTCTTCTTTATGTCTGGCATCCAGCGACTGGCGGACAATCTCATACGTAAATGTATCTTCCCCGCATCTCAGCGTCTTCGCAATTTTTTTCTTCAACTGTTCCGGCTTATGTTCCACCGGAAGTTTTAACTGTGTAATTCGTATCATAAATTCTCCTTTGCACTGCTGCGACCTGCCACAGCACCGCTCGACCATGCCCACTGCAGGTTATATCCGCCGCACGGTCCATCTATATCCAGCAGTTCTCCGGCAAAATAAAGTCCTTTATGCAATGTGGATTCCAGCGTCTCCGGATCGACCTGTGAAGTATCCACACCACCGGAGCAGATCTGCGCCTGTTCAAATCCGGAACTGCCTTTTACTTCCAGTACATATGCCGTAATTGTTTCGCAAAGATCTTTCTTCTGTTTACGGAACATTTTGATCAGTTTATCCGGCAACAGCCCCAAAAAGAGTTCTGCCTCCGACTGATATGGACAGAGTCCCTGTCTTTTTTTCATATATTCCTTAAGCGTATCGCTTGTATATTCCGGGAGAAAATTCACAGACAAAATTACCTTTTTCCCTTCGTCCAGTGCACGGATCGCATACCGGCTCAGCTGAAATACCGGAATACCGGAAACCCCATAATCCGTCAGCTGCACTTCGCCGCTTTCTTCTGCAAATTTCTCTCCATCGATCAGTAATGCTACCTTTGCATCTGTACGGACACCTGCCCAGGCAGAAAAAGTATTTCCCTTGCATTTAAGTCCCGTCAGTGCCGGAAGCGGTTTCACAATACGATGTCCAAGTTTCCCGGCAATCTCATAGCCGCTGCCATCTGATCCCGGGACCTGTGAAGATCTGGAACCATTGGCAAGAATCACTTTATCCCCTTCATAAGTCCATCCGGAAGTCTGTACCTTCCAACGTCCATTCTCGTAAGAAACATCTTCTACTTTTTCTCTTGTCTTGATCTTAACTTTCAGAGATCTTGCCTTCAAAAGCAACAGTTCCGGAATACATTTCGCCTGATTGCTTCTCGGATACAGCCAGCCCTTCCGGTCCGTAAAAGCGACTCCCAGATTTTCAAAAAAGGAAAGTGTATCTTCCAGTGTAAACTGCTGCAGGATCCTGGCTGCAAACTCCGGCTGCTTACCTCTGAAAATTTCCGGCCGCATATCTTTATTTGTCAGATTACATCTGCCATTTCCTGTCACACAGATTTTACGGCCCGGATTTTCATTCTGTTCCAGAATCGTGACTGCCGCACCATTTTCTGCTGCCATAACAGCAGCTATCAGTCCGGCAGCTCCCCCGCCGACAACGATTACCTGTGTTTTTTCGCTCATATCGTCTCCTTTAACTGTCGCTATTCATAACAATTTTACTTAATATGTTTACGGAAGGGTTACAATCTTTGCATCTATCAGCTTCTGCAGAGACATCAGCACACCAAATTTTGCATGCTCCCAGGTAAGTCCTCCCTGGAAATATGCCGCATATGGTGGTTTTACCGGTCCATCTGCAGAAAGCTCGATGGATGATCCCTGCACAAACGCACCTGCTGCCATAATAACCTGACTGTCATATCCAGGCATATCCCATGGTTCCGGATCCACGTAGCTGTCAACTGGTGCAGCCGCCTGAATTCCCTTACAGAATGCGATCAGTCCTTCCGGAGTTCCGAATGTCACTGCCTGAATGATGTCCTGGCGTGGTTCACTTCCGTTCGGAATGACCGGGAAACCAAGTTTTTTATAAATATTTGCTGCAAAAACAGCACCTTTTAATGCGCCCTTTGTCACCATCGGTGCAAGGAAAAATCCCTGATAAAAAGAACGGTTTACGCCAAGAGAAGCGCCAACTTCCATTCCAAGTCCCGGACAGGTCATACGTGTTGCAGCATTTTCCACGCATTCTTTTGTACCTGCAATATATCCGCCGATCGGTGCAAGTCCGCCACCCGGGTTTTTAATAAGAGAACCGACGATCATATCAGCTCCGACATCACTCGGCTCTATTGTATCTACAAATTCTCCATAACAGTTATCAACCATACAAATAACATCCGGTTTAATGCTCTTGACAAATGAGATCAGCTCCCCAATCTGTTTTACAGAATAGGAAGGCCTTGTCTGATATCCTTTGGAACGCTGAATCTCAACAAGTTTTGTCTTTTCATTGATTGCAGCACGAATCGCATCATAATCAAACGTTCCATCTTCTTTCAGATCGACCTGTCTGTAGGTTACGCCATATTCTGCCAGAGAACCTCTGGACGGACGAATACCAATAACCTCTTCAAGAGTATCGTATGGCTTTCCTGCCGGAGCAAGAAGTTCATCACCCGGACGAAGATTTCCGAACAGAGCGATTGCCAGTGCATGTGTTCCGCAGGTGATCTGGGAACGGATCAGACATGCCTCTGTATGGAAAGTATCTGCATAAACTTTCTCCAGAGTGTCACGGCCAAAGTCATCATATCCATATCCTGATGAAGACTGAAAACATTCTGCACTGACTTTATTTTTCTGCATAGCCATCAGTACTTTTAGCTGGTTATATTCCGCAGTCTTATCAAACTGCTCAAATCGTTCTTTCAGAGACGCTTCAATCTCTGCTCCAAAATCGTAAACCTGAGAAGAAATCCCAAGCTGTTCGTACATTTCTTTCATTACTATTTATAATTCCTTTCCAATTGTTTGTATCTATATGTCTCTATGCATTAATCTGCTTTTTCTCATCAATTCCTGTCTGTTCTCTCAAGAATGTCCCGCTCTTTCAGAACACTTAACATGTACTCCAGAATTTCCTTTTCGTCCCAGTGAAATTTCTCTTTGTCAACCCAGATTACATCCGATTCCCGTCGGAACCAGGTCAGCTGACGTTTTGCAAAATGTCTGGTGTCCCGTTTCAGAATCCGCACTGCCTCTTCCAGCGGATATTCTCCTTCCAGATAAGCCAGGATTTCTTTATATCCCAGCCCCTGCATAGATACCATACCACGGTGACAGCCATCCTGTTTCAGACCTTCCACCTCTTTTACCAGACCTTCTTCCAGCATCTGATCCACACGCCTGTCTATTCGTTCATACAGAATATCTCTTGGTGCATTTAAGACAAAATATGCCAGATTATACGGACTTGTCTGTTTTTTCTGTTCCTCATTATGTGCAGAGATCGGTGTGCCGTTCTGATGATAAAATTCCAGTGCACGGATCACACGCTTTACATTATTTGCATGAATTGCATCCGCACTTTTCGGATCCACTTCTTTCAATCTGTCATGCAGATATTCGGCACCTTTTTCTTCTGCCAATTTTTCCAGTTCCATACGATACGTATTTTCCTGCTGTGCCTCTGTAAAATCAATATCCCTGGTCACTGCCTGAATATAAAATCCAGTTCCGCCGACCAGAATCGGTATCTTTCCCTTAGCATAGATTTCTTCCATGGCTTCTTTTGCCATCTGCTGAAATTTTACGATATGAAATTCTTCTTCCGGTTCCAGCACATCCACCAGATAATGCTTCACACCCTGCATTTCTTCCGGTCGGATCTTCGCAGAACCAATATCCATTTTTTTGTATACCTGCATGGAATCCGCAGAAATAATCTCACCGTTTACTGCCTTCGCCAGTGAAATAGAAAGGCTGGTCTTACCGACAGCTGTCGGTCCGGTAAGAACGATCAAAGGTCTTTTCATAATTGCTCCTGTATGAATCTTATACGATTCGTTTAAATTTCTTTTCCAGTTCTGTCTTTGTCATTGCAATGATCGTAGGACGACCATGCGGACAATGATATGGATTCTCCAGAGTCAGAAGTTCATCGATCAGCTTTTCTGCCTCCTGACGTGACATGGCATGATTTCCCTTAACTGCTGCCTTGCACGCCATCGTTGCCAGTCTTGCTGCAAAGATATCCAGTGTATCCTTACTGTTATTGGATGCCAGATTATCCAGCATTTCCAGAAACAGCTCTTCTTCTGTCAGTCCGTATAAATTGGACGGCACTGCACTGATGCGGTATTCTCTTCCACCAAAATTCTCAATCTCAAAGCCAAACTGTTCAAAATAATTCATATTGGATCTGAGAATTTCTTCTTCCTGCATGCTCAGCGTTACGATCAGCGGCGGATTCAGATACTGCGAGTCAATGGAATGCTCCCGGAACTGTTTTACCATACGTTCATAGTACACTTTTTCATGAGCGGCATGCTGGTCGATAATATAAAAATTATCCTCAAACTGCACCAGCCAGTACGTATCAAAGATCTGTCCGATCAGTTCAATACGACTTCTGGATTCCGGTGCAAGCAATTTCTCTTCAAAAAGTTCAAGCTGCTGTGGAGGGGCCTGCTTCTCAGGTATCTGTGTCTCCGGCTGTTCAGCTTTTTCTTCGGTCATTTCTGTTATTTCCGGTTGAACTGCCTCTGTTTCCGACTGTCTGTTTTCTTCCGA
>CAVFJK010000104.1:4517-5077 GCA_963622815.1 Ruminococcus bicirculans (ex Wegman et al. 2014)
TTTCTGCACATAATCTTGTACAGATTCCTGTACAGTTTTCTGTTCAACCTGTGTATCCGTTTTCTCTGGTACAATATTTATTTTTTCTGAAGAATTCTGAGATGGCTCTATCTCTGCCTGCTGCATCTCCACCAGTTTCTTCTCTTCATCCAGCTTCTGATTCTCACGCAGTGTACCACTGAACATTTCTTCTTCATCCTTTGAAAAAGCCGGACGGTAAGGTGCTGCCGCTTCTCGTAAAACAGACGTGGCTGGTTTTCGCACCCCATACAGTTCCTCACGGCGTTTCTGCTCAAATGGCTCCGGTACAGCTGCACGTGATACTTTTTCTTCCTTTTCCTCTTTCACAGAAGAACTGTCTACCGATACTTTCGGAATCATTTCTCTTCTGGTCAGTGCCGCGCGGACTGTATCATAAACTGCGTCATAAACTTCCTGCTCCCTGGCAAACCTTACTTCTCGTTTCGCCGGATGCACATTGACATCAAGATCATTTCCTTCCATTTCCATACGAAGAGAAACAAATGGAAATTTATGCTGCATCAGGAAGCCCCTGTACG
>CAVFJK010000104.1:5087-8837 GCA_963622815.1 Ruminococcus bicirculans (ex Wegman et al. 2014)
TATTTTTGACATATCGTCCATTAATATAATAATTTTCAAAAGAACGGTTTCCTCTGGCAATTTCCGGTTTTCCGATAAATCCCTCAATCTTCATGAAGGAATTTTCCTTGGAAACTTCCAGAAGTGCCCTGGCAATCTCTCTTCCATATACACTGTAAATAACATCCTTCACACTATAGTTCCCGGATGTATGCAGTTTCACCTGTTTATTCTGAATGTATTTAAAAGAGATTTCCGGATGAGACAGAGCAAGCTGTTCCATCAGCGTATGAATATAATTTGCCTCTGTCATATCCGATTTCAGGAATTTACTTCGTGCCGGTGTATTGTAAAAAAGGTTCCGGACAAGAAATGTCGTTCCTTCCGGTGCCCCCAGTTCTTCCAGAGAGCGTTCCTGACCACCTTCGATCACATAACGGGAACCACTGACCGAAGATGGAGTTTTTGTGATCAGTTCCACCTGAGAAACTGCAGCGATACTGGAAAGTGCCTCACCTCGAAATCCAAGGGATGCAATATGTTCCAGATCCTCTACTTTTTCAATCTTACTTGTCGCATGGCGGAGAAACGCAAGCGGAATCTGCTCTGCTTCCATTCCGGAACCATTATCCGTGATGCGGATCAGTTTTTTACCGCCATCTGTAATTTCTACTGTTACCGCAGTCGCTCCTGCATCTATCGCATTTTCTACAAGCTCTTTTACAACAGAAGAAGGTCTCTCTACAACCTCTCCTGCTGCAATCTTATCAATTGTGTTCTGGTCTAAAACTGCAATTTTTCTCAAAGCAACCTCCAATCACCAGGTCACGCCTGTCCTCATTTCTACCAGCGGTTTTTGATCTTATTCTGTAAATTATATAAAATATTCATGGCTTCCATCGGCGTCAGATGAGTCATATCGAGATCACGGATCTCATCTACGATATCGTTATCCTGAACCGTATCAAAAAGTGACATCTGCGCCATGTCTACCTGATCATAAACGATTTTCTGTTTTTTCTTCGGAGCTGTCAGGTCTTTCACTGCTGCAGTAATATCTGCATCACTAAGTTCCTCTACCAGTTCTTTCGCACGGTTAATGACGGAATCCGGCACTCCGGCAAGCTTTGCTACCTGAATACCATAGCTCTTATCAGCGCCGCCCTTGACGATCTTACGAAGGAATACAATATCGTCACCTTTTTCCTTAACCGCGATACAATAATTATTGACTCCCGGAATCTTGCCTTCCAGTTCTGTCAGTTCATGATAATGTGTTGCAAACAGAGTCTTTGCCCCGCAAAGTTTTGTATTACTGATATGTTCGATCACGACCCATGCAATTGCCAGTCCGTCAAACGTACTTGTTCCTCGTCCGATCTCGTCCAGAATCAGAAGACTCTTGGATGTGGCATTACGAAGGATGTTTGCCACTTCGGTCATCTCTACCATAAAAGTACTCTGTCCGCTTGCAAGGTCATCAGACGCGCCGACACGGGTAAAGATACGGTCTACAATGCCAATATTGGCTTTTTCTGCCGGAACAAAACTTCCAATCTGAGCCATCAGAACGATCAGCGCTGTCTGACGCATATAAGTAGATTTACCTGCCATGTTCGGACCAGTGATAATGGAAACTCGTTTTTTCTGATTATCCAGATATGTATCATTCGCAATAAACATGTCATTTTCGATCATCTGTTCTACGACCGGATGACGACCGTTCTTGATATCCAGAACACCATTTTCATTGATCTTTGGCTTTACGAAATTATTTCTTTCTGCCACAAGTGCAAGGGATGCAAATACATCCAGTGCTGCGATCGCCTTGGCAGTCTTCTGAATACGCACAACTTCTTTACCAACTTTATCGCGGACATCCGCAAACAACTCATATTCCAGTGCATACAGACGATCTTCTGCACCGAGAATCAGATCTTCAAGGTCTTTCAGTTCCTGTGTAATGTAACGCTCTGCATTTGTAAGAGTCTGCTTACGTACATAATTATCCGGAACCTGATCTTTAAAAGAATTCGTCACTTCCAGAGCATATCCGAATACACGGCTGTATTTAATCTTTAAAGTCTTAATACCGGTACGTTCTTTTTCTCTTGCTTCCAGCTCTGCAAGCCATTTCTTACCATCGGTTCTGGAACGACGGTATTTATCAACGTCTGCATTATATCCTTCACGAATGATACCGCCATCTTTCTGTGCAAGCGGCGGTTCATCAGTAATCGCACGCTTGATCAGATCTGTCACATCCTCCAGCGGATCCATGTCTTCAAAAATCTGTTTCAGAATCGGCGCTTCAAATTCCTGAAGGATCTGACGGATATACGGAATCATTTCCAGCGAAGAAGCAAAAGCAACCATATCTCTCGGATTCGCCGACTGGTAGCTGATACGGCTGATCAAACGTTCCAGGTCATAGATTGGATTCAGATATTCACGAATCTCATCGCGAAGCATCGGTTTCTGTGTCAGTTCTTCAACTGCTGCCAGTCTGCGGTTGATCTCTTCGGCATCGATCAATGGCTGTTCTACATAACTGCGAAGTGTACGCGCTCCCATGGCAGTCCTGGTCTTATCCAGTACCCAGAGAAGAGATCCTCGTTTCTGCTTTTCACGAAGGGTCTCTACCAGTTCCAGGTTACGACGGCTGGAGCTGTCGATCAGCATAAATTTATCTGCCATATACGGATGGATCGTTGCCATATGAGACAGAGCTGTTTTCTGTGTCTCATTCAGATACTGAAAAAGTGCTCCGGCTGCGATCACTCCACTGTCATAGTCCTGAAGCCCAAGTCCCTCCAGTGTATTTACCTGAAAATGTTCTTTCAGGGTACGCTGGCAGAGACTGTCATCAAAATACCAGTTATCCAGCGGGAAAATGCAGATTCTCAGACGGTCTTTCAGATCTTCTGTATCAACTCCACTCATAAAAAAAGCGTCATTACAGATAATTTCCGCAGGGACAAATTTATTGATCTCATCCAGAAGTTTCTGAGGTTTATCTACTTCTGTAAGGAAACAGTCTCCTGTGGTGATATCTGCAATGGCACATCCAAAATGATCCTCCAGAGAAACAATTGACATCAGATAATTGTTTCTGGATTCATCCAGAGATGTGGCATCCAGAGTCGTTCCCGGGGTAACTACACGGATAACTTCTCTCTTAACAAGGCCTTTCGCTTTCTTCGGATCCTCTACCTGCTCGCAGATTGCTACTTTATGTCCTTTTTCGATCAGTCGTTTAATATATGTCTCGGCTGCATGGAACGGGATTCCGCACATCGGAGCACGTTCTTCCAGTCCGCAGTCCTTACCGGTAAGCGTCAGTTCCAGTTCTTTGGATACAAGGATCGCATCGTCAAAAAACATCTCATAAAAATCTCCGAGTCTGTAGAACAAAATACAGTCTTTGTAACTTTCTTTTGTCTTACAATACTCTCTCATCATCGGTGATAATTTCCTTGTGTCAACTGAAACCCCAGTGTTTACGCGGTTTGTAGATACTTTATGTTCCTCTTTGACCCACTTTTGACCCATTTTTTTTTCTTCTTCAGTGTTTCTTGTTCTTTCCAAATATTTAAACCTCTTCCTAAAATCTCATTTCATCAGCAAAATCAGCTTTCTTTTCCATATTTTTCATCATACCGTTTATATTCTTCCTTCACATATCCCTGTTCAAGATGCGTATAATACTCTGTCATTTTCTGAGTAGAATGACCGCTAATCTTAACTACCGTAGCTGGTCCCATTCCAGAC
>CAVFJK010000105.1:0-4796 GCA_963622815.1 Ruminococcus bicirculans (ex Wegman et al. 2014)
GTGCTACTATATGTATAACATGATGCTGGGGTGTCCGGTTATGGAAGAATCTATTGGCATCATGATATAAAGACAAGGGGCTGATAGTAATGGTCATCGAGATAGATTTTAACAGCGATGAGGCTATATATGTACAGTTGATGAATCAGATCATAATGGGAATTGCAACTTCGCGGCTGCAGGAGGGGGATCCGTTGCCGTCCGTGCGACAGCTGGCAGATACAATAGGAATTAATATGCATACAGTAAATAAAGCATATTCCCTGTTGAGACAGGAAGGATTTGTTACGATCGACCGCAGACGGGGAGCAATCATCGCTGTGGATGTAAATAAGATCAAAGCATTGGAGGAAATGAAAGAAAATCTTCTTGTTGCACTGGCAAAGGGATGCTGCAGGAATGTCAGCAGAAGAGAAGTGCATGATCTGATCGATGAAATTTATGACGAATATGAAATTGACAGCTAGGAGGAAAAACTATGCAGGATAAATTTACCAGACAGGCTGCGAATGCGTTAAAACTGGCAAAGACTACCGCACAGTCCTGTAATCATTCATATATTGGAACAGAGCATATTCTGGTAGGCTTATTAAAAGAAAAAGAAGGTACAGCCGGCAGAATTCTGGAAGAATTCAATGTAGAGGAAGATACGCTGCGCCAGTTGATCGAGGAGCTGATCGCACCGTCTGATGTTCTGGTTGCGGAAAAAGCACCGGAGTACAGTCCAAGAGCTGAAAAACTGATCAGTAAGGCTGTACAGGAGGCTGAAAATCAGAAGGAGACACAGGCGGGAACAGAGCATCTGCTTGTCGCGATGCTGAAAGAGACAGATTGTGTAGCTACCAGGCTGCTCTATACTATGGGCGTTAATATACAGAAACTGTATGTTGCAGTTCTGACGGCGATGGGTGTGGAAAATCCGGCGGCAGAGGAACTTCAGAGTGCAAAGAACCAAAAGATGCAGAAGAATGGATCACCGACACCGACGCTGGATCAGTACAGCAGAGATCTGACTGTAATGGCAGCGGATGGAAGACTTGATCCGGTAGTTGGACGAGACAGAGAGATTACGCGGCTGATTCAGATATTAAGCCGAAGAAGCAAGAATAATCCATGCCTGGTTGGAGAACCGGGAGTAGGTAAGACTGCAATCGTGGAAGGTCTGGCACAGAGAATCGTATCAGGTATGGTTCCGGATTCTGTAAAAGATAAGAGAGTTGTTGTGCTCGATATGTCCGGAATGGTTGCCGGAAGTAAATATCGTGGAGAATTTGAAGAACGTATCCGTAAAGTAATTGATGAAGTGCGGGAAAATCAGGGAATTCTTCTCTTTATTGATGAGCTTCATACGATCATTGGAGCAGGAGGTGCAGAAGGTGCGCTGGATGCATCAAATATTTTAAAACCATCTCTCTCGAGAGGTGAGATTCAGCTGATCGGCGCGACAACGCTGGAAGAATACCGTAAGTATATCGAAAAAGATGCGGCGCTGGAGCGAAGATTCCAGCCAGTCACGGTAGAAGAGCCGACAGAGCAGGAGGCATTGGAGATTCTTAAGGGTCTTCGCCCGTATTACGAGAAACATCATGGAGTAAGAATTGAAGATGAGGCATTAGAAGCAGCAGTAAAGATGTCTGTTCGTTATATCAATGATCGATTCCTTCCGGATAAAGCGATTGATATTATTGATGAGGCTGCATCAAAGGTACGCCTTGGCAGTTATCGGTCTGCACCGGAAGTAGAAGCACTGGAAGCGAAAATACGAGAACTGATCAGTCAGAAAGAAGAAGCTATCAAGCTTGCTGATCTGGCTATGGCAAAAAGAATTCAGCAGGAGCAGAACGAGGCTGAAGAACAGATCGAGAAGTATAAGACAAGAGAAGAACGCAGAAATAAGCGTAAAAACCTTGTGGTAAATGAAAATTCAGTGGCAGATATCGTATCTGACTGGACGAAGATTCCGGTAAGACGACTGACAGAGGGAGAAACAAAAAGACTGGCTGCACTGGAAAAAGAACTGCATAAGCGTGTGATCGGACAGGAAGAGGCCGTGAAAGCTGTCGCTCAGGCTGTAAAACGAGGAAGAGTAGGTCTGAAAGATCCAAACCGTCCGATAGGTTCCTTCTTGTTCCTCGGTCCTACAGGTGTAGGTAAAACAGAACTTTCAAAGGCTCTGGCGGAAGCAGTATTTGGCAGCGAACAGGCAATGATCCGTGTTGATATGTCTGAATATATGGAGAAATTCAGTGTCTCTAAGCTGATCGGTTCTCCTCCGGGATATGTAGGATATGATGAAGGCGGACAGCTCAGTGAAAAAGTGAGAAGAAATCCATACAGTGTACTTCTTTTTGACGAGATCGAAAAAGCACATCCGGATGTATTTAATATTCTTCTTCAGGTCCTTGATGATGGTCATATTACAGATGCACATGGACGTAAGGTGGATTTTAAACAGACGATCATCATCATGACATCTAATGTTGGTGCTCAGGCGATCATTGAACCGAAGAAACTTGGATTTATGTCTCAGAAGGATGATAAGCAGGATTATGAAAGAATGAAATCCGGAGTTATGGAAGAAGTAAGAAGACTCTTTAAACCGGAATTTTTGAACCGAATTGATGAGATCATGGTATTCCATCCGCTGAAGAAACCGGAGATTAAGAAGATTGTGAATATCCTTCTGAAAAATCTTGAAAAACGATGTGCAGAGCAGCTTGGCATTCAGCTTAAGATTACAGAATCCGTGAAAGAATATCTGGCAGAATCCGGATTTGACAGTAAATATGGCGCACGCCCGCTTCGAAGAGCTATCCAGAATAAGCTGGAAGACCCGATGGCAAATGAGATCCTTGAGGGTAAGATTCGAAATGGGGATACTGTAAAGATTCAGCTTCACCAGAAAGAGATTCGTTTTGTACCGGTCAGGGAAGAGACTGATGGGAAGACGAATTCTAAAAAAGATGTTAAATCTTGATTAGGATACTGGTCAAAAAAAGGGGTAAATGTTATAATAATGTAACCGAAATATCTGGTACAGTTGGAGCATTGTTATAACATAGTACAGATATATAAGGACCAAAACACAACAGAAAAGTCTAGGGAGGACATAAGATCATGGCAGTAGTAAAAGAACTGATCCGTACAGAAGAAAATGGGGGTATCAGCTTTGGTAATTATGAATTACCGGCTAAATCAAAAGTATCTGATTTCCCTTATCAGGGAGATGTTTATAAAGTAAAGACATTTAAAGAGATCACCAAACTGGAACGTAATGGAATGTTCGTATACGAGTCCGTACCGGGAACTGCTGTATTTTCACTGAAGCAGGATGGCACCAGCATGGAGTTTGAAGTAGAGGGTGCTGAGGATGCACAGATTACCGTTGAAATGGAAGCGGATACAGAATACAGTATCTCCATTAACGGTGAAGATGCAGGAAAGATGCAGACAAATCTCGGCGGTAAGCTTTCTTTCAGTGTAGAACTGGGCGGAGATACAGCCGTAGCAGTAAAGGTTGAAAAATGCTAAAAAATAAAAAAATCGTTTATTTTTGCCAGGAATGTGGGTATGAATCCTCGAAGTGGATGGGACAGTGCCCGGGATGCAGAGCGTGGAATACATTTGTGGAAGAAACTGTTTCTACGAAGAAAACTTCCTCAGCGGGAGGAAACAGCAGACTGGGAAACTCAGGAAGAGCAGAACCGGTGATATTAAAAGATATCAGACTTTCAGAGGATGAAAGAAAACTGACAAAGATAGGAGAACTTGACAGAGTACTCGGGGGCGGTATTGTCCCCGGGTCTTTGGTATTAGTGGGTGGAGATCCGGGAATCGGAAAATCCACCCTTCTTTTACAGGTATGCAGAAATCTTGCACTGTCAGGCAATTCTGTCTTATATATATCCGGAGAGGAATCACTTCGTCAGATTAAACTTCGTGCAGAACGTATTGGAGAATTTAATGAAAAACTTCAATTATTATGTGAAACAAATCTGGAAACGATCAGAGAGGTGATTGAACGTAAGAAACCGGATATGGTTGTGATTGATTCGATCCAGACGATGTTCCATGAAGATATCAGTTCTGCACCGGGCAGTGTCTCTCAGGTGCGGGAATCAACGAATATTCTGATGCAGATTGCAAAGGGACAGGGTGTTTCTATTTTTATCGTCGGTCACGTGACAAAAGAGGGAAATGTAGCCGGTCCAAGAGTGCTGGAGCATATGGTGGATACCGTGCTTTATTTTGAAGGAGACCGCCATGCATCGTATCGCATTCTGCGTGCGGTTAAGAATCGATTTGGTTCCACAAATGAGATTGGTGTATTCGAAATGCGAAATACCGGATTGGAAGAAGTAAAAAATCCGTCAGAATTTATGCTGAATGGAAAGCCGAATGGAACTTCGGGATCTATTGTGGCATGTTCTATGGAAGGAACACGGCCGATTCTTGTAGAAATTCAGGCACTGGTTTGTCAGAGTAATTTTGGAATTCCAAGAAGAACGGCAGTAGGAACGGACTTTAACAGAGTCAACCTTCTGATGGCAGTACTGGAGAAAAAAGTTGGAATTCATCTGGCAGCATGCGATGCATATGTGAATATTGCAGGCGGAATGAAAATGACGGAACCTGCGATAGATTTGGGAATTTCACTTGCGGTTGTATCGAGCTGTAAAGATATTATAATACCGGATTCGGTGATCGCATTTGGTGAGGTTGGCTTAAGCGGCGAGGTACGTGCGGTCAGCATGGCCGGACAGCGTGTAGCCGAAGCAAAGAAACTGGGATTTGAG
>CAVFJK010000106.1:0-6851 GCA_963622815.1 Ruminococcus bicirculans (ex Wegman et al. 2014)
GTCCATCATCATATCCGGCATCTTTCAGCTGTTCTACGAACCACTCATCAACACCGTCTACGGCTTCTTTAAAGGAATCGATATCCATGTCCTCTTTGTCTGTGATAGTTACACCATTCTTTGACTGCCAGCGGGTCATGATCTCTTCATCACCGGAACGGTTGATGTAACGCTCATACTCAACGGCTTTCTGTCCGCACTCATCAACAACTGCCTGCTGCTCTGGTGTCAGAGTATCGTACAGATCCTGGTTGATACAGAAGAACAGACAGTCATAGATTGCATCCCACATGGAGCAGTATGGCTGAACTTCCTGTACACTTGCCGCATCGATTGCCGGTAACGGGTTTTCCTGACCTTCTACGGTGTTCTGCTGCAGAGCAGTGTAAGTTTCAGACCAGTTCATGTTCGTCGCATCTGCGCCCCATCTCTTATAGCATTCCATCAGAAGGTTGGAACCTGCTACACGGATCTTGAGGTTCTTCATGTCATCGACAGTTTTTACTTCGTGCTTGCTGTTTGTCAGCTCACGGAAACCGTTCTCTGCGATACCCATGCAGTGCAGACCGTAGCTGGAAAGAATCTCTTTCAGTTTATCTCCGGCTTCGCCATCGAATTTTGCATCTGCATCATCGTAAGAATCATAGATAAACGGAAGTGATACAACGTTGAATCTCGGGTCAAATGCAGAGTAGATCAGGTTGGAATGCATGGAAATCTGTACCGGGTCTCCGTTCATCAGTGCCTGGATTCCTTCGGACTGGTTTCCGTTTGTCAGCTGGTCTGCTGCATAAATATTGACTTTGACCTTGCCTCCGGTAGCTTTTTCCATCAATTCTCCGAACTTACGTCCGCCCTCTGCCCAGGTACTTGTCTCTGTAGTGGAGCATGCAAAGTTCCAGGTTGCTTCCGGCCAGTCAAGGTCACTGTAATCTGCTACAGTATCTGTGGATTCCTGTGTAAACAGATCAACAAGATCCTGTGCGTCATCATATCCCTGGCTCTCCAGTTCCTGAACAAACCACTCATCTACACCATCAACTGCTTCTTTGAAGGAGTCGATGTCCATATCTTCTTTCTTGGTGAATGTTACACCGTTGCTCTCTTCCCAGCGGCTCATGATCTCTTCGTCACCGGAACGGTTAATGTAACGCTCATATTCAACAGCTTTCTGTCCACACTCATCAACAACTGCCTGCTGCTCAGCAGTCAGACTGTCATAGATATCCTGGTTGATACAGAAGAACAGACAGTCATAGATTGCATCCCACATAGAGCAGTATGGCTGAACTTCCTGTACACTTGCTGCATCGATTGCCGGTAACGGGTTTTCCTGACCTTCTACTGTGTTCTGCTGCAGTGCTGTGTAAGTTTCTGACCAGTTCATGTTGGTAGCGTCTGCTCCCCATCTCTTATAGCATTCCATCAGAAGGTTGGAACCTGCCACACGAATCTTGAGGTTCTTCATGTCATCGACAGATTTGATTTCATGTTTGCTGTTTGTAATCTCACGGAAGCCGTTCTCTGCGATACCCATGCAGTGCAGACCGTACTCAGAAAGGAGCTCTTTCAGTTTGTCTCCGGCTGCACCGTCAAATTTCGCGTCTGCATCGTCATAAGAATCATAAATAAACGGAAGTGATACAACATTAAATCTCGGGTCAAATGCAGAGTAGATCAGGTTTGAATGCATGGAAATCTGTACCGGATCTCCGTTCATCAGCGCCTGGATTCCCTCGGACTGGTTTCCGTTTGTCAGCTGGTCTGCTGCATAAATATTGACTTTGACCTTGCCTCCGGTAGCTTTTTCCATCAATTCTCCGAACTTACGTCCGCCGTCAGCCCAGGTACTTGTCTCTGTAGTAGAGCATGCAAAGTTCCAGGTCATCTCCGGCCAGTCAAGGTCGCTGTAATCTTCGATCATGTTAAAGGATTCATTATCATCTCCGGCATCCGCAGAAGCAGTGCTTCCCGTATCAGCAGAAGTCTGATCTCCGGTGTAGGAGCCATCTTTTGCAAGAGCTTTCGGCAGAGCTGTGGAAATTGACGGAACATATGTAACAATCAGAAGTACCACAACACTGGCAGCGATCATCGGCATAACAGCTTTGGAAATCTGCTGCAGAGTAACTTCCAGACCTTTTTTAATCTTGATACTGATCGCAACGAAAAGGTTTACACCAACCGGAGGTGTTACCTGTCCGATCGCAAGGTTTACGGTTGCCATAACACCGAATGCAACAACGTCATATCCAAGTGCCTTGCATACCGGAAGCATAATCGGAATGAAGATATACATTGCAGAGTTTGCATCGATGAAACATCCTGCGATCAGGAAGATGATGTTGACGATCAGCAGGAATACAAACTGATTATGTGCGATCGATGCAAGTAAGCCTGATGCTGCATCTGCAATACCAAACTTGGTACATACAAATGAGAACAGGGATGCACTGGCAACGATCAGCATGATTCCACCGGTTGTTTTTGCTGAATCTACCAGAATATCAAACAGATCTCTGAAAGATACCTCACGATAGATCACCATACCTACAAAAAGTCCGTACACAACAGATACAGCCGCTGCTTCTGTTGGTGTAAAGATACCTCCGTAGATTCCTCCAAGGATGATAACCGGCATCAGGAATCCCCAGAATGCATCTTTGAATGTATCCCAGCGTTCTTTTGCTGTTGCCCTCTGGCGGGATGGTTTGATATCATGTCTGTTTGCTTCAAGAAGTACTACGATCACAAGTGCCACACCCATCAGGATTCCAGGAGCGATACCTGCCATGAACATATCTGCGATAGATA
Source organism: Ruminococcus bicirculans (ex Wegman et al. 2014) (assembly GCA_963622815.1). Classification (GTDB taxonomy): domain Bacteria; phylum Bacillota; class Clostridia; order Lachnospirales; family Lachnospiraceae; genus Blautia_A. The sequence goes on from CAVFJK010000106.1 coordinate 2,815, forward strand.
CGCCTGTGATGGATGCATATACAACGAATGCGATACTTGGCGGAATGACGATCGCGACGGAACTCGACGTCGCCATCAACGCTGTAGAGAACGGTGCGGAGAAGCCGCCCTGCTCTACCATTGCCGGGATCAGAACAGCACCAAGAGCTGCTACTGTAGCCGGACCGGAACCGGAGATTGCTCCGAAGAAACAGGAAACGATAACGCAGACGATCGCGATACCACCTTTTCTGTGTCCGACACAGGTATCAACGAAATCGATCAGTCGGCGGGAGATTCCTGCTTTTGCCATGATGTTTCCGGATAATACGAAAAACGGAATTGCAAGAAGAAGGAACTTACTGATTCCTGAATACATGTTTGTTGCAACAATTGTAAGTGAAGTGCCGGAATAAAGGATCGCACATACTGAGGAAAGTCCCAGGCAGAGCGCGATCGGCACACCTAAAATCAGAAAAACAAAAAATGAAATAAATAAAACAGCACTGATCATTTATTTGTCCTCCTTATCGTTATTTCCGAAACAGAAGTCCAGACAGTATTCAATGAAATGAAGGATCATACATGCTGCTCCGATCGGTACAAAGGACCAGAAGATCCATTCCGGCCAGTTCAATACGAAGGTTCTCTTACCATTTTCAAGCTGTGTGATAACCTTATCCATACCATATTTAAAAAGAATCACTGAAAAAATAATGCTCAGTACTGTGATCAGTATTGTAGACGGTTTTTTCAATTTTTCAGGAAGACGATCCGTAACCAGTGTCAGGCTTACCAGACCACCTTCACGGCAGGAAAGTGCCGCTGCCAGAAGTGTAATAAGTACAAATACCGCTACGACCAGTTCCTCTGTAAAGGACCATGAGCGGTGGATGACTTTACGGGAAAATACATTTCCCACTGTGAGCACGAGGATCAGCAGCGTAGAGATCACAAGTACGACTTTTTCGACTGCTGCCAGTGCATTCATGAGTTTTTTGTAGACTTTCATCCTCTCTTCCTCCCTTTTGTTTTTCCGGTTTCAGACGTAAATTTGCATAAAAAAAATCCATCCCCTCAGGGACGGACATATCATTCCGCAACCACCCTGTTTCGCCATTGAAACAAGTACGATTCTGCAACGTACCGGCATACGCGTCTCCTGTAACGGGGAGCCTCCGTGAAAACCTACTGATGAATCTTAAATATAACGTTCGGTCTTCCTTCTCAGGGATGATATTCAAAACAGTACTGCCGCTGCATCACACCATTCACAGCTCTCTGGGGACAGGTCTTCTCTGCTTTTACTGATTCCCATCATAGAATTTAAACTTATGCTTTAACTCTTTAACAAGCTACATCCATTCTACAACTCTTACTCAACGTAGTCAAGAGCTTTTTATGCATTTCTGCTGTATAACTATACAAGAAGGAGAAGCCACTCAGTTTCTCCTCCTGGCTCTGTATTTTGATCTGATATATTTTCCTGCAGCCGACAAATCACTGCTGCTCCATCCGCTTGTCTTTCTCGTTCCCGGTGAAAGAAGTGAACAGGATTCATTCTTATTACTGAGGCTCCAGCAGAAATAACTTACATTGACTTTATTCAGTCTGTTCAGCCATTTTCCTGTCGAAGACTTACTGATTCCACCACCGCCGCTCGCAGCCGACATTCCAAATTCTGTTACTATGACCGGAAGTTTCTTCTTTCGCGCATAGTTGAGTTTTGATGGCAGATATCGGTTATGACTCCATTCATTTGCATAAAAGTGCAGGGAATACATGATGTTCTTATATCCTTTTATCGGATTATCTGCTACTTCATTATGTGTTCCGTCTGAACCCAGCTGTGACCATGTCGGTGTACCGACAACAATGATTCCATTTTTGTCATTCTTTCGAATCACCTTAATTACCTGCGTCGCATAGGATTTAATCGTGCTCCAGTTACATCCGTTCGGTTCATTGCAGATCTCATAAATTACATTTTTCTGTTTCTTATATTTCTTTGACATGATCGAGAAAAATGATTTTGCCTCTTTCAGGTGGGACTTTGGATTTCCGTCATTCAGAATGTGCCAGTCTATGATCACATACATCCCAAGTTCCGTCGCATACTGCACTCCCTTATAGATCTGATTTCGGAGTGCTGCTTTATTTCCGCAGGAACAATATCCATTATAATCCGAAGTGTACATGGCAAGTCGTATCGCATTTACTCCCCAGTCATCCCGCAGCGTTTTAAAAGCTGCTTTATTTACATAAGGAGCACCCACATCCCAGTTGATTCCATGTGTGCTGACTCCGCGAAGCTGAAACTTCTTCTTTTTACTGTCGACCAGATCTGCACCTTTTACAGAAAGCCTGCCGTGTGAAGACAGCGGTGTTGCCGCATATACTTCACACTCCGTCCGCATCATGGCTACCGTAAATACCATCACCAGTGATAAAACAAGCGCTGTTATTCTTCGTATTTTTTTCTTCATACGCACGTCCTCCTGAAAACCATCTTAATAAAAATGGCAGCCGTGTCTTCCATTTTCTTTTACATGATAAAGTGCCTTATCTGCATCCTTAAAAATAATTTCTCCCGGATTCTCTCTGTCCGAAAATGCAACGCCAACGCTTAAAGATACCGCAGGCATTCCCTCTTCTCCTTTGGATAATTCTTCATTAACTGCAGCAATCTTGTCTTCGATCGTGTATTTCAGATCACTGGTCATCTCCACCATGATCACGGCAAATGGTCTGTCATCTGTTTCATGCACACGCAACAGTTTCTCATAAGATCCTCTGTTCAGCAGACCGGTCAGTGCATCATGCTCCGCCTGGTGACGAATCAATCTCTCCATCCGTCAGCTCCTGAAAATCTGTTCTCTGATAATATCCGACCCTGACTGTCTGCTCTGAACCGGTATCCGCATTTACTCTGCATGGTAAGCTGACAAGATTTATCAATAAAAGAAGCAGGAGCAGATTTCTTATTCTCGGATTATTTCTGTATTTCGACAAAAAATCCCTCCTCAAGCGTGCCTCGTTTTTTCTATATTACATATTATACGATATGTCTAAGCAAAAACAATAAATTCCTTTCATATTTGACAGAAAAAAAACAAATTCATCAATTTTTATAGTGATTATGCTTTACCGGATGTGTCAGAGACAATTCCGGTAATTCTTTTTGCATTTACACATAAAATATTTTATACTGTAATCACTTATATTTTCAGGTATCCAGGAGGAGCCACTTATGAAAAAGACCAAAAATACCACCACAAATTATATTACTGCCATTCTTATTTTTATCTGTGCCGTAGCAGTAAGCCTGGGTGTATTTCTTGTACATGTCCAGCGTTCTATTGACACTAATTCCCAGAAAGCCCTGACGGATAACGTATCCCGTCAGAGTGACCATGCTTTGTCTATTCTCAATATTCACTATGGATTTCTGAACAGTATCGCTGATAAAATGGGAACTTCTTCTACTCTGCTGTCCGATGGCAATATGAATTTTCTCGCTTCCATGGCCGAAAATACTGACTTTGACAGAACTGCCCTGATTGAAACAGATGGCACTGCGCATTATGACAACGGTGCTGTAAAAGACGTATCTCAACGAAGATATTTCAGAGAAGCCATAAAAGGACAGTCAACACTCAGCGACCCTCTTGAGAGCAGCGTTGACCAGGAAACACGTGTGATCCTGGGTGTCCCTGTTTGTCGTGACGGCAAAGTCATTGGTGTACTTGGCGGCTCTTACAATGTAAGCGCACTGAGCCGAATGCTCTTTAATGATGTCTTCGACAATGCCGGATACAGTCTGATCGTTACAAAGGAAGGTGAGATTATTGTCTATGACGGAGAACCATCCTATCGCAAGATCTCATATGGCGATAACTTCTTTAAATTTTACGAAGATCGAACGCTTCTGACATCCAATACGCTGCAGAATGTAAAAGCAGATTTTCAGGAGGGAAAAGACGGACTGATAAAAATGCGAAACGGTACTGACAAAAACTCAGATCACTATCTTGCCTACACACGACTCGGCATGAATG
>CAVFJK010000106.1:6861-8520 GCA_963622815.1 Ruminococcus bicirculans (ex Wegman et al. 2014)
CTGGATGATCTGTTATGTTATTCCGGTATCCGCTGCACAGAGTTCTTACTCTTTCATCAAATCATACGAAAGCGTTTTTATTGCAGTATTCTGTATCTTCGTTCTGATGCTTGTTTTTTATATTATTTACAGTAACCGTAAAAAGAATGAAGAACTTCTCAGAAAAGCCCAGACAGATGGGTTGACCGGTGTTTTTAATAAACGTGCCACAGAGCTCCACATTAATGAAATCCTGGATCAGATGCCACAGGAAAAAGGTACCTTTATCATTCTGGATGTAGATAAATTCAAAAAAGTAAATGACCAGTATGGTCATGCTGTCGGCGATAAGGTACTCAGCGAACTGGGGAAAACGCTGAAAAACCACTTCAGAGAAGGGGATATTGTCGGAAGAATCGGCGGTGACGAATTTGTCATTTACATGCGCCGAACCGAGTTAAAAGAAAGTGCCGTTGCACAAATTCAGGCCCTGCTGGAGAATGTGAGAAGTCTTTCTTTCCCGGAAATGAATGGAGAACATGCAACGCTCAGTATCGGCATTGCTTTTGCACCTGAACACGGTACCTGTTACATGGATCTTTACAAAAACGCTGATACTGCCCTGTATAAAACAAAACAAAATGGCAGGGACGGATATCATATTTACTCTCCTCAAAAGCAGAATAGTATTATATAATGATAAAATACTGCAAGAACTTAAAAGTTTTATGCTCTATAATAGCAATATAATATACGAGAGGTAAATTACAATGATTAAAAAATGGTGGCATGACAAAGTTGCATATCAGATCTATCCAAAAAGCTTCATGGACAGCAACGGAGATGGCATCGGCGATTTACGCGGAATCATTTCCAAACTGGATTATTTGAAAACCCTTGGTGTTGATATCATCTGGCTTTCTCCAATCTATAAATCACCTTTTGTAGATCAGGGATATGATATCGCAGATTATTATGCAATTGCAGAAGAATTTGGAACGATGGAAGAATTTGATGAATTGCTTGCAGAAGCAAAGAAACGTGATATGTATATCATCATGGATCTGGTCATCAACCACTGCTCCGATAAACATGAATGGTTCCAGAAAGCTCTGGCTGATCCGGATGGAGAATATGCGGATTATTTCTATTTCCGAAAAGGTAAAAACGGCAATCCGCCAAGCAATTACCGTTCCTACTTCGGCGGAAACTGCTGGGAACCGGTACCGGGTACAGACAAATATTATTTCCATATGTTTGCAAAAGAACAGCCTGACCTGAACTGGGAAAATCCAAAGCTTCGCCAGGAACTCTATAACATGATCAACTGGTGGCTGGAAAAAGGTCTCGCCGGTTTCCGTATCGATGCGATCATCAACATCAAGAAGGACCTTGCTTTTCCTGATTATGAACCAGATGGTCCGGACGGTATGGCTGCCTGTTGGAGAATGGTCGAAAATGTTGACGGTGTAGGAGAACTACTTGAAGACCTGAAAAAAAATACATTCCAGAAATATGATGCTTTTACAGTTGGTGAAGTATTCAATATGAAAGCGGATGAACTGGATGAATTCATCGGAGAAAATGGTCACTTCTCTACAATCTTTGATTTCTGTGCACATTCTCTCAGTAATGGCGGACATGGCTGGTACGATGCACCGCAGATAGATTTCAAAACAT
>CAVFJK010000107.1:0-13008 GCA_963622815.1 Ruminococcus bicirculans (ex Wegman et al. 2014)
TACGGCACTTGCTTTCATACTGTCCGATTTCATGGTCTGATAAAGATAAATCTGCATATTCTGGAACGAGGTTCCCGTAAGATTTCGTACCAGGACATAGTCTCCAAAAATGATTCCCACTGCAAGCAGAGAAGAAACCACGACCGATGAGATCAGATTTGGAACAACCACTTTAAAAAAAGCATATATCCTGGAACACCCCAGCATTTCTGCTGCTTCCACAAGGGTATGAACATTTACCGCAGACATACCGTTTTTGATTCCCTGATAAATGTAAGGCATGATAATAACGCTGTATGCACCAAAAAGCATGACCATACGATTTGATAAAAATGTCTCCGAGCGCACATACGCCGCCAGGATGCTGACAGAAAGGATTACTCCCTGAATAGTGTATGGAATCATACAGATGATCTGCACATATTTATCCAGTTTCGGGAAGTATAAAGTCGTCACAAACATTGCCAGAAGGATGATGACGGTTGTCAGTACGATCGGTACAATACAAACGATCAGGCTTCGCAGAATACACATAAGAAATTCCGGATCCTGAAAAAGCTCTACATAACTTTTTATCGAAAATCCTCTTGGCACGATGTCTGTCCATTTATCAAAAAGTGAGTAAACAATCGTCACGATCAGGGGCAAAAGCAGGTATGCAATTAAAATAAGCATGATGATTACAGAACCTTTTTTCTTATTTTTCATGCTTTCTTCACCCCTTTCTGGAATTGTCTGCTGATTCCGTTTGTGATAAAGATCATAATCACCATCAGTGCCATCATGACTACGGAAAGAGCACCGCCAAGTCCCGGTTTCAGCTTCACTTCTCCTACGAAGCTTCCCGCAATCTGAATCGGAAGCAGGGAAATATTGTTCATCATCAGCGCATAGACTGTCGCATACGCTGCCAGCGCATTTGCAAAAAGGACACTGAATGTCCCGAGGATTCCCGGCATCAGAACCGGAATTCCGACCTTTGTCCAGAAACAGGTCATGTTCCCACCAAGAAGTGCCACCGCCTCTTTCCACTCTCTTCGGATTCCTTCAAATGCCGGTACAAGAAGAAGTGTAGCAAGCGGAATCTGGAAATACACATAAATCATACTCATTCCGCCGGAAGTATACAGGTTATAATTCGCCAGTCCCTGGATTCCCAGTTTCTGTCCGACATGAACCATAAATCCTGCATTTCCGAGAAGGATCATGTAGGAGAATGCCAGCGGTACTCCGGCAAAGTTGGATACCATGTTCAGTACGGTTGTAAAAACTGTGCTGAGTTTTCCTGTATGATTATGAATTGCTTTTGCACCGAGAAAAGCAATAATGATTCCAATGATTGATGAAGTCAGTGATATTTTCAGGCTATTGATGATTGCTTTCTGATAAAGCAGTTTTGTAAAAACCTTTTCGTAATTTTCCAGTGAAAATCCAGTTCCTCCGTCCGGGATGAAGCTGTTACTGATCACGCTGATCAGGGGTACGATCTCATATAATATGGCGACTGCCAGAAAAGGAAGCAGGGCCAGCAGATAAATGTATTTTGGTTTTTTCATAGAGTTCCTCATAACGAGATGAGGGTATCTGAATTTTCTTCAACTTCACATACCCTCATCGTCTCTGGTCTAATAGTATTTTGTTTTTAATGCTTATCTGATTCCAGTTTCATCAGTCAGCTTACTGTACAAGAAGTGGTGTGATCTCTTCCTGCCATCTTTCTACAACGGTCTCGCAGGCTTTTGTATAAGCATCTGTGTCTTCCATCGGAATTGCATTTGCATAATCTTCAGATTTGAATGTAGCGTTCTGGATATCTTCCGGAATCTCTACGTCTGTTCTGGTCGGGATTGCACCGGCTGCTGCCAGGTTTGCCTGACCTTCATCACTGAAGATGTATTCTCTTGCAAGTGCTGCTGCACACGGATGTGGTGCATATTTATTGATCACTGATGCATATCCGCTCATGATGGAACCATCTGTTGGGATGTTTGCCTGAAGGTTGTATTTTGTGATCTGATTTTTATAAGGGATTGCTGTAAAGCTCCAGATAACACCTACCGGAATCTCTCCTGTCTCAAAGTTCTGCTGAAGGATATCCAGTGTATTGATTCGTCCGTCTTCTGCCAGCTGTGTCCAGAATTCGAATGCCGGATCAAGGTTATCAAGATCTCCACCGAATGCATATGCGGATGCGATAACGGCTGCCTGTGCATTTCCACCGTTGATATCGCCAAGTGCTACGGTATAGTCACCGTCTTTGATATCAGCCCAGGATGTCGGTGCATTTTCTACTTCATCGGTATTGGTAAGGAAGGTGGTTGCTCCTGTGTATGCAATCATCCATTTTCCGCCTTCGCCTTTTGCCCAGTCCGGAACGCTGTCCCAGTAAGATGTTTTGTATCCCTGCACAAGGTCTTCATCTACTGCCTGTGCGCCGAAAGCCTGTCCGACATCGCCGATGTCTTTTGTTCCTTTTTCGCCTTCTGTCTGGAACATCTGGAGTTCTTCTGCGGAAGACATATCGGAATCGGCATGTGTGATTCCGTATTTATCGTTGAGATCCTGCCATGTCTGTCCCCAGTTTGCCCAGGAATCCGGCATACCAACAGATTCTACGTCGCCTTCTTCTTTCGCTTTTGCGATGATGTCATCAAGGGACATGGAATTGAGGTCTACGGTGTCTGCTGCAAATGTCACCATCGGACATGCAGCTGTTCCCACTAAGATTGCACCTGTCATCACTGCTGCTACAGCCGGTTTGAATTTTTTATTTATCATTTTCTCTTCTCCTCCGTGAGTGGTTTGTTCTCTTAACTCTGAGGATTATTTTAATGGAGGTTGGGGGATAGAACTATCCTGGATGTGTGAAATGAATGTTAAATATAGGAAAAGTGGGGAGGACGTGTATAATACACATTCACAGCAGTCAACACCCATCCCTGTTCAGGAATAGCACTGCGTTTGCTACTCGACGCATGCGCCTGTTATCTGTCAGTCGCCCTAACTCGCTAACGCTCAAACAGAGGGCTTGGTGACAGAAACTAGCCTGCATCTCGTAACGCAAGCCTCGTGAGTATTCCGGAACAGGGATAGTGTTTTTCTGCTTGTGTGTCGGTATTAATACACGAAATAAAAGTGCGAAAGTGCCGCGGTAGTGGCAGGGGACTGGAAAAGCTGGCTTGCGCCAGCCCACAAGAGTCGTTGACGCACAGACAGAGAAAATCCCATGTTGTGGTTGAAACCACTCGTGATGAGCAATATACAGCAAGATGCTGTAAACATATAATCGCAGCAGCCACTTACAGAGCGATTTTAGGTACTGATGAAATCCACTGTTTACGAAGTCTCATTCTCGAAGCCTTTGCTGAGAGAATGTATAGACGTAGTTAGCAGTTAGTTCAGCAGACCGTTGCTCTGGGCTGCGAGATATATGTTTAGCAGCATCTGCGTAATATGAACTCCACAGACGGAGCGGTATTTTACAACCCAACATGGGATTACTCTGTCGTACGTATTTTAGAATTTACGAAAACGAGCATACCTGCGTTCGAGAAGCTCTTCTTCAGAAAGAGCAGTATATTTCTGGAGGAAATCGTGGATTCGGTCATTGAGGCGCTCAGTCACCTGCCACAGGCTCTCGGGCGTCAGATTCTCCGGTTCAGGAATGATCTGCTCGATGATGCCATTCTGATAAAGGTCAGTTGCCGTCAATTTCATAACTCCCGCCGCTTCTTTTGCCTTGGTGCTGTCTTTCCATAGGATGCTCGCGAAACCTTCCGGTGAAAGAATGGAATACACGGAATTTTCCAACATCCATACCTGGTCACCTGCCGCAAGTGCAAGCGCACCGCCGCTGCCGCCTTCTCCTGTCACAATGGACAGAACCGGCGTTTTCAGCCCTGCAAGTTCCCAGAGATTGCGGGCGATCGCTTCACCCTGTCCTCTCTCCTCTGCCTCAATACCGCAGAAAGCTCCCGGGGTATCCACAAAACAGATTACCGGTCGTTGGAATTTCTCTGCCTGTTTCATCAGACGAAGTGCTTTGCGGTAGCCCTCCGGCATCGGCATACCGAAGTTATGCGCGATATTTTCCTTTGTGTTGGTTCCCTTTTCCTGTGCAATAACAGTCACCGGTCTGCCGTGGAATTTTGCAATTCCGCCGATGATTGCCCTGTCATCTCCATAGTTTCGGTCACCATGGAATTCCATGAAATCTGTAAAAAGTGCTTCTATATAATCACTGCCGGATGGACGGTCAATCTTACGCGAAAGCTGAACACGGTCCCAGGCGGTGAGGTATGGATTAATGCCAGTGTGAGAAAAGTCAAACTCAGATGAAAATTTGTCTTCTTTTTTCTCATCCTTATTCATATTTACCGACCTGTTCATAGAACCAGAAATTTCTATACTACCCTCTTCTGAAACTATCTGATCAGTACTGTCAAAATAACCCGGCTGCTGCGTTTCTTCTACTTTATTAGCACTTCTCTCTCCGTCAATGCTGTCCAGTCTTTCATGCATCTCCAGAATCTTTCCAAGTGTCTCTTTCAGATTTTCACGTCTTACAATATCATCCACAAAACCGTGCTCTACAAGAAATTCCGCTCTCTGAAATCCCTTCGGCAGTTTCTGTCGGATCGTCTGCTCAATGACACGAGGACCTGCAAAACCGATCAGCGCTCCCGGTTCTGCCAGAATGATATCTCCCAGCATTGCAAAGCTTGCCGTCACGCCGCCTGTTGTCGGTTCCGTCAGAACACTTACATAAAGCAGTCCTGCTTTGCTGTGGCGTTCCAATGCCGCAGAAGTTTTTGCCATCTGCATCAGGGATGTGATTCCCTCCTGCATTCTGGCCCCGCCGGAACAGGCAAAAATGATGACCGGAAGTTTTTCTTCTGTCGCACGCTCGACTGCTCTGGTGATCTTTTCACCGACGGCCCATCCCATGCTCGCCATCAGGAATCTTCCGTCGCAGACTGCGATCACGGTATCTCTGCCATTTATTTTGCCTTTTCCTGTGACAACAGCTTCTTTGAGTCCTGTCTTTTCCTGAAGTGCCTGTACTTTTTCCGGATAGCCTTTGTAGTTTACAGGATTTCCACCAATCAGATCCTGATCCCACTCCTCAAAAGTTCCTTCATCGATCACCATCTGGATCCTGCGGTATGCATGGATGCGAAAATATCCTCCACATTTCGGGCAGATATAATATCCCTGTTTTACATCCTCTGCAATGATTGCCGCCCCGCACTTATTACATTTGCGGAGAAGTCCTTCCGGCACTTCCGGTCTGGAAGTACGGGCTGCATTATGGCTCTGTATTCTGGAAACAATTCTTGTCTTTTTGAACATGTTGTCCAACTTCATGGTCTGTCACTCGCCTCCATCCGCTCAATAAACTCCACATCCGTATTCCCCGACTGGAAATCCGGATGATCCAGAATTTCATACTGGTAGTCCACATTGGTATCGATCCCCTCAATGATCACTTCACCAAGTGCGCTCTGCATCTTACGGATCGCTTCTGTACGGTTCTTCGCCCACACGATCACCTTCGCGATCATGGAATCATAATACGGCGGGATCGTATATCCACTGTACACGGCAGAATCAATACGGATTCCCTTCCCTCCCGGAAAGTACATGTCTGTGATTGTTCCCGGTGACGGACGAAAACCTTTAGACGGATTTTCGGCATTGATCCTACATTCAATCGCATGACCAGTCAGATGGATTTCCTCCTGTTTACAGGAAAGCGGAAGCCCGGAAGCGATACGGATCTGCTCTTTGACAAGATCCACACCAGTCACCCATTCTGTGACCGGATGCTCTACCTGGATACGGGTATTCATTTCCATGAAATAAAATCTGCCGTCTTTATCAAGAAGAAACTCGATCGTTCCGGCATTTTCATACCCGGCTGCTTTTGCCGCTCTGACAGCCGCCTCTCCCATTCTGCTTCGAAGTTCCTCGGAGATCACCTCACATGGAGACTCCTCGATCATCTTCTGGTGATTTCGCTGAATGGAACAGTCACGCTCACCCAAATGAATCACGTTTCCAAATTTATCTGCCATGATCTGAAACTCAATATGTCTCGGATGACGTACAAAATGCTCCACATACATCGTGGAATCACCAAAAGCCATCTGGGTTTCTTTCTGTGCGGTACGGAAACTTTCTTCAAAATCTGCCGGCGTGTCGGCCACTCGCATTCCTTTGCCGCCGCCTCCGAGGGCAGCCTTAATAATGACCGGATACCCAATTGTTTCCGCTTCTTTCATTCCCTCTTCTACCGTGTAGATTGGATTTTTACCGCCGGGGATGATCGGAACACCAGCATTCGCCATCGTATTTTTTGCCGCCTGCTTGTTTCCAAGACTTGCGATCACATTGGATGGAGGTCCGATAAATGTAATGTTGCACTGCTCACAAAGCTCCGCAAAACGACTGTTTTCGGAAAGGAAGCCAAAACCCGGATGGATCGCATCGGCTCCTGTAACGATCGTTGCACTGATGATATTTTCCATGCTGAGATAGCTCTGGGATGACGGTGCCGGTCCAATGCAGACAGCCTCGTCTGCAAGCTGTGTATGAAGTGCATCTCTGTCCGCTTCTGAGTAAACAGCCACTGTCTCTATTCCCATTTCTCTGCATGCGCGGATGATCCGCACCGCGATCTCCCCTCGATTCGCGATCAGCACTTTTTTAATCATTGTGTGTCACCTATCCAATCATAAAAGTCAGTTCTGCATCAACTACCACTTTGCCGTCAACACTTGCCACTGCATGACCGACGCCAACCGGTCCTTTGCATTTGATGATCGTTGTTTCCAGACGAAGCTTATCTCCCGGAACAACTTTTCCACGGAATCTGCAGTTTTTGATCCCACCAAAATATGCGATCTTGCCTTTGTTTTCTTCCAGACTCAGGATTGCTACAGCTCCTGTCTGTGCGAGAGCTTCCACCATCAGGACACCCGGCATGACCGGTTCCTGCGGGAAATGTCCCTGAAAAAAGTCCTCGCGGAACGTCACACATTTATAACCAACGGCAAATTTTCCCGGTTCATAATCCTCGATATAATCCACAAGAAGAAATGGATGTCTGTGAGGAAGAATCTGTTCAATTTCTTTTACTCCTAATTTATTCATGATCTATACTCCTACAATGGAAACTTCGTTTATCCACATTGATTTCTCTGTACATTCGAATGATCCACATTTTTCAGATTTATACCCGGAATTTATACAATACGGAACAGTGGCTGTCCGTACTCCACTGCCTGTCCGTTTTCCGCATAAATCTCTTCAACTTTTCCATCGAAATCACTCTCGATCTCATTCATCAGCTTCATTGCTTCCACGATGGCAAGCGTCTGTCCTTTTTTGACCTGATCGCCAACAGAAACAAACGGATCTGCATCTTCAGAAGGAGCCGCGTAAAAAGTTCCCACCAGAGGAGATTTCACAATCATGCCCTCCAATTCGCCAGATACTGCATTCTGTGCATCTTTTGTTTCCAAAAAAGCTGACTGTCCTGTTTTTGGAACAGTATCGGATCCCATAACCGGTACATCAGGCAGATTCCCCGCAACTACTACCGTTTCTTTTTTCTTCCTCAAGCGAATACTGGTTCCGTTTTCTTCATAAGCAAAATCTGTCAGCTCAGAATCTGATACTGTCTTTATTAATGTAAGAAGATTTTCAAACTCCATAACTTATCAACCCTCATATTTCTTCACAAGAAGTGTCGCATTGTGTCCACCGAATCCAAGAGAATTGCTCATTGCATAGCGGATCTCTTTTTCCACCGGAGCACCGATGGCATAGTTCAGGTCGCACTCTTCATCCGGCTCTGTAGTTCCGACTGTCTGATGGATAAATCCGTCTTCTAGAGATTTCACGCAGGTCACAAATTCCACGCCACCGGCTGCGCCGAGAAGATGTCCGATCATGGACTTGGTAGAATTTACGATCAGATTTTTTGCCACATCACCGAATGCTTTGTGGATTGCTCTTGTCTCAAACAGGTCATTGTGGTGGGTGCTTGTTCCATGTGCGTTAATATATTCCACTTCAGCTGGCTGCACGCCGGCTTCTTCCATCGCCAGTTCCATTGCTCTCGCTGCACCAGCTCCGTCCTCTGCAGGAGAAGTGATATGGAAAGCATCGGCTGTCGCGCCGTAGCCGACCAGCTCTGCATAAATCTTTGCTCCTCTTGCTTTCGCATGTTCCAGTTCCTCAAGAACTACAATGCCGGCACCTTCGCCAAGCACAAAACCACTTCTGTCTTTATCAAACGGGATAGATGCTCTTATTACATCTTCTGTTTTGGTCAGAGCGGTAAGGGCAGTAAAACCTGCAACACCTGTCGGGCAGATACAGCTCTCTGTTCCACCTGCCAGCATGATCTCAGCATCTCCATACTGGATCGCACGGAACGCATCACCGATACTGTGGGTTCCGGAAGCACAGGCCGTCACAACGTCTGTACATTTTCCACGGAATCCTAACTGAATAGAAATATTTCCTGCTGCCATGTTGGAGATCATCATCGGCACCATCAGAGGATTTACTTTTCCAGGTCCTTTGGTAATGATCTTTTCATAGTTGTTTTCCACCTGCGGAAGACTTCCGATACCAGAACCTACGATCACGCCCGCGCGGAAAGAATCTTCTTTTTCCATATCGATACCGGAATCTTCAAGTGCTTCTTTCGCTGCTGTCACTGCATACTGGCAGAACGGATCCATACGTCTCGCAGATCTTGGGTCCATATGATCTTTTGCGTTAAAATCCTTCACCTCTGCGGCAATCTTTACCTTGTAATCTGTAGTATCAAATTTCGTGATTGGTCCGATGCCGACTTTTCCTTCGCGGATCCCAGCCCAGAAATCCTTTACATTATTTCCAATAGGGGTAACTGCTCCAAGTCCGGTGACAACTACTCTTCTCTTACTCATATGACCATTCCTCCATCAACCTGAATTACCTGTCCTGTGATGTATGCTGCATCATCAGATGCCAGAAAAGCGACTGCTTTCGCAATATCTTCCGGCTTTCCAAAATGTCCGAGCGGAATCTGTGCGGCAGATGCTTTTTTTACTTCATCGGATAATACTGCTGTCATTTCTGTCTCAATAAATCCCGGTGCTACCGCGTTCACAGTAATTCCACGGGATGCAAGTTCTCTCGCCGCACTCTTTGTCATGCCGATAATTCCTGCTTTGGACGCCGCATAATTTGCCTGTCCTGCATTTCCTGCAATTCCGACAACAGATGCCATGCTGATGATACGTCCGCTGCGCTGGCGGAGCATCTGTCTGGAAACAAAACGCATCATATTGAAAGTTCCCTTGAGGTTGACATCAATCACGCTGTCAAAATCTGCTTCGGACATTCCCATCAGAAGGCCATCTTTTGTGATCCCGGCATTGTTTACCAGAATATCGATGTTTCCGTGAGTTTTTATAATATCCTTTACAGCACTTTCACAGGATGCAAAATCAGCGACATTCCACTGTCTGATCTCTGCTTCGCCGCCTTTTTCCTCGATCTCTTTCTGTACTTCCTTTGCACGTTCCTCAGAACCGTTATAATTGATCACAACTGTCGCGCCCCCTGACGCAAGTTCCAGGGCAATGGCTCTTCCGATTCCTCTGGAAGCACCGGTCACAACAGCAACTTTCTTTTTATTCTGCTCTGCCACTTATTTCACTCCTTATTTGAGTTCCTCACACACCGAAACGGCTTCTTCCCAGCTTCCGATGTGATAGGATTTTACATTTTTGTCAATTTTTCGAAGGAATCCTGTCAGTGTTTTTCCTGGTCCGATCTCAACGAAAGTATCCACACCTTCGCGGATCATGATTTCCACACTCTGCTGCCAGCGGACAGATCCGCTGACCTGCGCCACCAAAAGTTCTTCGATTTTTCCGCAGTCTGTAATTACCTCTGCATTGATGTTTGCCACATACGGAACTTTCAGAGGATTCATCCTGACTTCGGCAAAAACCTTCGCCAGTTCTTCTCCCGCCGGTTTCATCATCGGTGAATGGAACGGTCCGCTTACTTTGAGCGGAAGTACTCTTCTTGCACCGGCTTCTTTGAGTGCTGTTCCTGCTTCGGCAACTGCCTCTGCTTCACCGGTAATGACGATCTGTCCCGGACAGTTGTAGTTTGCAATGGAAACGCCCTCTCTGCCGTTTAAAACATCCTCAATGACTGCTGCACCAAGTCCGAGTACTGCAGACATTGCTCCGGTTCCTTCCGGTGCTGCATGTTCCATAAAAATTCCTCTGGAACGTACTGTTCGTACTGCATCCAGATCACACATGCCGCCTGCCACTGCGATCGCGCAGTACTCACCAAGGCTTAAACCTGCTGTCATATCTGCATGAAGCCCCATGGATTCTACTGCTCTCGTCATTGCAAGACAGGCTGTTACCATAGCCACCTGTGTATATTCTGTTTTGTTCAGAAGATCATTTTCTTCGAAACAAAGTTTCTTAAGATCAAGTTCTACTGCTTCGGATGCCTGGTCAAACACGGCTTTGGAAAGAGGACTTTTTTCATAAAAATCCTTTCCCATTCCAACGGCCTGTGCACCCTGTCCCGGATAAATAAAAGCAATCTTACTCATCTGCATTTACCCCGTTCATCAGTCTGCATGCATCAGAAACAGTTGTTTTGATGATGTCCTCACAGGAACGTTCTTCTTTGATCATGCCTGCGATCTGACCTGCCATCAGACTTCCGTTCTTTGCATCACCTTCCTGAACGGCTTTTCTGAGACTTCCCAGAGTAAGCTGTTCCAGTTCCTCAAATGGTGCGCCTGCTTTTTCCAGTTCCAGATATTTACGTACCATATCGTTGCGGAGAACACGGATTGGATGGCCGGTGCTTCTTCCTGTTACACGACTGTCAATATCTTTTGCTTTAATAATGCTGTTTTTATAATTTTCATGGATCACAGATTCTTTGGATGCTGCAAAAACAGTTCCCATCTGGATTCCTTTTGCGCCAAGCATGAACGCTGCCGCCATTCCTCTTCCATCTGCGATACCACCTGCTGCGATGACCGGGATCTTTACTGCGTCAACAACCTGCGGAACCAGTACCATTGTGGTAAGTTCTCCGATATGGCCGCCTGCCTCACATCCTTCGGCAACAACTGCATCCGCACCGCAGCGTTCCATACGTTTTGCAAGTGCTACGGATGCAACGACCGGGATGACTTTGACTCCGGCTGCTTTCCAGTCAGCCATGTATTTCTCCGGGCTTCCGGCTCCTGTAGTAACGACTTTGACGCCCTCTTCCACGATGATCTTTGCAACTTTTTCTGATTCCGGGTTCATAAGCATGATGTTGACACCAAATGGTTTGTCTGTCAGTTTCTTTGTCTCACGAATCTGTTCTCTGACCCATTCTGCCGGTGCCCCGCCTGCCGCGATCAGTCCAAGACCGCCAGCATTAGATACGGCTGCTGCCAGATGACATTCTGCAACCCATGCCATACCGCCCTGAATCACCGGATATTCAATTCCTAATAATTCTGTGATCTCTGTTTTCATAATTAAATCCTCTTGTTCTGTGACTCTTATGCCTGATGCTCTGTCAGGTAATTCATGGCATCTGCTACTGTTTTAATCTTCTCAAGATCTTCACTTGGAATCTCTACGGAAAATTCTTCTTCAAGTGCCATTGCCAGCTCAAAAAGATCGAGGGAATCTGCATGAAGGTCATCCATGAAAGATGTCTCTGCTGTGATCTCTGCTGCGTTTGTTCCTAAAGTACTTGCTGTAAGTTCGATGATTTTTTCTAACATTTTTGTTTTCTCCTCTTCTCTGATTCATTTTTTGATATCTGCAAATTGCTTCATCACTCCGTGATTCCCGCAACTCTACACCCCTTCGATATCCCATTCCAGTATGCTGGCTCCCCACGAAAGTCCTGCGCCAAATCCTGCCAGAACGATTCGCTGTCCTTTATGCAGGACACCTTTTCTGTTCAGCTCATTCAGTAAAATCGGAATGCTCGCAGATGAGGTATTTCCATAATTCTGAAGATTCATTGGAAACTTCCCGATATCCAGACGAAGCCGTCTCGCAACTGCATCCACGATTCTCGCATTCGCCTGATGAAGAACAAACCAGTCAATGTCTTCTATAGAAAGTTCATTTTCTTTCAAAACTTCCTGTATCACCTGCGGAACCTTTCGAACCGCAAACTGAAAGACATCCTTGCCATTCATGGTAATATATTCTGTTTTTGATTCTTCGCATTCTTTATCAATACTGCGAACTCTGCCAGCGGCTCCCGGTCCGGTCAGTGCCGGTCCGCCTTTTCCATCGGAGTGTGCCACTGGTCGATAACTATTTCCCTCTTCTTCCTGAAGAAGAACCGCTCCGGCTCCATCCCCAAACAGGATGCAGGTTCCACGATCCGTCCAGTCCACCAGACGAGAAAGGCTCTCACTTCCAATGACCAGGATCGTTCGATATATTCCGGAAGTAATATAAGCCTGTGCAGTATTGTAAGCAAAAATAAATCCGCTGCATGCCGCATTGAGATCAAATCCAACTGCCCGAACCGCTCCAAGCATTTCCTGTACCTGACAGGCTGTGCATGGAAAAACACGGTCGGCCGACCCCGTTGCCACCAGGATCATATCTACTTCTTCCGGTGGGATCCCCGCTTCCTCAAGTGCCTGACGGCCGGCTTCTGCTGCCATGGAAACAGTCGTTTCTTTTTCTACAATACGACGCCGCTCCACACCTGTCCGTTCCCGGATCCATTCATCACTGGTATCCACAAAACCAGCAATCTCATTGTTATCCAGAACTCTCTCCGGAACACAGGCTCCCGTTCCCCGGATGACTCCGGTTATGGTCTGTTCTTTATTCATAATCATTGTTTCCTCATATTCTCAATTTGTTTTGGTTTTAGAATATTTTGATTATCAAAGTATATATCCAAAAAATATAAATGTCAAGAAAAAATTTA
>CAVFJK010000107.1:13018-26171 GCA_963622815.1 Ruminococcus bicirculans (ex Wegman et al. 2014)
GTATATAAACACAAACATGCTCGTTTCATATTTATTTTCTCTTTTCTTCTGTGCTATACTAAATTCGCAAAGCAGCATTTCCATCAGGATGTCTGCTTTTTTCTATGACATATTCATGTCCCTGTAAACTATAATCTGAAAAAGAAAGGTATTTTATTTTTATGAGCACTCTAAAGCCTATGCTTCTGACCTGTCTGAAATCTTATGACAGATCTCAATTCATCAAAGATGTTACCGCAGGTATCATCGTTGCAATCATCGCCCTTCCACTCTCTATCGCACTGGCACTTGCCTCCGGAGTCGGACCTGAAGCCGGTATTTTTACTGCTATCGTAGCCGGATTTGTAATTTCCGCACTGGGCGGAAGCTGCGTACAGATTGCCGGACCAACCGCCGCATTTGCAATGATCGTTGCCGGTATTGTAGCTCGCGACGGTATGGATGGACTTATCATCGCCACTGTACTGGCAGGTATTTTTTTGATCCTTATGGGACTCTGCCACTTCGGAAGCCTGATCAAATTTATCCCTTATACGATCACTACCGGTTTCACTTCCGGAATTGCCGTAACAATCGTCATTGGTCAGCTGAAAGATTTCTTCGGTGTTACTTATCCGGATGGCGTAAAACCAATCGAAACAACTGAAAAACTGGAGGCATTTGTTCAGAATATTTCTTCTATAAATATGGACGCTGTAATCGTTGGTGTCGTAAGTCTCGCAATTCTGATCATTGCACCTTATATCTTTAAGAAAATTCCCGGCTCTCTGATTGCTGTTATCGCCGGAATCCTGATGGTTCAGTTTCTTCCATTAAAGGTATCCACCATCGGAAATCTGTATACGATCAGCAATGCACTTCCAGGTTTTCATATGCCGGCATTAAAGATCAGCACGGTCAGTGCTGCACTTCCGAATGCTTTTACGATTGCGGTACTTGCAGCCATCGAATCACTGCTCTCCTGCGTTGTTGCAGACGGTATGATCAACAGCAAACACCGTTCTGATATGGAGCTCGTTGCACAGGGTGCCGGAAATATCGCTTCTGCACTCTTTGGTGGAATTCCTGCAACAGGAGCTATCGCGAGAACTGCTGCGAATATTAAAAACGGTGGACGTACACCAATTGCCGGAATGGTGCATTCTGTCACTCTTGTCATCGTGCTTGTTGTTCTGATGCCTTATGCCGGAATGATCCCGATGCCGACGATTGCCGCAATTCTTTTTATTGTTGCATACAATATGTGCCAGTGGAGAACCTTCCGTGACCTGGTCAGAACAGCTCCAAAAAGCGACATTATCGTACTTCTGGCAACTTTTGTTCTGACAGTACTCTTCGATCTGGTCGTTGCTATTGAGATCGGCATGGTCCTTGCATGTCTGCTCTTCATCAAACGAATGAGCGAAGAAACGCATGTAGACAGCTGGGTATATACCGATGATGATACTCCGGATATCAACGACCATCTTCAGAAGCTGCCGTTACAGATCCGTGTCTATGAAATTACCGGACCGCTGTTTTTCGGAGCTGCTGATGCCATCGAACATATTGTAGTTAAGGATTTTACAAAATGTCTGATACTTCGTATGCGAAGCGTTCCTGCTCTGGACAGTACTGCCATGAATGCGCTCCAGAACCTCGTAAAAATATGCGAAAACAAAGGGATCACGCTTGTTTTCTCTCATGTCAATGAGCAGCCGATGCGTGTTATGAAAAAAGCCGGCTTCGTTGAACTTGTCGGAGAAGAAAACTTCCGCCCAAATATATCTGCTGCATTAAAAAGAGCTGAAGAGGTTATTTAACCTTTTCAGCTTTTGCTTTATCTATTTTCTCTCCCAGTTGTTCTGATCAGGCCAAACTCCAGAAACAGGCTGAAAATATAAGAAATTCCAAAGATCTGTCCGATTGCTTTCGGACCGCGGTATTCTGGTGTAACAAAATGCACCTCGCTGTTTTCTTCCCTAGTTTGAATCCTCTCCAGAACTTTATGAAAAGCCAGCATCACGGAACTTCGAGTCAGTGTCTTACTGGTCTCCTTACGGGAAATCAGAAGTTCTCCGCTGTATTCCCCATTTTTCTTATGTTTTACCGTATAAGAAAACTCCAGCCCCGAAAGCGTGTAGAATTTCTGATTCTGATATTCCAGTATCGCATTCCAGAGAAGCACATCCAAAACTTCCCGCTCTTCTTTCGCCTTAATTCCTCCATGAAGTTTTTCAATGCTCTGTGTACATACTGACATAATGCCCCGCCTCTTCTTCACTCAAATCAAAACTTTATTCTTTGCGCAAATAACAGATTTTATTTTATGTGCTAACATCATATACAACAAAATTACAATCAATACAGCAAATTCACAGCACTGATTCGATCAGTTTTTTTGTATATTCACTCTCCGGCCTTGAGATAATCGCTTCTGTCTCTCCTTCTTCCACAATCCTGCCGTCTTTCATCACGATCACCTGGTCGCAAAACGCCTGCACCAGTGCAAGATCATGACAGATAAAAAGAAACGACAGATTTTCTTTCTCTTTCAACTCAATAAGCAATTCCAGAATCTGTTTCTGCACAGTCACATCCAAAGCGCTGGTTGCCTCATCGCAGATCAAAATTTCAGGATCAACCGCCAATGCTCTGGCAATCGCTGCTCTCTGGCACTGCCCGCCGCTCACCTGATGCGGATAACGGTCTACAAATTCCGCATCCAACCCACACTTTTCAAGAAGGTTTTCCACTTTTCTTCGCGTTTCGTTACGGCTTATCCCCCTATTCCGTAGACTTTCCCCAATTCCATCTCCGAGGGTTTGTCGCGGATCAAACGATTCTGCCGGCATCTGGAAAACCATCTGCATAATACGATAAATTTCGCACAGCTCTTTTCCTTTAGCATTTGTAATATCCCTGCCGTTCAGGAAAATCTGCCCTTCCGTAATACTCTCCAGATGCGTGATCATCCTGGCAACTGTACTTTTTCCGGAACCCGATTCCCCTACGATTCCAAGACATTCGCCCTGCCGCAGTTCAAAACTGACATCATCCACAGCTACGACTTTGTTCTTTCCAGATGTAAATATTTTTTTCAGATTTTTCGCCTGTAAAATAATTTCTGCCATAATAATCTTTATCAACCTTTAGTCTCAAAACCGAATCCATCAGTTTTCTTGTATAAATATCCTTCGAATGCTTCAGCACTTTATCCGTGTCTCCATAATCCCGTATCTTCCCGTCTTTCAGTACTAGCACCTTATCTGCCATCGCACGTACAACACCGATATTATGCGTAACAACGATCATTGACGTACCATAATCTTCTTTCATCATAAGAAGTTCTTCCACAACCTGCTTCTGTACCGTCACATCCAGTGCACTGGTCGCTTCATCGGCAAGCAGAAGTTCCGGTTTAAGAATCATTGCAATACAGATTCCCACTCGCTGGTTCATTCCGCCCGACAGTTCAAACGGATAACTGTTCCAGATCCGCTCTGTATCTGTCAGCCCAATCTTCCTCATGATTTCCGTTGCCCGCTGCTTGATTTCTTTCCTGGAAAGTTTCTCATGTGCACGCACTGCCTCACAGATCTGCACACCGACTTTTCTCACCGGACAGAGTGCCGCCTTACAGTCCTGAAAGATCATTCCAATCTCCGGTCCCAGAAATCTTCGAAGTTTTTTCGCCGACATTTCTGTCAGATTTTCACCCTTATACCAGATATCGCCCTCTGTCACACAGCCTTCCGTTCCAAGAAGTCCCATTATCGCCTTTATCAGCGTACTTTTTCCACTGCCGGATTCGCCTGCGATTCCAAGGATTTCGCCCTGTTCTAATTCCAGACTCACATCCTGAACCACCGGTTCCCCATCATAACAGATGGTCACGTGTTCCATCCGAAGTAATTCCATAAGTATTTCCTCATTTCTCTATATCTAAATCCGCCGTGATCTCATAATAATCACAAGGATGCGCTGCCATTCCGGTCACATCAGACTTCGTTACAATTCCCATATTCAAATGCGATACAAAGAAAAATGCATCATCATCGAGAATATCCTGCTGCAATTCCACCGCTAATTTTGCACGCTCATCTGTATCAAAAGTCTGATGAAGCTGCTCCGTCAGGTTTGTAACTTCTTCGTTCTGATAATGTCCAAAGTTCTTGGAACCTACCACCGTACTTGTAAAAAAGTACTCCGGATCGCCCGTCGGAGCAGTTGTTGTGGAGCTTACATAGACATCAAAATCCCCGTTTTCTGCAAAAGTTCTGTGGTCGGAAGTATTGTTTACCTGTACATCAATTCCGATATCTTTGAGCGTCGCCTGCGCATATTCCGCAAGCTTCGGCTGCTCCAGACGTGTCGGATAAGTCAGCCAGTTTATCGTCAGTTTTTCTCCATCTTTGTCCACATATCCATCGCCATCAGTATCTGTCCAACCCGATTCTTCAAGCAGTTTTTTTGCACCATCCGGGTCATAAGAAACCGTCTCTACCGCATCATTTCCATAAGAAAAACTACTCGGAAAAGCTCCCTTTGCAGCAACACCTCTGCCACCCATAATGACTGAACAGAAGCCCTCTTTATCAATTCCCATCTCAATCGCTTTACGTACATTCTGGTCCTGCATAAGTTCAGATTCCATATTAAACTGTCCAAAGAAACAACGGCTGGTTGCACAGGAATTGATCGTATAATCCGGGTTATTTTCAAATAAAACATAGTTGTCATACTGCAGTCCGTATGTACCCTGAATGTCACCTGTCTGCAGTGCTGCCGTCAGTGCGCTTCCGTCTGCAAAAGACTTCACGGTAACTTTATCTACATTTACTTCACCGCCCCAATAATCATCATTTTTTACCAGATCAATCTGCGTCGGAGTAACGTTTGTCGCAATATAAGGGCCGGTTCCTGCCACGTTTGCAGATCCGCCTTCGCCCTGAATTCCGTAATCCATATCAATGATCGCCCCATATGGATCACCCAGATAATTGATGATCGCCGGACATGGCTCTGTTGTATAGATCGTAAGTGTCTGACCATCCGCATCTATATGATCGATCTTAAGATCATACGGTGCGCGGTCATGAACTGCGATCAGATCCTCCAGACATTCTTTCACTGCTTCCGCATCCATCGTACGTCCGCTGGAGAATTTCACACCGCCACGAAGTGTAATTTTCACTGTCGTATCATCTAAAAATTCATAATCTGTTGCAAGCCACGGCTCCACTTCCATATTGTCATTGTATTTAAAAAGAGTTTCGCCGACGCCATACCGAAGTGCACTCCAGCCGGAGTAATTGTCGTGCGGATTCAGTCCCGCATCGCCCATCTCCTCGCTGTATCCCGTTGTTCCGTAGACAAAAGATTTCTCTCCATCCGCCCAGACAGATGCCGGCAGTGTCGTCGCCAGTACCATCCCTGTAAGTACCGCTGCAAATAATTTTTTCTTCATATAAAAGTCCCCCTTATTTTTGTTTCGGATCCAGATAATCCCTTAGTGTATCTCCAAAAAGATTAAAGATCATTACCGTAATAAAGATTGCCGCGCCCGGAGCAAGCACCATCCATGGTGCAATCTGCAGCATACTTCTGCCGTCATTTATCATGCTTCCCCACTCTGCTGTCGGTGGCTGTACACCAAATCCCAGGAAAGAAAGTCCCGCAAGTTCCATCATCATCGTTCCGATATCAAGCACTGCTGTTACAAGAATCGGACCCGCGATATTCGGTAAAATATGCTTAAATAGAATCTTCGGAACACTGCTTCCCGACATTCGAACTGCCATCAGATACGGTGCATCTTTCTGTGAAAGCGTCAGTCCTCTCGCAAGTCTCGCAAACTTCGGCCATCCAATCACCGCCAGCGCGATCACTGCATTCTGGATTCCACCACCCAATACTCCGGCAATCGCCAGTGCAAAAACAAGACTTGGAAATGCCAGAAAAAGATCCGAAATACGCATCAGAATCGTGTCCAAAACACCGCCAAACCAACCGCACAAAATCCCGATCACAGTACCCGAAACAGTAACGATCACCACTAATAAAAGTGTTGCATAAATGCTCGTTGTACTTCCTACTAATACACGCGAAAACATGTCTCTTCCATAGCGATCTGTCCCCAAAATATGTTCCGCACTCGGTGCTTTCATCGCCTGTAAAAGGTCCTGTGCATACGGATCATATGGACAAAGATGCTTTGCAAATGCCGCAATAAGAAGCAGAATTCCCACCAGGATCGTAAAAAAAATCAGCTTCGCTTTCAAATGATTTCTACGAATTTTCTGCTTTCGAACAGTCGTATTTTTCTTCACTGCTTTCTGCTCATTCATGCTCTGTCACCTCCCAGTCTCACGCGAGGATCCAGATAATGATAAATGATATCTGTAAGCAGATTTACCAGCACGTAAATTACTGCCATCCATGCCACATACGCCTGAACGATCGGATAATCACGCATCGTGATCGCATCCACGGCCATCTTGCCAACGCCGTCCCACATAAAGATTGTTTCAACGATCGTTGTTCCTCCAAGCAGACTTCCCACTGACAATGCAAGTAAAGTAATGATCGTCAGCATCGAAGATTTCATAACATTTCTCCATATAATCACGCTGCCACTCACGCCTCTTGCCTTTGCTCCGATCACATAGTCTTTATTAAGTTCTTCCAGAACCGTTGCCCGAATCTGCCTGGTATATTTTGATGCCATTGAGATTGCGAGCGTCAGTGTCGGAAGAACCAGGCTCAGAAGTTTATTTTCTGTCGTAATGACCGGAAACCACTGTAATTTAATAGAAAGGAAATACATCAGAACAAGCGCTGCAAAAAAGTTCGGCATCGAATTTCCAATAAAACTTAAAAATCGAATCAGATAATCCATCCATCGATTGTG
The DNA here is from genome assembly GCA_963622815.1 of Ruminococcus bicirculans (ex Wegman et al. 2014). GTDB lineage: Bacteria > Bacillota > Clostridia > Lachnospirales > Lachnospiraceae > Blautia_A. Next base: position 19,911 of record CAVFJK010000107.1, read on the forward strand.
TTTCACTGCTGATAATATTCCCAGAGGGATTGCGATCAACATTGTCAGTAGCAGTGACGATACTGTCAACAAAATCGTATTTGGAAGTTTTTCTATAAACGTCTCATAAACATCTCTTTTTGAAACATAACTGCTTCCCATATCACCTGTTATCATTCCGGAAAACCATTTTGCATACTGAACAAGAAACGGCTGATCCAGTCCATATTCTTTTCTTGTCTGATCAAGAACTTCCTCAGAGACTGATGAACCGGCGTTTTCATACATATATGTGACAGCATCGCCACCCGCCAGCCGCATCATGGCAAAAGACAAAAAAGTGATTCCAATGAGAATCGGGATCAGTTGAAGAAGTCTTTTCAATATATATTTAAACATGAATCTTCTACTCCTTAAACGTATGTCAAAGTTACTGTTCACTTCATTCGCAGTAACTTGGTCAAAATCCATTCCAAATCACCTACGGTGATGGGATTTTGACTCGTATGTCTCGGGATTTTGTCATATTCATGACAAAACACCTCGCGGGATACTACCTACAAGCAGGTATCCGTAAACTAACAAACAGACTCTCCGCATATCATTTAATGATTAAAGTCTAACAGACAACAAAAAAGCACACAACCCCATGGGAGGGTTATGTGCCATTCTTAATCAGCATGCTTTATCTGCATTATGGAATAAGTCCCTGTTAACTTCTCGGAAGCCTGCTCTGCATAAATGTAAGAAACTCCTGAATGCTCTCATCCAGCACTTCTCCCTTATGCATCACATAGCCAAAAACAACTTTATTCTCTCCTGTCTTAAGCGGAATTCCAGGCGTTGTTCCCGTCTTATTTTCCGAAAGATAACTTCCACTGATATTTGCAACCTTACTGCTTTTCAGCATTTTCTCCATGATATAATCACTGTTTGTCAGCACAGAAATGTCAAGATCTTTCCACTGAAAAGCTTCCTTCTGTACCGCTCCGATATCAAAAAATTCATCCTGATAATTCTGGATAAAACGAATTCCTTCAAGATCTTCCAGCTCAATTTTATCTCTGTCTGACCCGTAGAATTCTGTTTTTTGTCCCGGATAAAACATCACATCTGTCTCATACATCGGTACAAATTGCATTTTATTTTTTGCCAGTTCATGCAGAAAATTTTCCTTCTGCTGACTTAAAATATATACAAATCCAATGTCATCCATGTAGTCACGAACACGTTCCATAACACTTCGGACACCTGCTGTCGTCAGTTGAAAATGATATTTTTTTTCTGTCGTCTCATTATAAAAATCCACGAACTGATTTGCAAACCAGGAGCTTGGATTCATCGAGATCCGAATCCATTTTGTCATGCCATGGGATGCCATATTCTCGAGAACATTGATCTCATTTGTGATTCTGCATGCATATTGATAAACTTTCTGGCCCTGTACCGTCAGTCGAATTCCACGCGGAAGCCGCTCAAAGAGCTGCATTCCGAGGGTATCTTCGAGAGATTTTATCACCTTACTGACACTTGGCTGAGTTGAATAAAGAATCTTTGCAGCGTCGCTGAAAGATCCGGTCTGTGCACATGCCACAAAGTACTGTAACTGTTTTAAATCCATATCATTCTCCGCATATTATTATGTTGGGATAACTACTTTTTCATACTATTTTACAGTCCGAAGCATAAACATCGGTACCGGATTATAGAACGCATCCTTCTCAATATAAATCCTGCTGCTGATTCCAAGATCAACATTGAACTGCTCTAATTTCATTGCACCCAATGTCTCCAGATCCCATGCCGGACGGCTGTAAGAACTGATTGGAAGCTGTCTTTTCAATTCTTCGCATTCACGCATCATATCATCTCCAAGAGTATTATGTGCATGATTTTCCGGAAGTTCTTCTACATTAGAGAAATCTGTAAGACCATAATTTGCATCAAAATTCAGTAGCACTCCACCCTTTTTCAGCACACGGATCCACTCCTGATATGCATGTCGAACATGTGGCAGCGTCCAGGTCAGATTTCTGGAAATGACTACATCAAAAGTGCCATCCGGGAAGTCCGGATTTTCTGCATCCATAACGGTAAATTCACAATCCGCCCCTTCCTCCTGTGCCAGAAGACGGGCATTTTTTATCATGTCCGGTGTCAGGTCAATACCGGTTACCTGGTGCCCTGCTTTTGCCAGAAGGATAGAGAAAAATCCTGCTCCACAACCCACATCAAGAATCCGAAGTTTCTCACCTTCCGGAAGCTGTGTACGGATTTCTTTCATCCAGCGTTCCGCCATGGTACTGTGAAGTTCCTGACGTCTCTGTTCCAGAAAACTGTCGCTTCGTTTTTCCCAGTAATTCACAATACGTTCTTTTCGTTCATCATAATGGCTGACGATTCTTCCATATGCAACCATCGGTCCATTTCCCAGAACCTGAAGTGTACCTGTCTGATAGAGAATCACCCCGTCAAATTCCGCTTCACTGACCTCTTTGACATTACCTTCGTAATCACGGACTTCTCCGAGAATATCCCCTTCCTTAAACATATCACCGGCTTTTTTAAACGGATACCAGAGTCCACTTTCTTCTGCATCCTGATAACGAACGTCCACCACATCCAGTGGATAGTAGGTCCTGAAATCCTTCAGCCCCTGATAAATTCCCAGATGGCAGAGAATATTACGGACGTCTCTTCTTGTAGAACGTACTTCCTCATAATTCCAGTCTCCCATGCCACCACGCTCGATCAGAATACTTGGAATTCCCTGCGAGGCAGCATAATTATAAGAACCACCGGTGGATACGTTGGATTTTACCATATACGGTACATCCACCTGTTCTGCCATCTCTCTGGCAATCTTTACAACTTCTTCCGGGGCTGCACCTGCATAATACACATAAGGAGTAAGTTTTTCAAAATCATCTCCACTGTGCAGATCTATATAATAATCTGCAACCGGCTGCAGTTCCTGCGAAACAGCCCATGCAAGGCGTTCCATCTCCGTTCCATCCGGATTCCCCGGAAATTCCCTGTTCAGATTCTTACCGTCTGTCAGTCCTAGACTTCCATTTCGCTGTTCAAATGCCGGACGATTCACAACTTTTACAATGATGATCGTTCCGGTAACTTTTTCAATCTTCAGCTTCTGTGCTAATTCAATTGCAGTCTGAATTCCCACGTATTCCCCGGCATGTACACCTGCCGTGATCAGCATTGTCTTTCCGGTTCCCTGTCCATGAAGAACCGTCGTCGGAAGTTTGATCGCGCCATTTGCAAGTTCCAGTTCTCCATTCCACTTCTCACCCGGCTCTACAGTTATATTTTTGAGGTTAAAAGCCTCTCTCTTTCTTCCTGTCAGAAGGAAAATCGGAGAAGTACTGTTATTGATGATTTCTTCTTCGGTCCAGACTTCTTTCCAAACCGCTTCATCGCAGGAAACATCCAGAAAACCAGTTTTTTTCATCGTTTCCAAATCCCACTTCGGGCGCTCCAGACGGCTGAGCGGAACCTGGCGGGCAATTTCTTCCATCTTTTCGATGTCCGTTCCGCTGTAGTAATCCTCTACATTCTGCGCTTCTGTCTGCTGGCGGTCTTTCTCATAGCTGTTTCGTTTCTCTTCATTATATAAATGGCCATACCAGTCCGCATCAAAATTGTAAAGCATGCCGCCCGGTTTCAGTACACGAAGCCATTCCTTATATGCAAGATCCGGTCTCGGAAGATTCCAGGTTACATTTCTTGTCACAATTGCATCAAAGCTGTTACTTTCCACATCAAGAGCCTGCGCGTCACCGGTTTTCCACACAATACACTTTGCTAATCCACCGGCATTCTGCTGTGCTTCTTTCAGCATCTCTTCGGTATAGTCGATCGCCGTCACCTGATAACCGGCTTCTGCAAGAAGGATTGCAAAAAATCCCGGTCCGGTTCCCACATCCAGAATCTTTATTTCCTCCGGTTTACGCTCCGGGAACTGCTCGTCCAGTAACGTAAGCAGCTTATCTCTCCACATGGTTCGTCTGGCATCCGCCATTTCCTGCTGATTATATTCCGAATAACCCCTGGCACGGTTGGTCCAGTAGTCATGAATTTCATTTTTAAGATTGGTCATGATTTTATTCTCTCTTATCACTATATTTTTCATCCACTTATGAGCAAGCTCATGTGGATTTAGATCTTTTAACCCTGGTATCATTTAAGTATATAAAAAAAGAAGCCCCTCCACAAGCCTGTGGGGGGGATAGAACCAAAGTTTATATTATTTCTTTTTTCTAAAAACACCGATGATCCAGTTCATAATAACTGCACCTGCCATACATCCCAGTCCATTATGAATCATATCGTCCCATTCAAATAAACCACGCATTGTAATCAGCTGACTGAACCTGTCCGCGTAAATACCGTCGAACCAAACACGATTCCGAGAAAGATCACCTCCGCCAGGATTGCCAACGCCTGAATCTTATTTATTTTTCCTCTCCGGACACATCGATATACAACAATAACCACCGCTAACAGAATACACGAGAAAAACAAAATTTCCCGCATCGACCATGGATTATTATATGCTGTCCAAATCTGATAGATATCCATCATTCACTCCTTAATATATAACGATTTATCAAACGTTTTTACTGATATACTTTACCACGTATGCACATCCGCATGTTAGAATACGATACAGCTGTCGGCATCGATAATCTTGTCAAAAAAGAAAAGAAACTGCATATGTATTATCCACGCTCCTGTGTCCTGTATCTTCGTGGCACTTCCAGCCACACGTCCCCGGAAATAACCATCCATTATTCTGATGGAAGTAACATATATACGAACCATCCGTTCTATATGTTCAGAACTATTCTCTTGAAGAAATGTTCCAAAAACACTTGATTTTATTTATACCATTTTATATCATAAGATATGAACACGATAAACTTTTACTAGACGATAACCCCAGTCGGGTTCAGGCTCTACTGGACGAATTTTCCCACCTCATACAGACTCTTTATTATGAGCCAATGTTTGAGGACAACAAAGAATTCTTTTGTTACATGGTCAATATGATCCAAAGGGTTATAAACCACATTTTCAAAGACCATGAATCAATAAAGAAAAGACTGGAGGATATTATTATGCGTGGTAATCTATTAAAACTCGAAACAGACATACTCATTGAAGATGCAACAAATAAGGGCCGTACCGAAGAACGAGAAAATGGTATTCGAATTATGATCTCAAATGCTATGGAAGATCAAATTTCCATTGCAAAGCTTCTTAAGCGTTTGTGTACGAACTATAGTCTTTCCCAAGATAAAGCCGAAGCTTACATCCAAAAATACTCTCAGAACTAAATCATGCAGGGGCATCGCCCCTGCATTCTTCATTTTTACACTGGTTCACCAAATGCATCCTATATTAATATTTCTTTAATTAAACCTTTGGATTCTTATATTTTCTCAGCTCTGCCTCTAATTCCCTAATCCGCCCCTGTGCCATGTCCGCGCGTAATCTCTCTTTTTCTGCAACTTTACGCTCTCTTTCCGTATTCCTCATTTCCGCCAGGCGTCCTTCTTCATACATCATCTGATCATGTTCAAAGCTCTTCATATACCTTAATGACACCTCCCCATCTCTCTTTACAACATCCACCATTCTCTGAATGTCCTGTAATTCTTCATTCACCGCATTTTTCTGGTTCGTATTCTCCATGTAATTCAAAAACTGTCGAAGTTCTTCTGATATTGTCCCCTTTTTTCCTTTTGTATACAGCACAATCGTTTCCGCACCATCGTCATACTCCATCTCAGGTTCTTCTAAGCATCGATTCTTTATCGTATACAATACTCTGTCATAACCGAATGGATCATAATTACAGATAAAGATAACGTATACCTGCTTCAGTTTTCCAAAATCTTCTCCTGTTTTCAGACTTCTGCTGTCGATGATCGCATGATAAAATCTTGACCGCTTTGGAAAAGCAGCTACATCCTTCGCCTTATTGTTCTGATCTGGTTCTACATCATACACCGCCGGAATCTCGCTTCCCTCTATATCTATGTAATCACCTTCGATACAGACATCCAGTCTTGCTCCTCGAAGATCGGTATTCATTCCTGCATAGACTTTCTGCGCACTTAGATTCAGGTTTTTGAACTCTCGGTCAAACAATAGTTTTAAAATCTTATATCATACAGATCAGCTGGGAAATGTCATTCAGGCTCCCTGGATACAGTTCGTAAAAAAGAGGTTCCCGGTTCGCAGAATCACAGGCAACTG
>CAVFJK010000108.1:0-6741 GCA_963622815.1 Ruminococcus bicirculans (ex Wegman et al. 2014)
GATTATAGATTCTTTTAATCACGCCACTCTGTACCTGATCTCGATAGATCAGCTTCTGGATACGGTATTTCATTCTTACCCCATCATGGTCTTCCAGGAAAACGCCGTGTTCATAATAATAAGGTGTGATTCCCACCACAAAAAACTGAACATTCTCCACTAGGTAATCTACAATCTCCATATCCCGGACACCTTTCACATTCCCTTTTGCATCAAATAAATGAAAACGGCTCAATTCCGGTTCTTCTTTCGGATCTCGCTCAAATCGAAGAATATACTGTTCCAGTAATTTCTCAACTTCTTTCTGATTATCCAGTTTGCCAAGATACTCCTTCTCTTTGAACAACTGCCAGCCTGCTTTTCCATCAAGACCAGCGTCTTTGAAAAATGTCTGCAACTTATCATTCATCCACTTCACCGTACAGGCAGCCACATAATGATAGGCACTCTGACAGCTTCCATTAAACTGAATGGCCTTCATTTCTTCTATAAAAGAATCTGCACTGAAATAATATCCGTCATCTTCCTGTACCAGACAAAGTGCCTGATAACCTGACATCACAATATTCAACGCTATATCCTGATTGTCCACCAGAAAGATATAGGTCTGTGCTGTCCCTTCTGGATTGGTTTCCATATAATGCTTCAAAAACTTCTTGTTCAAACTTATCACTTCCTTTCAGGCAAAGAAAAAGACGCAAGCCATATTTTATGACTCACGCCTTACTTCGCCCACAATATTCTATTTTTATCAGTTACCTGCCAGATTGGTTACTGGCAATCCTTATACATAAATCAATTCTTTCAGGATAATCTCTTCTGCAATCGCTCTGTGCTGATTGGCTACTCTTACCCATGCCATCTGATCTTTCTCCTTATCCGGCAGTGGTTCTTTTTCTTCCAACTGCTTCAGGATCACTTCTTCTCGCTCTCTGGCTAGCTTGTCCACTTCCAAAAGATGCTCGCCAATCGTATCCTGTAAAAGCATCACCTGATAAGTTGAATTTCGATGGTTCTTCAGATAATCTCTGCGTAAGAATCCATATTTGCTAAGCTGCTCCATCTGCTCACCGGATTTATAGGTGAGGTTCGGAATCAGGTATCCATTTACATTTGTATAAGTCAGTTTCATATCCCTATGACCTCTCTTTCGTTTAAACCTGTTGTCTGTAACAGAACTGGCTGTTCATGTTACGTCATTGCTATAAATCTTTCTTTCCATATTATTTTGAATCCAACCCGGGCAGATTTTCTTCAAAATCATGGTGAAAGTGCTTCGTTTCTGTGTTGGAAAAATGAACGGAAACACTTGATTTTACTAACTTTCTTCAATGTAACCTTATTATAACGTCCTTCCCCCACCCCACGCTTTCGTTCGGATACTCTGTAAACCCGGGCAGGGGCTGGGCGCCGCGGCGCAGATATGCCTTTACTTTCTCACCCCAGAGGAAGGGATCATTTCTCCTCACAATCCCCCACTCCATCATAAGTGCCGCTGATCCGGTCACGAACGGTGTGGCAAAGGAAGTTCCGATCACGCTGGCATAGCCGCCGCCCGGTACAGGTGCAGTAATATTGACGCCGGGTGCAACAAGATCTGGCTTTGGATAAGAAAGTCGTGTGCCCCCACGACCAGAAAAATCCGCATAGGCGTTCAGTCTGGAATCGTAGGCTCCTACCGTAATTACTTTTGCCGCTGTGGAGGGAATTGTCAGTGTCTCTGATGCCACCGGACGGTAAAATCCGGTCACCGAATTCAAGACATTTCCCCCTGGAAGCCACAGATTATAGTTACCCTCCCGTATTCGTTTTCCCTGCAAATGAATCTTCCAGATTCCGCTGGTAAGATACGTCCCCACAGGAATAAAATCAATATAAATCTCCTGCGTTACCTGAAAAGGACCTGGTTTACCATAATAGATCAGAAGCTCCGTCTCTCCGGCACGGTATCTCTGTGTGCCGATTTTTTCCGAAAGTGCCGGCAGTCTTTCACCGGATGGCGTTTCTATGGAAATTTCAATCTCATCTGCATATGCTTTCCATAACTGCAGATTCAAAGTTGTCTCGTAAGTCCCTATGCTCATTTCTACCGTCTCTGTCTGTCCCTGCCGAAGCTGTCCTGCCGTATGGATCCTGTCATTTCCATTATTCCCACTTCCGACACAGATTACAGAACGTCCCACATTCGCTACGTTACTGATGTATGTTTCCAACAGAGAATCTCCCTGATGCGTTCATTATAATTAAGGGAAAGTTACTGTAAAAAAATTTGCAGCCATTACACTGCTCTTTTCTCAACTGGATAAGGTGACTGATACTTAAATACAATATCAATGCTCTTATCTCCGTTCACAACAATTTTCTCAATCAATTCTGTCACAATTTCTCGCGTCACTTCGGATAGCGTCCCATACTTGATAAATTTTTCTATCCAGTTCTCATAGGATTCTTCTGCCTCTCCAAATCTGCCTTTCTCCTGTTCTGCCATCTGGATTTTCTCTCTGATCTCTTTATCCCGCTTTTTATATTCTGCCTTATAAGAGAGATATTCTTCCTTGTCCAGAACACCATCCACATAATTCTCATACGTCTTCTTTTTATACTTCTGAACTGCTGCAAGCTCTTTTTGCAGTCGTTCTATCTGCTGATCTGCTTCTGCACATCGTCTCTGCCCCTCCTTTCTGCGGTCTGCAGCCTTTAGTATTTCATCCTTATCACTTTCTTTCAGTGCCAGTTCTGCCTGTCTCTGGATTTCGTTTATTACAATGGAATCCAGTATTTCTTTCTTAATAAAATGCGAATGACAAATTGTATTTCCCTTTTTATGATAAGTTCCACACTCATAGCCATCCCTGCAGGTAACACGCTGAAGATTATATCCACAGTCCCCACAGACAAGAATCCCTGCGTATGGATTCACCTTTCTCACTTCACTGTGAAAACCCGGTGTCCTTGTCCTTTTCTTCATATTTTCCTGTACCTGTTCAAAGGTATCTTTACTGATAATTGCTTCATGCATTCCCTCTACAATATATTGTTGTTCCTCTGGAATGTAATGGTATTTTTCCACTTTATATGATATTTTTTCCGACTTATGCTGTACCATAGCACCAGTATAAACTCTGTTTCGCAAAATCACATTGATCGTAGGATATGCCCAGCCTTTTCCACCAGATTTTTCCAGTGCGTTCGTATAGTTCAATCCCTGAACCTTTCTTTTATACTCTGATGGTGTCATAACACCTTCCTGATTCAGCTTTCTCGCAATGCCATCTCTGGAATATCCCTCCAAACTCATATAAAAGATTCTCTGAACTACCTTGGCAGCTTCTTCATCAATAAGAAAATGATGCTTATCTGCCGGATCTTTCATGTAGCCATACGGAGCAAAGCCTGACATAAACTGTCCGCGTTTTTTCTGTGCAGAGAGTGCTCCCCTGATCTTCTTGGATATATCACGACTGTACATATCATTGAACAGTGTCTTAAACTGTGCCAGTTCTTCATTACTGTGATGAACAGAATCCACACCATCCAGAATTGCAATGTATCGAACTCCCAACGATGGAAAAACACGTTCTATGTAATTACTTGTCTCAATATGCTCACGTCCAAGACGGGAAATATCTTTTGTAATCACACCCTGTATTTTCCCTTTGTAAATATCTTCCATCATCCGCTGAAATTCCGGTCTGTTTGCAAAATAAAGTCCGGAATAACCATCATCAATATAAATATCAGCGATTTCCAGATCATTTGACTTACCTACATATTCTCGAATCAGCTTCATCTGATTCTCAATACTCTCACTGATTTTATTCTCCCCGTCATCCTTTGACAGACGACAATACGCAGCCATCTGATACATCACATCCCCCATCTTTCTGTATTGTTACATCCATTGAATTATTCTCCGAAGCAAACTTAAAATAAATATCTATTTTCTGATCCGGATAAACATATATTTTTTCAATCAGTTCTACAAGTACTTCTCTGGTCAGCTGTTTTACTGTCAGTTTTCTCCGGCTAAAATTGTCCAGCCATACCTTTGTCGTATTCACAGCAGTCTGCTGTTCCTGTTCTTCCTGCTTCAGCTTTTCCAGTTCCTTCTGATATTGCCGATTTTCATTTTCATACATCTGTTTTAATTCCAGATATTCTTCCTTTGAAAAAATTTCATCCATGAACTGTTCATATGCTCGTTTTCGGTATTCCGTATTTCGCTCAATTTTTGCCTGCAAGTGGATAATTTTACTATCAACCTTCGGCTTTCTTTGTCCAATCTGAGTTTCCAGATTTTTCAGATCTGCCCGCATTTGTTTCAGCTGTTGATTGATAGCAAATACCACTAATTCATCCAGCTTTTCAAACGTAATATGATTCAGTTCACAGTAATTCTGTCCCATCTTTTGATGGAAACCGCACATATATCCGTCATAACCATTATGTGATGCCAGATATCTCTTACGCATAGCAGTTTTGCATTTTCCACAAAACAGTAATCCTACATACTTATGTGGTTCCTTATTTCTGTCAAAATACGGAATTCGTCGTTCCTGTCTGATCTGCTGAACCTGTTCAAATTCTTCTTTGGAAATAATCGCTTCATGTGCATCCGGTACCAGTTCCATTTCTTCCAAGGGAATTGCCTTTTTATATTTCAATTTATAGGATGGGCTGTTATATTTTCTTATTACAACCGCACCGGTATAGATCGGATTCTTCAGGATTCCACGCACAGTAGCCGGTGTCCATAATCCTTTACCCACGTCCCAGGCATAACCATTCTTCAAAACTTCTTTTTTATATTTTGCAGGGCAGGGAATCTGATCCTCATTTAAAACCCGACAGATCACACTACAGCCAAATCCATTTCGATACATCCTGTATATTCTTCCAACTACCTCTGCGGCATAATGGTCAACTTCCAGATGATTATGAACTGTCTCACTCTTCACATAACCAAACGATGGTTGTTTCGGAGTATATTCGCCCATACTTCTTTTCGTCTGGATCGTAGTTTTTATCTTTCTGGATGTATCTCTCAGATACATGTCATTAAGCAAAGTTTTGATTTCCAACAATTCATCATAAGTGCTGACCATCGAATCGTAATTATCTAAAAGAGAAACTACTCGAATCCGTTTCTCAGGAAAATATTTGCTCAGATAATAATTGGTATCAATATGCTCTCTTCCAAGCCGTGATACATCCTTGAAAATCACCATATTGATCGTCCCCAGTTCAATATCCGCCAGCATCCTTCTGAATTCTGTTCTGTCAAAATTGCTTCCGGAAACCCCATCATCTGCATAAACTCTTACTTCTGTAATGTCATTCTGTTCTGCGATATAATCCTGTGCCATCTGAATCTGAGAGTGAATACTGTTGCTGTATTCACCCTCTTTATTTTGCTCCTCAATAGAAACACGGCAATAAATTCCTGCCTGATACATTCTATTCTTTCCCTCTTTTCATTGGTCTTGCATAGTCATTGTCTTCAATCGTCTTTATCTTGCAATAAGAATTATAGAAAATCAACCTGCAATTTTTCGTTCTGCCAGATTCTGAATACATTGTGATAACGTTTTATCACCATTAAAGTGTACTCGAACCTGATATCCTGCATGTTCATAGCTTACAGCTTCTTTCTGGATTTCTTTTTCTGTTTCCGGATTTTCTATATTCCCAGAATTAAACCGTGTATTCATGCTATATGCCTCCTTCAGCATACAGGCTTCTTTACATCCTATGCCGGCAGGATTGTACAAAAGTTCTGTATGAATTGAATTCAGCTTTCGAAAGCCTGACTATATTCTAAATTCTTTACAGAAAATATGTTTAATGCAGGGGATTGAAGTCGATTATTACAAAAAGCTGTTTCAGACAATAGGAAACATCATAGAATTGATTGAAAAAGATGCACTTTCCGTAATTAAAGAAATTACTACAGAAAGGGCTTTTTCTGCTTGAACAGTACAATTTACTTTATACCCATGACGGTATTCCTCAGGCCACCAACCATGCCATGTTTCTGGCAGAACAGCAGACACCAGAAAAAGGAATCTCCGTCCTGCAAAAATTATCAAAAAATCTGGGCTGATGAACCAGAAATATCGAGAAAAAATACCAGGAAATACAGGAATTATATCCACAGGTCGGTCTCTTTCCTGGACAACAAATATCAAATTTTTTAACAAAACAGATATAATTTTACGGCGGACAAATTGCCCGCCGTTATTTTTACAACTTTTATAACTATATCTTCTTCTCAAATATAATTATTTCTGCATCTCATTCTTTACGATTTGACCGTCCTTAATCACAACCATCGGCTCTTTATGATGCCATATTGCATGATAAATATCCGGATCCTGTAAAACCACCAGATCTGCGTCTCCACCTTCTTGTAAAATATGATTTTGAAGCCCGAGAACTTTACCGGCATAAGTCGTTACCATACTGTATAATTCTTCCATATCTTTGAATGTTGTCATCCAAAGCAAATGACTTGCCAGAAATGCTACCTGAAGCATATTGCACTCCCCATATGGATAATACGCATCTGCAATGTCGTCCTGTCCAAGTGCAACTGGAATTCCAGCCTGAAGCAGATCTTTGACACGTAAATGCAATGGTCCGGTATGTGGATCTGTCACAAAACCAATTCCCGCCTCTTTTGCAAGCTGAACTAACTTTCTGAAATAATTCTCAGGATACAAAGACATTGCACGACAATGC
>CAVFJK010000109.1:0-2358 GCA_963622815.1 Ruminococcus bicirculans (ex Wegman et al. 2014)
GATGTGAGCGGAATGTCTGTTGCCGTGCTCAAGCCATACAGCCTGTTCTACAGCATCATCAAAATCTTTTGCTCTTACGATTCCAAGGATTGGCATCATAAGTTCTGTTGTGATAAGCGGATGTTCCTTCGGTCCTTCGAAGATGATGCAGCGGATATTTGCCGGTGCGTTTACTCCGATCATGGAAAGAAGTGTTCTTGCATCACGACCTACACATTTACGGTTCAGTTTACCGCCTGCCAGAACAACTTCTGTTAATTTATCCTGTTCTTCTTTTGAAGCCAGGTAGCAGTCATTCTCTGTCAGCATGTAGTGCATCAGTTCATCTACTACAGGAGATACAGCTACAACTTCTTTCTCTGCGATGCAAGGAAGGTTATTGTCGAATGTACATCCGTTTACGATGTCCTGTGCTGCTTTACGGATATCTGCAGTCTCGTCAACTACTGCCGGCGGGTTACCAGCTCCGGCGCCGATTCCTCTCTTACCGGAGGAAAGAACTGCTGTAACAACGCCAGGACCGCCTGTTGCTGCGATCAGCGGAATATCTTTATGTTTCATCATAATGTTGCTTGTTTCAAGAGTAGGTTTCTCTACTGTTACTGCAATGTTATCCGGTCCGCCTGCTTCGAGGGAAGCTTCGTTCAACAGATTGACTGCAAAGATAGAGGTCTTGACTGCTGCCGGATGCGGGTTAAATACTACTGTATTTCCGCCTGCCAGCATACCGATTGTATTGCAGAGTACTGTTTCGCTCGGGTTGGTACATGGTGTGATCGCACCGATCACGCCAAATGGTCCCATCTCGATCAGAGTCAGTCCTCTGTCTCCTGACCATGCAGTTGTTGTGATATCTTCTGTACCAGGTGTCTTATCTGCTACCAGATGATGTTTCAGGATCTTGTCTCCTACGTTACCCATTCCTGTTTCATCAACGCCCATACGAGCCATAACTTCTGCATTTTCTTTGATTTTCTTACGAATGCAGGTGATGATTTTTTCTCTCTGATCCATGGACATTTTCTTAACGATCAGTTCAGACTTCTTAGCAGCCTCAATTGCATCGTTCATTTCTTTGAAAACGCCATGTTTTCCTGTCGGAGCATCTGCAATCTGCATTTTTGCCATTACTTCCTGTACAATATCCTGTACCATGCTCTCACTGATTGGCATGAGATTGTCCTCCTTTAATGTCTACCGATTATCTAAGTTCAGATATCTTATCTTATCTTATTTCATTCCAAGCTGTGCCATAACCTGTTTTGTGATGTTTGCAACAAGTTCAGCGTCAGCGTTAGCTGTTGTAGCTGCAGGAGCTTCTGCTTTAGCTTCTCCGCCTACGAAATCATACTGATATCCTGGGAACTGTTTGTAATCTTCGTTGTGGCAAGCACCGCCGCAGTTATGGCAGTTAACGCCATCTTTATTCTGGCAGAGGTTTGCAGGATGTTTTCCCGGCATACCGAATTTACGACGGATCTCATACAGTTTTTTGATGTTTTCTTTATCGAATTCCTTCGGGCCACCGAGCAGTTTGCTCTGATACAGCAGCTGTGCATAGAATTCTACAGATTCCATCTTCATGTATGCAGCGTTCAGGTCTGTGCTCCATGTAAGAGCTCCGTGGTTCTCAAGAAGAACTGCATCGAAGTATGGAAGATATTTTTCAAGGTTGTCCGGAATTTCCATTGTGGAAGGTGTACCGTACTCAGCGATCGGAACGCATCCAAGAGCGATAACTGCTTCTGGCATGATCGGCTGTGTAAGCGGGATACCAGCGATAGCGAAGGATGTAGCATAAATTGGATGAGCATGTACTACAGATCCTACGTCTGGTCTCTTCTGATATACTCTCATATGCATTTTGATCTCAGAAGATGGTTTGAATCCCGGGTTAGCCTGGATTACGTTACCCTGAGCATCTACTTTACAGATGAACTCTGGTGTCATAAATCCTTTGGATACACCTGTTGGTGTGCAGAGGAATTCGTTGTCATTCAGTTTTACGGAGATGTTACCGTCGTTTGCTGCAACCATGTTACGGTTGTAGATACGTCTTCCAATGTCACAGATCTGTTTTTTGATTTCAAATTCGTTTACCATGCTTATTTTCCTCCTAAAGCAACTTGGTTTTGCAACTGTTCTTCTGCCTGCAAAGAGGCATTCGGACAGCCGCATGGGTTTTAATTTATTTCTAAGGAGATTTTACTCCTTATACACAAGATTGTCAAGAATTTATCGTTGTTTTATGTTGTTTTTATCACGATAAAAATGTTGTTTTTGTTGTTTTCTTCTTTATCCGCCAATCTGAACGCGTAAAGAACTTACTGATTCTGCGGCTTTTTTCAATGTCTGCAT
>CAVFJK010000109.1:2368-7343 GCA_963622815.1 Ruminococcus bicirculans (ex Wegman et al. 2014)
GCATATGTTCATTCGTCGGCGGCAGAATTCCTTCCATTAAATATAGTCTTCCAAGTCCGGTGTATTTATCCTGACCAAGTCTGTGATACGGAAGGAGATGGAGCTGTTCCACTCCCGGAAGAGTATCCGCAAAGGATGCGATTCCCTGAATCTCTTCAACGGTATCATTAAATGTCGGGATGACCGGAACACGGATGATCAGTTTACATTTACCGGAGAGTGCAACCTTACGGGCATTCTCCATCATGAGGTCATTCGGCCGTCCGGTAAATTCTTTATGTTTTGCCGGATTGGTGTGTTTGATATCCATCAGATACAGATCCAGATAAGGCAGGATCGTCTCGATCGTCTCAAACGGAGCACAGGCCATACTCTCAAGAGCGGTATTGATTCCATGCTCTTTTGCAGCCCGAAGAAGATCTCTGGCAAATTCCGGCTGGCAGAGACTCTCGCCTCCGGAAAGGGTAAGTCCCCCTCCGGAACGCCAGTAGTACGGACGATCCTCTTCTACTACATTGATCATCTCTTCTACAGTAACATCTCTTCCGATCACCTTATCTTCGCCAAGAACTTTCATCGTCTGGATCTTATATTCCTGAGATTCCGGATTACAGCACCATTTGCATCTGAGTACACAGCCTTTCAGGAATACGATCGTCCGGATTCCCGGTCCGTCGTGGACTGAATAGCGCTGGATATCAAAAATACGGCCTTTTGTCTGTAAATAGTCGTCCATAGTTTTTTCCTTTTAGAAGCCCTGTTCGGTTCTTCTGATAATGTCGTCCTGAAGGGATTTTGACAGTGTTGTGAACAGTGCGCTGTATCCTGCAACACGAACAACCAGGTGAGCATATTTCTCCGGATGTTTCTGTGCATCGATCAGTGTCTCTCTGTCAACAACGTTGAACTGCATATGCATACCTTTCTGATCAAAGAAGGTACGGATCAGTGCAACAAATTTCTCCAGTCCTTCTCTTCCTGCCAGTGCTGACGGATGGAATTTCTGGTTAAACAGCGTTCCGTTGGATACAATGAAGTGATCCAGTCTGGAAACAGATGTTGCAGCTGCAGTCGGTCCCTTTACATCTTTACCTGCGGATGGGGAAACGCCATCTGCAACCGGTGTATGTGCATAACGTCCATCCGGTGTTGCTCCTGTCTGTCCGCCGAGCGGTACGTTCGCGGATACCGGATAAAGTCCTGCCTGATAATGTCCTCCACGCGGGTTCTGATATTTCTCCAGCGGACGGGAATATGTATAGGCAACGTCTCTTGCAAAGTAGTCCACATCATCGATTGCATTTCCGTATTTCGGGACTTCATCAATCATATGATGGATCTCTGTAAATCTCTGAACCTGTTCTTCGGTAGGTTTCAGTCTCATAACTGTCTGAAGGACTGCTTTTGCGGTATCGGTGTTAATTGCCATACCTGCATCCTGCATTCCTTTCAGGATCATTTCTGTCATATCAGAAATGGACTGCTGGTCAAGCCCCTTATCATAATTCCATGCCAGAGCCTGTTTATACTCTTCCATGGAAACTTTCTTATCTTCATAGACAAGTTTACGGATCGCATACAGAGAATCTGCCATGTTTGCGATACCGAATCCCTGCGGACCTGTGAAGTTATAGATTGCTCCACCTTCCTGTACGGAAAGTCCTCTGCTGATACAGTCATCTACCATGCAGGATTCATATGGAAGCGGAACTCTCTCTGCATGAGCCACATCGATGGCATTGTCTGCATTGACCATAAGGGAAATACAGTATTCCATCTGTTTCTTATATGCATCAAAGAATTCTTCGAAGGTTGTCATCTTTGTGACATCGCCGGTCTGGATTCCGACCAGTTCGCCTTTATCCATACCATTAGAAAATACAAGTTCCAGTGGGCGGCACATATTAAAGAATGCAGCGTCATGCCATCCGTCTGTCTTACCGGCTTTCTGCGGTTCTACGCATCCGATGATGTTGTATTCTCTGGCATCTTCAAGAGTAAGTCCTCTGTTCTGCAGTGCCGGGATAATAACTTCATCATTATAATAAGCAGGAAGTCCGATACCTGTTCTGGTAAGCTCAGCTGCCTTGATCAGCAGTTCATGAGGGGAACCGTTCCATACACGGATGGAAAGAGACGGCATCGGGAGGTGTACATGCATGGATGCAAGGATACACATTACGGAAAGGTCGTTCGTCACATCGTTTCCGTATTTATCCTGTCCGCCGACGATCAGGTTCTGGAAAAGGCTGTATCCTGCAAATCCTTCTGCGGATGCTGCATCACGAACTTTATTCAGATCATTCAGTTTAACCCAGATGCAGTCGAGAAGTTCCTGTGCGGATTCTCTGGTGATAACACCTTTTTCAATATCAGCCTTATAATAAGGATACATATACTGGTCAAAACGTCCCGGTGAGATAGAATGTCCGCTGGACTCTACCTGAAGGAGCTGCTGTACAAACCAGAAGGACTGGCATGCTTCGTAGAAGCTTGTTGCTCCGTTTGCCGGAACACGGCTGCAGTTCTCGGAAATCTGAAGCAGTTCCTGTTTACGTACAGGATCTGTACATTCTGCCGCCATCTGGGATGCCAGCTCTGCGTAACGCTCCGCATACTCAATAACTGCTTTACAGGAAAGGATTACTGCATTAAGGAAATGGGATTTCTTTGCGTAATTTCCGTCTCCGATCTGGCACTTATCAAGTTCAGCCTGTGCCTTATCGATGATGCCTTTATAACCGATTTCAAGAACTTCTTCATATTTAACGGTTACATGTCCGACACCATTGTAGAAATAGTTTCCTGGTGTAAAAATATTGTGGTCGATTGCTCTGATTGCTTCCGGGGACATATAAGATGTAGCAAGTTCACTGGATGTCTTACCTTTCCAGTATTTATGTACTTCTCTTAATTCCTGTTTTGTCTCTTCGGCAATGTAAAATGGATCCGCGGTCCTTGTTGCAACTGTATCCAGTTCATCCTCCAGCCACTGGTAGGAAAATTCCGGGAAAGTCTGACATCCTCTCGGTGCGATCGTACTGCTTCCGACAATCAGCTCATTATCACGAATAATGATCGGGATATTACGGAGAATATGAGCAAAAGCTTCCGCACGTCTTGTGATCATCGGCTGTCCTTCGGTAGCTTTGTATGATTCGGTGATCAGCTTTGCTCTGGCAGATTCGATAACTGGCATGTTCGCATAAAGCGCTTCGATCAGTTTCGGAATTCTGGATGACTTTGGAACATCTGTGGTATTAAACATCTCCACACTTCTCCTTTCTTATGGTGTCTCAGACGCCATATGTCATATGTATCATAGGGCGCTGGGACGCCACGATTCATATAGAATCATTATAACTTACGTGCCTTTATATGTCAACGAAATCCAACATTATTTCACGGATTTCAATGAGGTTTTTGTTGTGGTTTTTATTTGTTTTGTGTTGGTTTTTATTTGGAATGTGATTTTTGAGTTGACTTTTGATGTTTTGACTGCCATACTGGATTTAATGAGATTTTTATCTGAATCCAGGGAGGGATCAATATGTATCTTTCTGATATACATACACACTCTATCGCGAGTGGTCACGGAACGGTCTGTACGATTTCCGATATGGCAAAAGCAGCCTCCAAAAAGGGGTTAAAGCTGCTCGGAATCACGGATCATGGTCCGGGGACGCTTGCCGCAGGGACTTCTTCTTATTTCAGGAGTCTGACTTACGCGCCTAAGAAGAGGTTTGGAATCGAGCTGCTTTTTGGAGTGGAACTGAATATTCTTGATATCGACGGTCATCTGGACCTGAATGATGAGTTGCTCGGTGAACTGGATTATGCGATCGCAAGTATGCATGCGCAGAACTATAAGAGTAGATCGGTGAAGGAAAATACGAGTGCTTATCTGAATGCAATGAGACATCCGTGTGTAAAGGTTCTGGGGCATTGCGACAATCCGGCTTTTCCGGTGGATTATGAGACGCTGGCTGTCGGTGCAAAGGAGAATGGGGTTATTTTTGAAATTAATGAGGCTTCGCTTGCGCCGTATGGGTATCGTGGCGAATAACAGGGAGATCTTGAAGTATTGTATGAAGTATGAGATTCCGATCGTGCTGTCAAGTGACAGTCATGGCGCGGAACATATCGGGGACTTTACGTATGCGGCGGAGTTTGTGCATGAAGCGATGTTTCCAGAGAAGATGATACTGAACAATGATATTCCTCGGTTGAAGATGATACTGAGCGAGAGATAAATAAAATAATAGTATATGACGAAAAAGAGAACAACATCCTGATTTACGTTATATAACGAAAAAGCTAACAGCTATCCAACCAGACTGACACGCTGCATTTTCTAATTTTTCTCATGCGCTTATGGATGACTGCTTTTGCAAACTCGCACCTAACGGTGCTCAAACAGAGCAACGCAGCCATCATTAGCACAGTCAGAATCTACGGAAATTTGCTGAGTCAAGTTATCAGGATGTTGTTTCTTTTTCTGTGTATGAAAAATTTCACCTTCAATAGCTACCCTGCGAGGCTTTCCCGGTTGTGGGGAAGCGGAATTGTCGAAAGAAGATCGCCCCACCAAAAGCTTTGAACTGATAAAGCATACATCCGATATTCAGGAACCCAGCAAGGCTTTCGGGACTGTGACTGTGCTAGCTGCGGTTGCGGAGCATCTGTCTGAGCGACAGCGAGTTATGCGGAGCAATCGCTAACAAGCGCACGGGAGCAAGCCGAAAATGAAGCGTGTTCCAGAATATCGGATGTATGTCTATATCATAATCATTCTTTTTGTTCTCGTATCTTCTTCATCAATTCCGCCAGCTCGCTGTATTTCCCGGTTACGTATCCGTAACTCTGTGCCTTATGGGGCAGCTGGCAGTTTGTGCAGTCTTTTATCCCATTCTCTGTCATCCTGAAATTCCCGCCGCACTTATCTCCCAGTGCATACAGCGGGCAGTAACAGAAC
>CAVFJK010000110.1:0-6499 GCA_963622815.1 Ruminococcus bicirculans (ex Wegman et al. 2014)
ATCTTACTAAAAAAACACAAGAAAATATTTTGATTTCGGGTATTATATTTGGAAAAATGACATTACGTCCATAGAAACTTGGATAAAGTGCCAGACGGTCATAGCTGTAAATAGGAGCAGGTGCTATAGTTTACTCATCAAACAAAAGAAAGGGGCAGAGTTATGAAGAGAAAACATTTATTAAAAAGTACTGTAATTTTTGCTGTGATCGGTGCAATGATGACCGTTAGTTCAGGAAGTATTGTTATGGCTGACGACAACACCGCAGTCAGTACATTTGCAGATCCGGACACAAAGACCAGTATGAAAATCAGAACCTGGTGGCCGAGTGCGGACATCACAGACGAGCAGATTGCAGATGAAGTAAAGCAGATTGCAGATGCAGGATTTGGTGGAATTGAGCTGATCGGTATCACGGAGGGATACGATGGAGATGCGATCGATGCAGAAAAATATGGATGGAGTACAGAAAACTGGAATCATGCAGTAGAAGTACTCAATCAGGAAGCAGATAAGTACAACCTGACTGTAGACCTGACCATAGGACCGAGATGGCCGGCAGGAGTTCCGGGAATGGATCTTTCCAGCGATGCCTCTTCCAAAAAAGCAGTGACATCTGTATTACATACAAATATAGAGAGCACAGAGGAAGGCAGTTATGAGATCCCAGCAGCACCGGAATCAGAGACTGGCTCCACATTTATTACACTGGTAGCAGCTCGTACAGATGGAACGCTGGTAGAAAAAACAGAAGAAGAAAAGAAGGCAGCAGAAGAAGCTGCTGCAGAGTCTGGTCCGTGGGCGCAGGTAGCTGCTGATGAATATGGAATTTATTCTGACAGCCTGCAGGTGATCGATGCCGAGGCGGTCGATACAGAAAACGGAACTTTCAAATTCACACCATCAGAAGCAGGAGAATGGACATTCTTTGCATTTTACAGTGTGGCAACAGGACAGACATCCGGTGATACTTCGCCGACAGCATATGTAATCGATCATTTCAGCAGGGCCGGAACAGATGCAATGTTAAACTACTGGGAAGAGAATATGCTTTCTGATGAGCAGAAAGAGCAGTGGCAGGAAAAAGGCGGGGACCTTTTTGAAGATTCTCTGGAACTGACAAGCTGCGATATTCCGTGGAGCGTAGATCTTGAAAGTTATTTCAAAGAAAACAAAGGCTATGATATTGATAAATACCTTCCACTTCTGGTAAGTCAGCTTACAACAGGTGATCTTGCAGAGAAATATAACGTTCTGGATAATGATACGATCTCAGGCGAAGTTTACAATGACTTCTTCAACAATTTAAGTGATATGTACATTAATAACCATGTAAAAGTGGTAGAAGAATGGTGTAAAAACCTGAATGTTAAATATCGTGCACAGGCACAGGGAACCAGTGATAATGGCTGGGTAGATTCCATCGAAGCAGCTTCTTATCTGGATGTTGCAGAAGGTGAGACACTTGGTATGGCAAAGAGCCCGGATGCTTTTCGATCCCTTGCAGGAGCTGCAAACATGGGTGGCACAGAAAAAGTATCTGTAGAGCTTGGAGCAGAATTCAGTGCACTGTATCAGGTAACCTGGCAGAGACTGAATGAACTTGTAAACCGCAGTGCAATGGCGGGAGCAAACCAGTTTGTACTTCATGGGTTTGCAACAGATTCCCAGAATACTTCAGCTAATGCATGGCCGGGCTGGATGCCGTTTGATGAACCAAGATTTTCAGAGGCGTGGGGACAGAGACAGCCATCCTGGGATTATATGTCTGAGTTTACAGACTATGTTTCAAGATTGCAGACAGCCCTTCAGTACGGAAGTGCAGATGTTGACTTTGCGGTTTACAGAGATGATCTTGGAATCCGTACAGATGAAGGATATACAGATGGAGTTCTCTATCTGGATGAGGAAAGTCTGCCGGGCGAAAATGCAGCCGTTGAAAACGGATATACCTATAATTACATTTCACCGGGCAACTTTGAACTTGAGACAGCGACTGTGGAAGATGGTGTGCTGAATAAAGAATATGCAGGCTATAAAGCCCTTGTGATCAATAATGAAAAAACAATGGGGCTTTCTGATGCACAGAAGATCCTTGAGTATGCAAAAGACGGACTTAAGATTGTTCTGATCGGCGAGACTCCGACAGCTGATGGAACTTATGGTGCTGAGGATGATCAGGCAGTTCAGGATGTATTTACAGAGCTTAAAGGCATGGACAATGTGATCTCGGTTGAAACAGAAGACAAACTGCCGGATGCTCTTAAGGAAGCAGGAATACAGCCATCTGCACAGTATGATGAAAAAGCAATGCTTGCCGTTCAGCACAGACACAGTGATGATGCAGATCTTTATTACTTCTATAATTATACAGGCAGCTATGATTATGGCACAAATGATCAGTATTACAGTGACGATGCATCAATTGTCAGAACCGTTACCGTTGAAGGTAAAGGACAGCCGTATAAGATGAATCCGTGGACAGGAGAAATCACACTGATCTCTGATTATACAGATAATGGTGACGGAACACTGTCCATGCAGTTGGAGGTGGCAGATGGAGAAGCTGTTGTGATCGGTATATCCGAAGACATTTCCCTGTTTGGTGAGGCAAAAGCAGAAAAGAAAACAACAGAGGGAGAAGCTGTTTCTCTGGATGATCAGGAATGGACTCTGACAGTAACAAGCTATGAACCAGGTGAAAATGCACAGGATAAAGATGCAGAAGGATATGATGCAGCAGATACAGCAAAGAAAGATTTGGATCCGATCACTCTGGACGGACTGAAATCATGGAAAGAAATTGACGGACTTTCTGATATTTCCGGACAGGGATTTTATACAACGACCTTTACTCTGGAAGAGGGCGTAAATGGTGCGGTTCTGGATCTGGGGGATTGCTATGACAATATTCTGGAAGTAACCGTAAATGGAGAAGTGATCAGCGGAATTGACCAGATCACACATAAAGTAGATCTTGGATCAGCAGCAGTAGCAGGTGAAAACACTCTCACGATCCGTACAGGAACAACTCTGGCAGCAGCGGTTCGTAAGGCAGGTGGAAACTGCTCCGAGGAAGACAGTTACAGTGCTTATCCGACAGAATATGGTCTGCTTGGAGGCGTGACTGTAACAGGTTATACAGTGGAAGAATAAAATAAGAAATATAAGTGGAAATAAAAGACTCCCCGGAGTATGCCTGATGTGGCATATCCCGGGGATTTTGCGTCTGGAGTCTGATCAGCTGCTTGCAAGGTTTTTGACAAGTTCAATATCTGATTCTTTTACTTTAAGATTTGTTTCGATAACTTTTCCCTCAGCGGTCGTGATTTTGATTTCAATCAGCGTGTCTTCTTTGACAGCAGTGCTGGCTGCCTGAAGAAATTTCGGGAATTTCGGATGATTCCGGGTAAAAGCTGCCCAGGAACTTTTTAACTGCATTAAATTTCCAAGATTCATGTAAAGTACCTCCTAGTTCTGGTAATGAATCTGCTCGCCCTGGATCACAGGATAACAGATCAAAGTAGTTCCATCAAGATTTTCTCTGTGCATATCAACGGCACTGATCTGATGATTTTCGTAAGTTGTGTAATAGTAGATGCCTTTTGTGGCGTTGCAGCAGGAGGTATAGAGGGTGATCTCGTATTTTCCTTCTGCGACTTCGCAGCAGCCTCTCTGTTGATCGACAGAGCCAAGAATATGGAAAAACTGGCTGACGCTTTCTGCCTCGGAATCACCGGAAAAAGAATTCATCTTTGTGAAAGCGACACGTGCAAAGCGGGAAGCAGAAGACAAGTCTCCCGGAAGTCCAAGAGCCCCCATTCCGCGGCTGTAGGCAGTAAGTGCCAGGTCATCCGAAAAGGTATTCACCGGCTGCTTCGGAGAAAGGTGCATATAGTTGTTGAGCATGAACATCTGCTGTGGAAAAGGCGGGTTATTTGTGAGCACACCGACCGGGTTGTCGTAGATGTGCAGGCCATCCGCCATGGATTCTACAGTGATGGATGAGTCTTTATCAGAGATGATCCAGTGAAGCTGTGCCAGAGGAAACTGTTCACTGAACGGTGTATTTGCCAGATTCATGTGAGTGAGAAGCTCACGTGCTTCTCTTACAGAGGCACACTGGCTTAAGATCCACGGGATAAATTCAAACTGAGCAACGTTGTCTGTATCCGGTCTTATATCAGCATACGCGGCGTTTCCAACGAAATTCAGTCCTGCCATGCCGACGCCTTTTTCGTTGATGGCATCGTAATATAACGGATAATCTCCGGCTACATGAGCCATACCGATGATCGCATAGTGCGTTTCCTTTGTACCGGCATGGCGGAAATGGAACGGATAATTCCTTGGGGTGATCGTGATCTGATCACCGTAGGAAAATTCATAGTCCAATGTCCGGCCGAAATAAAAGTCTTTGGTTTTGTAAGTTGCGGCTGTACACATAAGTGGTCCTCCTTAGAAATCGAAGTCTGCGTAATCTTCCGGAAGAAAACGATGATAGATGATATGGCAGCCTTCGTCCTTGAAACAATAGTAGTACGTATCTTCCGGTTTGTCTGCGAAACGGATCAGACGGTCAAATTCGCCGTTATTCATTTCTTCTGTGATAACGTTCTCTGAATAAGTATGGAACAGATTCAGAATTTCATTCATTGTGCAGTCATGTTTGGCAACTAATTCTACAAGACTTTTGATGAATTCGTTTGGGGCGGTGTTGTCATGCACATAGACGGTTCCCTCTTCCGGGATATGGAAGCAGAAGCGGTCACCTTTGTGAGAGACTTCGATCTGTCCAAGTTTTTCTGTGATGGATGCCGGGAGCGCATGCAGACGCTCCTGCATCTCATCGGCACTGTCATTGGCAGAAAAGAAATGATTCAGGGAAGAAAGTGGATAGTAGAGCCGGATATCTTCTTTAAAGAAACCAAGCTTTGCCTGTTCTTCCTTGATAATGTCGATCAGATTTCGTTCAAGTTTATCATAACCCATAACGGGACCTCCTTTAAGATAAAGTGGTTTGCAGCGGTATATCCGAGGCGATGATGGTAGCTGCAAACAGTAAGTTAAATTGCTGCAACATATTGTAGCAGATTCCACTCTAAAATACCAGAGCCGTTCGGAAAAATCGTTCGCCCGTTTGGAAATTAATGTTATGATCCGTGACGTTCACAGGAATCCATTTTCGACAAAATGTTACAAAAAAAGTTCGTTGACAGTGCCGTGGTAGTAGGGTATCATAGAACAAAAGAGACTTGATGTATCTATGATGTGGAAGAAGATATAAAACAGATCAGAAGCTATGAAGTTTTAAAGAATATTCCAGGTCTGTTTGAACAGGTGCAGTTGGATAAAAGTCGTACATGTGTGTACTGGAATGAAAATATTGATCTTCCAAGCGATACGATTTATGAATATGGAAAAGTTGTCTGAAAGATAAGAAGGGGGAATGATTATGTTAGTTTTAGTATATCGTAAATGCAGCACCTGTCTGAAAGCACTCAAATGGCTTGATGAGCACAAGATCTTTTTTGAGGAGCGTGCGATTGTAGAGGAAAATCCTACATACGAAGAACTGAAAGAATGGTATGGAAGGAGCGGAATGCCGCTTAAAAAATTTTTTAACACCAGCGGCATGCTCTATAAACAGATGAACCTTAAGGATAAACTTCCGGAGATGACAGAAGATGAACAGTTGAAACTTCTGGCAACGAATGGCATGCTTGTCAAACGCCCACTTGTGGTCGGCGAAGATTTCATCCTGACAGGCTTTCGCGAGAAAGAGTGGGAAGAGAAGATTCGGGGGTAAATATGATTCCTTTAAAATTGGAAACATTACTTGCGGGCAAAACCGTTGAACAGAATCGAGTGGAGTATAAAGAAGGATGGAATCCAAATGATATTATTCATACAATCTGTGCTTTTGCAAATGATCTTCACAATGTAAATGGAGGATATCTTGTTATTGGGATAAAAGCGGAAGATGGAATTCCAGTGCTTCCACCGCAGGGGATTCCAGCAAATCGTCTGGATTCCATACAACAGGAAATCTTTCAGTATTGTAATATGATCACGCCCAGATATATTCCAAGAATTGAAGTTATTAATTACAAAGATTCAGGAACTTTTTTGATTTATCTGTGGTGCAGTGCCGGTGACAGTGGTCCGTATCAGGCACCGGTGGATGTATACGCAGAAAAAGGAAAGAAAAAAGACAAACGTACGTATTACTGGATCAGGCCGGCATCCCTGACGGTTGCAGCTGACAGAGAAGAAATTGCAGATTTGTTTGATAAATTTAATTCCGTACCTTTTGATGATCGTATAAATCGCAAAGCTACAATAGAAGATCTGCGTCGTGGATATCTGGAAGATTTTTTAAGAGACAGTAAAAGTTCACTGGCAGATGAAATAAATAAAAGTTCCATGGAAGATCTCTTGATTTCTTTGGAGGTTGCAGATGAAACGGACACTGAATTAAATATACGGAATATTGGTG
>CAVFJK010000111.1:0-4887 GCA_963622815.1 Ruminococcus bicirculans (ex Wegman et al. 2014)
CCATTATGTTCTATGCTGTAATTATATAAAATATATGCATAAGATGCAAGGCTTCTCCTTCATTTTCCACATTGTTTTTAATGGAATTAATCGGCTGATTCGCCAGTAGATCATAAATAGAATTAATATAAACATATCATAACAGCTCAGAACTTTTTACTCAAGTCTTTTTCATCGACAAAATCCCGCAGCTCTCGCCACGGGATTTTATAAGTTTCATCTTAACTTTTATTTAATGCTGCTATCTCTTCATAGCTGAGATTCGTAATAAATTTTTGAATCTCAGTTATCGGAATACCACCCTTGAGCATACGACGTGCGGTCTGTTTTGCAGTTTGTCTGGCAGTTTCTCTTTTCGCATCTTTAACAGCCTCTTGCTTTTCCTTCTTCACTTTTCTTAGTGCCTGACGATGTTCTCTATTAATTAAATTAATTTCCTGATTCTTCTCCTCCTCCAGTTTTCTCAACGCTTCGAGTTTTTCTTCCTCGAACAATCTTCCTACCTTCGTCATCTTGATCCACCTCCGAATCTCTTCTGAATCTTCCTGTACGATTACTTTATCTGTAAACACCAACAATCCTGACAGCAGAAATATCTGCATCTCTGCAGAATGAATCTCTTTTGCCAGGTTAAAGCATCTTCGGATGCATGCCTGTTTTGCTTTCTTTCCTGGATAGATTAACGGAAGAATCACAAACGTCATCTGTTCTTCCTCATTGAGAAATCCTTTTGAATAAATTCTCTCGGACAGCTGATTTTCAATCTCAGGTCCATTCAATTCCGACAGAAAAACTTCTTCTACCGTAAACTGCAGGCATCCTGTATCCAGTCGGGAATCTGTCGTCCCTTTCTTTACATCTCCCGTATAGATTACGATCATACGAATTGTCTTTTCCAGATTATCCAACATTTCCTCTCTTTTCAGAGTTCTGACAATATAACCCAGATATTTAATCTTATCCTTACTTTTATATCTGCTCTCATAATCCACCAATGCTATAGAACCATCCTCCAGGCGAAACAGGTTATCAAGCCGCATCTCATTTGCTTCGATCACAGGCAGGTTTGTTGGTAATACTTCTTTTATCTTTGGTATATTCACCCCATAAACTGCCAATGACTTCTCTTTCAGATTTTCTCCAAATATCTTCGAGATAACATCCTTATTCTGATATGTAATGGGATTCTTTTGCTTTTTCTCTACATAACTGTTTTCTTTTGGCATTTTCCCTCCTGTTTATATGGAAAACGCCAGAACCATACGCCGTTATGTTCTATATCATAATTATATAAAATATACACATAAGATGCAAGGCTTCTCCTTCATTTTCCACATTTTTCTTTAATGGAATTCATTGGCTGATTCGCCGGTAGATCATAAATAGAATTTAATATAGATATATCATAACAGCTCAGAACTTTTTACTCAAGTCTTTTTCATCGACAGAATCCCGCAGCTTTCGCCACGGGATTCTGAATTCACTCATTCGTTTATCTTTCTATAATCTGAATTTTTACTGTTTTCTATTCCTCTTCAGCCTATTCATACAAATGCCCAAACAGTTCACTTTCTATCTCGCTGATCTGTCCGATCGGAATTATTGTACTATCTGTCATTATGATTGTGTGTTCATACTCATTAATTTTCTTCACCACACCGGAATGGGTCGTATAGGCGCCTCCGGCTTTTCTTTCATCGGGCACAAACCAGGTAATTGTTACCGTCTGCTCACTTCCGATATTTTCCGCTATTACACGTAATTTTTCATTTAGTCCTGCAATTACTTCATCACTCAGTATTTCTTTTTCGTCCGTCCGGCGGGCGGTTTCCCGGATTGCTGCCTCATGTCCGGTAAGCGCCGCAAATGGAGAAAATTGCGTTGCTCTGGCATATAATGACATGCGTGGATGATTTTTAGAAGTCGGATTCGGCAGATTGATAATATCGTCATATTTATGAGTATCCATTTACGCCTTATGCCCTCCGATCTGTTCATTACGATCTTTTGCAGTCGCTCCCTCCTGAAGATTCATTCCCTTCAGAATTGCATTTTTTCCGAATTTTTTCTTTATATCAAGCATGGCTCTCTGCATCCGTTTTTCACGCTCCAGATCAGCTTCTTCCTTGGCTTCTTCTTTTTCCCGCGCCTGATAGTCCGTAAAAAGATCCAGCTGTTCAAATTCCTCCTTCTTACTTACCGCACTCTCATCCACCAGCTTATTAGCCGTAATATTAATCCTTCTGATAAGCAGATCTTTATCTACGATCCGATCGTACAATTCCAATACTGCTTCTGTGATCAGTCTGGTGGAAGATGTCTGCTTTTTCAGATTCGTTGTCCCATGCGCATGTTTCGGAACTTTTCTTCCATATCGGTCTACCGTGACCGCACCCTTATACTTTCCTATCTGTTTCGGATCCGTCAGATTCTCTATATCATAGCCCACTGTAAGCACGATCTGATCCGTAACCAGTCTCTTATCTACCAGATCAAGCACCATAAGATCCGTCATTTCTTTTACGACCAGCCTCGCCTTCTCAAAGTCATACGGACAATGAAGCACCTGTCCGGAACAGACACTGTTTGTTTCCGGCTTATAAGCTTTAATATACTCCATCGTACATGGTTCATATCCCCATGCATGGTCGATCAGAAGTTCTGCATTGATGCCAAACATCTTATAAAGCAGTTCCTCATTATGCAATTCATTCGGCTTTCCAACGGAACATCTTGCAATATCCCCCATTGTATAAAGCCCATGTTCTTCCAGCTTCTTTGCATATCCTCTGCCTACCCGCCAGAAATCCGTCAAAGGTCTGTGATTCCAGAGTATTCTGCGATATGACATCTCATCAAGCTCTGCAATGCGCACGCCATCTTTATCCGGTTCAATATGCTTCGCCACAATATCCATCGCGACCTTACAAAGATATAAGTTCGAACCAATCCCTGCCGTTGCTGTAATGCCTGTTGTCTTTAAAACATCCTGGATCATAGTCATGGCAAGCTCCCTTGCTGTCATCCCGTAAGTATTAAGATACGCCGTCACATCCATAAAAACTTCATCAATAGAATAAACATGGATATCCTCCGGAGCAATATATTTCAGATATACATTATAAATCCTGGTGCTGTACTCCATATAGCACGACATACGCGGCGGAGCAACAATATAATCAATCTTTAATGCCGGATTTGCATTAAGCTCGATACTGTCATCCGATACTCCCGTAAAAGTCCGATTCGGGGCTTTCCATCTTCTGGCGTTATTCGCTTCTCTGACTTTCTGAACAACTTCAAACAGGCGGGGTCTTCCGGGAATTCCATAACTTTTCAGTGCCGGAGATACTGCAAGACAAATCGTTTTCTCTGTCCTGCTTTTATCTGCCACAACCAGATTCGTTGTCAGCGGATTTCTGCCTCTTTCTTTACATTCCACCGAAGCATAAAATGACTTAATATCGATTGCTATATATGTCTTCTGCTTTGTCATCATTCTGCACCGTCCTTACGGCAATTGTACCTCTTCATGCTCCCATCGAAGTTCCAGTGGCTTTCGGGACCACACTGCACCACTGTAGTCTTCGCCAAGTTCAAGCATCAGATAAGTCCCGTCATCCATGGAAATTGTTCTGAGATCTCTGGACAATCCTTCGCCCGTCCATTTAATGTATGCCTCTCTCAGAACCCACTGTGTAAAAAAAGCTTTCTCCGGTTCGTCACTTTCCATAATTTCCCGGACCATATCTGCCGGAACCATCCGCTCCAGCATCCGTTCATAATTCACCTTCTTATGCACCTGCACATCAATCCCAACTTCCTGATCCGCTATGATACACATAACATATTTACCGGAATGCGTAATATTATAATGAATCTTTGGCTGCAGGGTCAGAAATGGCTTTCCATGCTCTCCTGTCGCTCTTGGCTCAAACGCAAGCTTCAGGCCATATTCTTTATAAAGTCCTGTTGCCAGAAGCTTCTCCCCTATCATATGCTCCATATTTTTGTGTTCGTACTGCTGTGGAACTTCCGTAAAATAAATAACCGCCTTCATACTCCAGCCTCCTTTAAGAATCGGGACGGTTCCCGTTTCTTCTCATACTGCTGCCTCACGTAACACAAAGCCAGATGCTTTCTGGCCCGGGTCATTCCGACATAGAACAGTCTGCGCTCTTCTTCGATCGCAGGTTCCAGCACAGCCTTCCGATAAGGCATACTGCCCTCATTTACATTCAGGATATACACATGGTCGTACTCCAGTCCTTTTACTCCATGAAGCGTAGAGATCAGAACGCCCTCCCGTTCCTGCTCAACCTTTTTTGCCTGTTCTTCAAGCTTTTCTGTATATTCCTTTATGTAAGTTTCCCATTCTTCCAGACTGTTCATTCCCTTTGTACTCTCTGTCAGCCGGTCCAGAATTTCACTGAGCTCTTCTGGTTTTATTTTACGATACTCTGCATATTCACGCAAGTATTCTTCGTATCCCATTCCCTTTCGGATAAAATTAATGGCTGCATATGGTGCAAGCCCCTTCAACACGCGAAGATGCGTTTCCAGCGTTGTAATACGGTCACACATCCAGTCTTTGTCTTTATAAAATTCTTTCAGTTCTTCGAAATCAACCACCGGAGATAAGGACAGCGCATCACGGGAAATATATCGGTTCGGCCGGTTCATAAATTCAAGAAAATATTTTCTGCTCTTCTCTCCCGCTGCAAAATGCATATAAGCAAGAAGATTCCGGCAGATCCAGTGCTGAAAAAGATTCGGAAGTTTTTCTTTCATATTAAACGGAACCTGTCGTTCCATCAAGGCCCCAACAAGACCTTCTGCCTCCTGATTTGTTCGTAAAAGAATTGCTGTATCTTCCAGCCTCTCCCC
>CAVFJK010000111.1:4930-8408 GCA_963622815.1 Ruminococcus bicirculans (ex Wegman et al. 2014)
ATATTCCTCTCTGGGATTCTGAAATTCCCGTATCTGAACTGTTTCCCCATCCTGATTCGGTGTGGAAAGCTGCTTCGAAAAACGTTTTTTATTTTCTCCGATCACCCGCATAGCCGACGAAAGGATCCTTCCGCTGCAACGATAATTCACATCCAGCGTGACTGTCTCTGCCTCCGGATAATCTCTTGTAAAATTCAGCATAATCTCCGGCCTTGCTCCACGGAAATGATAGATAGACTGGTCATCATCCCCCACAATAAACAGATTATTCTGAGGCTGTGCAAGCATCCGTACAATGTCATACTGCAGCTGATTGATATCCTGAAACTCGTCCACCAGAATATACTGAAATTTCTTCTGCCATGCTGCCAGAATATCTTTTCTCTGTGAAAAAAGTTCATAACAGTACAGGATCATATCATCAAAATCCAGTTTTCTTCTGCTCTGGCACGTTTCTCGATATCCCTGGTAGATCTGCCGGAATACCTCATCCGGACAACAGGACGAATAGTAATGTTCCAATGATATCTTGTTTCCTTTTACAACACTGATCTCTTTTGCGATCTCTTCCGCAAAATCGCCTTCTTCTGCCAGATCACCACCATAATTCAGCGTCAGTTCTTTCAGAATGCTGAATTTTTCTTCTTCCGATAAAATATTTGCCGCGGTAAAACCGTACGCCTGTTTCAGGATTCCATAAAACACACCATGAAATGTACCAAAAGTAACCGAGGTATACTGCTGCCCGGTAAATCCTAAAAATCGTTCTTTCATTTCCCTTGCGGCTGCTCTGGAAAAAGTCACGACCAGAATATTGGAAGGTGAAATTCCGCCCTCATTTATCATATATGCAGTTCGTTCTACGATTACGGAAGTTTTCCCCGAACCGGGGCCTGCCAGAACCATCATTGGTCCTGACAGGTGAGCGATTGCTCTTTTTTGAGATGGATTTCTTTTTATCATTTATTACTCTCAGCTGAGTTTCTCAATTGCTGCTTTTACACGTTTCAGTGTTTCTTCTTTACCGATGATCTCCATGATCTCTGTTGCGCCGGCAGGTGTCATCTGTTTACCGGATACTGCGGTACGAAGCGGCCACATTACATAACCGTTCTTATATCCTTTTTCTTTTACAAATGCACTTAAGGATGCAAACAGCGGATCATTCGTATAATCTTCCTGTGCTTCCAGAACCGGAAGTACCTCTTTCAGTACTGCAAGAGAAGTCTCTTCGTTTGTCTTCATTTTCTTATGGCAGTACATTGCTCTGTCGTATTCCGGAACTTCCTCAAAGAAGTCGATCAGTGCCGGGATATCCGGGAATATCTCGATTCTTGTCTGAACCATTCCTGCGATCTTATGGAAGTTGTAATCCTTCTTAAGAACCTGTTTCATATATGGAAGTGCTTTCTCATAGAATGCATCCGGATCCATTTTCTTAATATACTCGCCATTCATCCAGCGGAGTTTTGTGATATCAAAAACAGCCGGTGATTTACTGATATGGTGGTAATCAAAAGCTTTTACCAATTCCGGAAGAGAGAAGATCTCACAGTTATCCTGCGGGCTCCATCCGAGAAGAGCTACAAAGTTTATGATTGCTTCTGTAAGGAATCCCTGATCCAGAAGATCTTCGTAAGAAGAATGTCCTGAACGTTTTGACAGCTTCTGATGCTCTTCGTTTGTGATCAGCGGGCAATGAACGTATACCGGAATGTCCCATCCGAAAGCTTCATAAATACGGTTATATTTCGGCGCGGAAGAAAGATACTCGTTTCCTCTGACTACATGAGTGATTTCCATAAGATGGTCATCGATTACGTTTGCAAAGTTGTAAGTCGGATATCCATCGGATTTAATCAGGATCAGATCTTCCATTTCCTCGTTATTAACTGTGATATCTCCATAAATTACATCATGGAATGTAGTTGTTCCCTCTGTCGGCATATTAAAGCGGATAACATGCGGTTCTCCTGCATCCAGACGTCTCTGTACTTCTTCTTTAGACAGATGCAGACATCTCTTGTCATAAATGGAGATTTCTTTACCTGCAACTACACGTTTCATGGATTCCAGTTCTTCCTGTCCGCAGAAGCAGTAATATGCATCGCCCTGTTCAATCAGCTGTTTTGCATATTTCAGGTAAAGTCCGGAAGCCTGTCTCTCACTCTGAACATACGGTCCAAATCCTTTATCCTTATCCGGACCTTCATCATGAATAAGGCCTGTACCTGCCATGGTACGATAGATGATATCTACAGCGCCTTCTACATAACGCTCCTGGTCTGTATCTTCGATTCGAAGAATAAAATCGCCGCCTTCATGTTTTGCGATAAGATATGCATAGAGTGCTGTACGAAGATTACCTACATGCATTCTTCCTGTAGGACTCGGTGCAAATCTTGTTCTGATCTTTGTCATTGTTTCTTTCCTGCCTTTCAAAATATATGAACTCAAATAATATATAAACTCAGAAAAAACCCCTGAGACATCGCTGCCTCAGGGAAAGTTATGCATACTAGGCTTCGATACCTCTGCCTTTAAGATATTCAATCACATCTCCCACTGTTGCAAGTTCTGTCAGCTCTTCAGCAGGTATCTCTATATTGTACTCATCTTCCAGAGCCATTACCAGTTCAAAAAGATCAAGAGAATCTGCTCCAAGATCATCCTTAAAAGAAGTGTCTGTTGTGATTTCACTTTCTTCGCAGTTTAACTGTTCTGCAATCATTTTTTTCATTTCTTCTAACATTACTATTTCTCCTTTATCAAGTAACTCATTTACTCTACTTTGATGTGCAAAGTATATATTCTGGAAACCTATTTGTCAATAGATTTTGCTCATTTTAGAGAAGCCTTTCCGGCTCTTTAAATTTAATCTGTCGGGCCACACTCAAAGCCAGACCCATCTCTGCCATCAGGAACAGGATCGACGTACCACCATAGCTGATAAACGGCAGCGTAACACCTGTATTCGGCATCAGATTTACCACAACGGCTATATTAAAAATAACCTGCAGTGCAATATGTATAAAAATACCACTCACCATCAGTGATCCAAACAGATCCGGTGCATTCTGCGCAATAAAGAACAGTCTGTATAAAAGATACGCGAACAGTAAAAGAACGATCAGACCGCCCAGAATACCAAGTTCCTCACACACGATAGAAAAGATCATATCGTTCTGTGCTTCCGGTACGCTTCCAAGCTTCTGGATACTGTTTCCAAGACCTCTGCCCAGAACTCCTCCTGAACCAATGGCATATAACGCCTGTATCGTCTGATATCCGTCTCCCGATGCATAGTCCTCCGGATGCAGCCATACCAGAATTCGTCTCAGACGGAAACTTGAACTGGTTTCCATCGTGGCACTCAAGAAGCTGATTGCAATGATACCCACAACCAGTAAAATTCCTGCTGCGATCAGAAACGGGCGTACCTTCGGATGTGCAATAAAGATCAGTCCCATCGTAATAC
>CAVFJK010000111.1:8418-19223 GCA_963622815.1 Ruminococcus bicirculans (ex Wegman et al. 2014)
ATGATCGCTGTACTCAGGTTATCTGTAAATGCATAGGCAAGGAATGCAAGTCCGCCTCCACTGCCCGCCAGCATCATAAAGCCTTTTAATGTTCCAATCTTTCTTCCCATATTTACGATCATATAGGAAAGACATACGATCACTGCAATCTTTGCAATTTCCGAAGGCTGAAATGATAATGGTCCCAGATTCAGCCATCGACGCGCACCATTCGCACTTCGTCCAAGCGGAGTCTTAACCAACATCATCAGCACTGCTGCTGCACCATAAAGCACTCCTGTAAACCGCGTCAGAATGTGGTAATCGATCTGAGAGATTGCAAGTGATGCTATGATACATACCAAGCTGATCGCAGCCTGTTTCTTAAAGTAATACATATCATCGCCATAGTTCAGTTCTGCCATGTAAGAGCTGGTACTGTACAGCATTACCAGTCCAAAACAAGTCAAAAGAATGATAACCGCGAGAAGACTGTAATCGTAATAATCGCTTTTCTTTTTTATTTTTGGTTTTCTTACAACTGCTTTTTTTCTACTCATAATGTACAGTATAGCAGACTCCTTTCCCGTCCGCAAGAAAAAAACAGGGAAACGGCATACAATCCGTCCCCCTGTTATGCTGTGATCTTACAGCCATTTTCACTACTGTAAAAGGCTGCTCATCTGTCACTATTTTCTTTTATTATTTATCACTGTCATTATCAATTGCTGCAGTTTCGATAACAAACTTCACGTTGCCATCCATATCGTCTTCTTTACCGCTGAATGAATGGTATGCATTGTCATCAGAGCAGATTGCATCCAGACGGTCCAGGATATCCTGAAGGTCATCGTCTACGATATCAGACAGTTTCTGGATTCCTTCTTCGTCAAATTCTTTTGTTCCGTCAGAAAGCTTCTTAGCTCCATCTGCAAGACTCTTGATTCCGCTCTTGACCTGTGCACTTCCGCTGCTCAGTGTAGTTGTTCCACTCATAAGCTGCTGTGTACCGGATGCAAGCTGGCTTGCTCCACTATTGAGCTTGCTGCTGTTTGCAGAAAGTGTACTTGCTCCACTTGTGAGCTGGCTTGTTGCACCTGTTACTTTAGAAGTTCCGCTGTTCAGCTGTTTGCTTGCACTTGTCAGTTTACTTGCTCCACTGGTCAGTGTCTTACCAGAGCTTTCAAGTGCTGTTGCTCCGCTTGTCAGCTGACTGTTAGAAGCTGCAAGTGTAGATACTCCATTGAGCAGAGTAGTGGTTCCTTCATCAACCTGTGCAAATCCACCCTGAAGCTGTTTAATACCAGTTACCAGTGCATCAACACCATCTTTCAGTGTATTTAACATTCCACCGTCCAGTTTTTCACCAAGATATGTCTGTAATGTCTTCTGAAGTTCCTGAATACCTGCTTCTACCGCATCAGCGCCCTGTGAAAGAGACATCGTATCTTCTGTTGTTCCCTCACCGGTTCCGCTGCTCTTCAGAGCATTTGCTCCATCAATCAAATCTTTATTATTCGCTGTAAGTGCTGTGAGTGCCTGATCAATACCTGCTGTAAGCTCTTTGATGTTTTTCTGCATCTCTTCATTCTGAGCTGCCTCTTCCGCACTCTGGTCATTCAGTGCTGCAAGACCACTCTGAATCTGAGAAAGTCCTTCCTGAAGCTGTGCTGCTGCGCTTCCGGCTGCTGCCACCTGCTCGTTCTGTGCACTGACTTCACTTGCTGCTGCCTGTACCTGAGCTGCCTGGTCATTCAGTCCGGAAACCTGACCTGCATGAGCCTGAAGGCTTGCAACACCGCCCTGTGCGGTTGCAACACCACCGGAGATTGCTCCGATCGCACTCTGTACGGCACTGTTTACTGCTGCTGCTGTTGCTTCATCCATGGAAGATGTATCAATACCACTTAAGATATCAATTGCTGAGCTTGCACTGTCAAGACCTGCGGAGATCGTACCTGCATCTCCCTGCAGTGCATCGCCTGTTCCAGCTGCTGTGCTTACTGCACTTGCTGCTGCATTTAACTGATCTGCTGCAGAAGTACCGGCTACATTTCCTACAGAAGCTGCTGCTGCCTGAGCTGTCTCAAGACCACTCTCGATCTGTGCTGTGCCGTTTCCACTTCCACTTGTCGTTGGATTAACCATTGAATTCAGAAGATCTGCTTTATCTTTTATTGCCGCAACTGTTGTAGCATAATTAATTACACTGTCAGCAAACTCACCTGTTTTCTGTGCATAAGTCTTAGCGCTTTCCGCAAATTTAATGATCTTTGCTACAGAGGTCTGTAATTCCGGAAGTTTTGTTGTGATTCCACTTACAAGTCCGTTTACTTTTTCCTGAAGTTCTGTCAGTCCTTCTGCTTCCTGGTCAATACCATCTCCCAGCTGACTTACTCCGTCCGTATAAGTATCAATACCGGTTCCAAGAGCAGCAACACCTGCAACGTATTTCTTTACACCATCTGTCAGGTTATTGCTTCCTTTTACATACTGCTGTACACCGGATGACAGTGTCGTTACACCAGTATTATACTCCTTCAGGGATTTAGATAATGTACCAACTCCTGATGCATACTGTTTCACGCCGGATGCCAGTGAATCTGCTCCTGCTGTGTAGGAGGAAATACCACTCTTAAGAGTAGCTGCTCCACTGTTCAGAGAGCTTACTCCGCTTACCAGCGTACCGATACCGGAATCAAATTCCTGATATTTTTCATCCAGAGTAGAAGCTCCGTCAGAAAGTTCTTTACTTCCGTCAACCAGCTCGGTTGCTGCATCTGTCAGTTCTTTCATGGAATCTTTCAGATCATCCAGTCCGTCAATATCATCTGTATCCAGAGAATCCAGAATATCTGTCAGTGCAAATGTAAATGTTGAGCTCATGTTAAAATCAGTCACATCTGCTTCCATTGTGAAATCTTCCGGAATGTCCAGGTCAATATCCTCGTCTACACTCTTGAGATTCAGATTATCTGCAAGTCCCGGCATACCAACACCGATTACGATATTTCTCTGTCCGTCAGAAAGAACTTTTCCATTATCGATTGTAACATTTGTAAAGTTGTCTGTCGGAAGGATCATTGCTGTCACCATAACAAATGGTGCATACATATCTGTTGTCTTAGTGCCGACTTTTGTTTTATTTTTCACGTTATTTTTGTATGCGACTTCAATCTTCAGGTGACCACTCTTACCACCAAGATCATCCGGGCTTACCTGAACACCATCCAGATAATATTTGATTTCCATAGAAACCGGAAGGTCTTTATTTGTAGTTCCCTGATAATAGATATCTTTATCTTCGGTATTCCATGTCAGCTTATCGCCATCCTGTTCGAAAGTCTCATCACCTTTTACATTTTTGATGTCTTTCAGATCAGACACATCGCTTAAGTCTCCTGCTGAAGCTGAATTTTTCAGCCAGTCAGAAACTGTAATCTCCTGCGGTGTTCCATCAGCTGCTGCGTTGACATATACAGTCTCTTCTTTGGAAATATCTGTATTTGCTGCCAGAACCGGGCTTACTCCCAGTACCATGGTCATTCCTACTGCCACAGAAGCTGCTACTGCTTTTTTTCTGTTTCTGTTCATGTTCTACGACTCCTTTTCCAGCCATTGGCCTGATTATAATTGATATGCTTATTTATGATCTTTTTACTTCTTATCCGGTAAAAATCCTTTTGATGTATGGACGATAATCGGGTCAAATACCATAAACATTGCCGGCAGTACCAGAAGTACGACTATGGTACTTATCACCGCACCACGTGCCAGCAGTGTACAGATAGAACCGATCATATCTACCTGTGAATAAAGAGCTACACCGAAGGTTGCTGCAAAAAAGCTGCATCCACTTACAATAATAGACTTCATAGAGAATTTATGTGCAATGGAAATGGATTCTTTCTTTGTCTTTCCAAGGTGACGCTGCTTCTGATAATTACTTGTCATCAGGATTGCATAGTCAACCGTTGCTCCCAGCTGAATAGCTCCGATTACGATGCTCGCTACGAACGGAAGAGTAACTCCCTGATAATATGGAATAGCCATATTTACATAAATCGCAAACTCGATAACTGCCAGCAATACAAACGGCAGAGATATCGATTTAAATACAACCAGGATGATCACAAAAATCGCTGCCATGGAAAGAATATTAACTCTCTGCAGATCAATATCCGTTGTATCCTGAAGGTCTTTCATCAGAGGTGCTTCACCAATCACCATAGATTCCGGACTGTACTCTTTAACGATCTTCTGGATCGCATCCAGCTGTGCATTACATTCATCTGTTGCTGAAGAATACTCAGAGCATACAAACTGTACTTCATAATTATCCGACTGCAGCATTTCCTTGATATTGGAAGGAATCATGGATTCCGGGAAAGTCGGTCCGATCAGAGAATTCATTCCCAGTGACCACTTCACTCCGTCAACTTTTTCTATCTCATCCAGCATCTGAGTCTTCTGCTTGCTGTCCAGCCCGTTTTTCAGAAGTACCATATGCACGGTACTCATATCAAAATCTTCTTTCAGTTTCTCATTGGCTACATTACTGTCCAGTGTAGACGGAAGAGATTTGTCAATGTTGTAATAAATCTGAGTATGGTTATTGCCGTAGATTGCCGGATACAGAAGTATCAGGAATACGAGCAGCCAGACTCTGTAATGTTTTGTGATAAATCCGGAGGCCTTATCCATATTCGGAAGAAGTGCTTTGTGTTTTGTCTTCTCGATCGCCTTATCAAATACAAGTATCATTGCCGGAAGAACTGTTACACAGCAGACAACGCCGATCACAACACCTTTCGCCATAACGATACCCATGTCACGTCCCAGTGCAAAAGTCATAACACACAGTGCCAGGAAACCGGCAATAGTTGTAACAGAGCTGCCTGCGACAGATTTGAAGGTATCAGCTATTGCATGTGCCATTGCACGCTCATTCTCATCATATTTCTTCTTATAAGCTTCAAAGGAATTCAGCAGGAAAATGGAATAGTCCATTGTTACACCCAGCTGAAGCACTGCCGTCAGAGATTTTGTGATGTAGCACACTTCGCCAAGGAAGATATTACTTCCAAGGTTGTATACAACCGCAAGACCTACGCTTATAAGGAACAGCACCGGAACAACCAGTGAATCCATTGCCAGTAACAGAACCAGCAGAGACAGGCAGGCTGCGATCACTACGTAGATCGGCATTTCTTCCAGGGCGATGTTCTTGATATCGGTTACGACACCTGACATACCACTGATGAAGCACTGTTCGTTTGCAATCTTACGCATCTCTGTAACTGCTTCCATCGCTGCATCGGATGAAGTCGTATTATCAAACAGTGCAATCATCATCGTTGCATCTCCATTGAAGAATGCATCTTTGAATTTATCCGGAATCATACTTACCGGAATGCTTAAGTCCGCTACACTGTCATACCACAGCACATCTTTTACGTGTTCCACATCCTGAAATTTCTGCTTTAATTCAGCTACATCCTTCAGGTCCATATCCTCTACTACTACCATGGAGAATGCACCCATTCCGAACTCATCCACCATGATGTCCTGTCCTTCTACCGTTTCCAGTGAATCCGGCAGATAGCTCAGGATATCGTAATTAACTCTTGTTGCTGCCATTCCTATGAATGACGGGATCAGCAGAAGCAGGCTGATGATTACGATTATCACTTTATGCTTCGCTATCCATTTTCCAAGCTTGATCATGATGTCCTCCTTATTGACTTTCTTTTTCATTTATGACTGTTAGTCACTTTTTACTCATACAGAGTTATATAACAAAAATGACCATTAGTCAATATACGTTTTTGCCAATGTGTCCAAAAATCAACACTTATTTTTTTTATAATAAATATACTTTCTCTTTATAATATTGACTTTCGGTCAGTTTTAATTATAATAAATGTCGACAACACTATGTGGAGGAGGTTTTCTTATGGGCAAACTGGAATTAAACAAAAAGAAAAAAGAAGATGCTTTATATAATACGGCCTTTGAACTTTTTACGACAAAAGGCACAAACAAGACCACGATCTCCGATATCGTTGAAAAAGCCGGTGTCGCCAAGGGCACCTTTTATCTGTATTTTAAAGACAAATATGATATAAGAAACAAGCTTGCTTCTCACAAGACAAAAGATCTTTTTTACGCTGCCTATCAGGCCGTACGGCAGAATCAGATCAGCGGCTTCCCGGCACAGCTGCATTTTATGATCGATCATATTCTGGATGCACTCAGGAGTAATTCTCAGCTTCTGATCTTTGTCTCCAAAAATCTCTCCTGGAATGTTTTTCAGGAGGCTCTTGATGAAAAAATGCCTGACAGCGAAGTCAACTTTTATAACAAATATCTGCAATTGATCGAAGAAGGCCATCAGGCCTATGACCATCCCGACCTGATGCTCTTTTCTGTGATCGAACTTGCAAGTTCTACATGCTACAACTGTATTCTGTACCAGCAGCCTGTTCCACTTGAAGAATACATGCCATATCTCCATCGGGCCATCGACGGAATTCTTTCCAGTTACAGAAAATCTGCTGCCTGTCCAGACTAAAACAGAGCTGAACCTTTGATTGGTCAGCCCTGTTTTAGTCGCTCATTTTATTCAGATCATCTTACTTCCAGTTTTCCATCTTTTCGGGCTTTTGCAAGAATTTCTGCTATCCTGCCATTTATACTTCTCACTGTCACTCCTGCATCAATGACTTTTCCACAGGAATCCACCAGGTTCATGGCTTCTGTAAACGCCCCCTCACTGATTTCCTCAAAAGGTTTCTCCGTCACTGTATGTGAAGCGAGGAGACGTGCCAGCTGATAATCAATGTCATTGGTATATAGGATTCCTGCTGCAAAAGGAATATTTTTTCTCTGCAGTTCCCGATAAACAGGAATTCCTGTTCCACCACTGGAAATTACCAGTATCTCCGGTTCTCCCTCTGTTCTTGGGAGTTCCAGACTTCCAAACACCGGATCAAAATATCCATTGTCAATCCCATACAGCTCCCGGATCGCATCTTCCTTGAAAATTGTTTCCGGTTTTCCATAATGAGCAATACTGTCACCTTTGACACAGATGATCTTATCGGCCAGTTTTTCGGCCAGATCGATCTCATGAAGTGACATGATCACCGTGATACCTTTTTTCTTCGCCATATTTCTGAGAATCGAAAGCAACTCCAATTTATAACGTACATCCAGAAATGAAGTA
This sequence comes from Ruminococcus bicirculans (ex Wegman et al. 2014), assembly GCA_963622815.1. Lineage (GTDB taxonomy): Bacteria > Bacillota > Clostridia > Lachnospirales > Lachnospiraceae > Blautia_A. The sequence goes on from CAVFJK010000111.1 coordinate 15,626, forward strand.
GGCTCATCCAGAACGATGATCTCCGGTTCCTGGCAGATTGCCCTTGCAAGAAGAACTCTCTGACGCTGTCCGTCACTGATCGCGTTAAAATCCCGGTCGCCAAGTTCCTGTGCATGAACAGCTTCCATGGCTTCTTCTACCTTCTGCTCGTCTTCTCTGCTCAGGATTCCAAGCTTTCCAGTATATGGGTAACGCCCAGTCGCAACAATGTCATGACAAGTCATAAGTTCCGGTTTCATGCGTTCTGTCAGAACCACCGCCATTTTGGTAGACAATTCTCTGAAAGACAGTTTTGAGAGATTGGCATCTGCAATGCGTACATTTCCGGATATGATCTTGAGCTGACGTGTGATGCTTTTAAGGATTGTGGATTTACCGGCTCCATTCGGCCCGATCAGTGTTACGATCTCGCCTTTTTCAATTCCGATGCAGATATCGTGAATCAGGGCTTTTCCATCATAACCAACTGACAGATTATCCATATTTATATATTGCTCTGCCATATCACTGTTTTCCTTTCTGGCGTTTCAGCATCATTACAATGACGACCGGTGCACCAAAGATTGAAGTAACCGTACTGATATTCAGTTCCAGCGGTGCAAATGCAGTTCTTGCGATCAGGTCACTGAGCATACAGAAAACTGCTCCCCCCAGAAAAGTTCCCGGTATGACAACCAGTGGTCTGGAAGTATTCAGGGCCTGCTTTACCAGATGTGGAACAGCGATTCCAACAAAAGAAATCGGTCCGGCAAATGCAGTTACTGTAGCTGACAGGATACTGGACAGAAGAATCAGAGCCACACGAAAGACCTTAATGTTGACCCCCATGCTCTGTGCATAAGCCTCCCCCAGCTGATAGGCACCAATCGGCTTGGAAAGCATAAAAGTCAGTGCAACCGCAACCGCTATGATGACTGATGCAATCTGCACATTGCTCCAGCTCATACCTGAGAAGCTTCCCTGTGACCATCCATGAAGATTTACAATATCAGAATCCTCTGCAAATGTAACCATAAAATCCGTGATCGCAGAGCAGATATAACCGATCATTGTTCCGGCAATCAGAAGGGTTGCCATATGTTTGATCTGTCTGGATACCAGAAGGATAAATCCTGTTGCGATCAGAGAGCCGATAAAAGCAGCAATTACCAATGTATACGAAGAAACTTTGTTGAATTTCTCCAGGAAATAGATCATTGCCAGTGCTACTACCATTTTGGCTCCGGATGAGATACCCAGAAGATATGGTCCAGCAATAGGATTTTCAAAAAAAGTCTGTAACAAAAAGCCTGAAAGTGACAGTGCCCCTCCCAGTATTGCCGCCATCAGAAGACGCGGCATTCGAATCTTCCAGATAATGTTGTATTCTGTCTGTGCACCTTCTCGCAGGAAAATAATCTTCAGGATACGTGAAACCGGAATGTTTGTGGTTCCGGTATTGATATTCAGTATCAGAATTGCAAAAAGTGCCGCCGCAAGTACCACAAATACTGCGGCATAACGTGAACGACGACGGAAATTTTCCATATGAAAGGTTCCGGTGACTTCACCTGTCTGTGCCTTCATCATAACTTCTCCTGTATTTAATCAATTTTAGTCATAAAAGTCATCTGGCTCGCATCCCCACCGGTAAGCATCAGATGAAGATCTGTGATCATATTTCCTACAATATCTGTTGCCTGATAGAGATATTTACCTGCACACCAGACATTTCCTTCTTTGACGGCCTTAAAGTCTGCAAAAAGTTCACTCTTCTGCAGAAGTTCATCCACACTGTTAATCGGATCATCAATCGTTCCATTATATACCAGATAATCCGCATTGATCGCCTGTGTATAGAATTCCTCCATTGTCATGGTCACAGAGGATTTCTTCGTAGATTCATCAGAATCAACCTCTGTCGGGACATAACGTCCACCTGCGATCTCGATCATCTTTGGAACATAGTCTGTTGGTTTTCTTACAACTACAGAACCATCCGTATTAATATAGAAGAAAGCAACTGTTTTTTCTGTATTTTTGAAATCCTTCAGTTCTGAAATTACCTTTGCCTGTTCATCAAAAAATGCTTTTGCTTCATCTCTCTTATCAACCATTTCTGCATAAACTTTAATCCATTCTGTTCTTCCAAGTGGATGGCTTTCATAACTGGAACGGTCTGTAAATACAGGAATTCCCATCTGTTCGATCATCTCCTGTACCTTCGGAGTATGCAGGATCATAGTAGACTCGATTGCCAGGTTGCATCCGGAATTTACAAGAAGTTCATAATCCGGTTCGCTGTATTTGCCTGCAAAAACAATATCTCCATTTTCCATCGCCTGTTTTGCCGCATCGACATACCAGCCAGATTCCTGAAGAGAAGAAAACTTAATGTTATCCAGGGCATCTAACGAAGAAAAAAGGGACATCGCAGATGTTGCTGCCAGATAAATATTGTCCAACGGCTTCTGAAGTACGACAATATCTTCGTCCAGTCCATCAGGTGCGCTCTTTCCTTCCGGTACCAGCAGGAACTGTCCACTGTCCGGTACATCAATCAAAGTATAGTCATCATTGTAATAATAAATATGAAAACATTCTGCAAAATCATTTTGCATTTCTGACTGAAAGGTCAGTCCCGGGATCTCCGGTGCAGAAGAATCATTATCTGCTGCCTTCACATTCATTGATACTCCAAGGATTCCCAACATCAGAAGACATATGGCCATAAGCGGCAGCCACAGGTTTCTTACATTTCTTTCTTTCATCTTCTTATCTTATCCTCCGGTTTCTATATACGGGTGATCAGAAGACCGCCCGCTTAGTCACTATATTATTGTTCTGTATCTGCTTGTTCTGTTATGTCTGAGTTTTCTGTTGTATCTGAGGTTTCCTCTGTATCTCCGGCTCCACTGTGTCCACTTACCGCTGCTTCGTATAATTTAGCGGCTTCTTTCTCACATCCAAACAAAGCCCCATATACCTTGCTCCACTCGTATTTTGCCAGAACATCCTTCTCGTCTTTGGAACGATCCAGAATCATCGGAATTTTAAGTATTGCCAGCTTTTCTGCAAAGGAAGTCATAACAGGATAATTCTCTGCAATCTGATTTTCACTGTCCTGTCCTTCATCTGTCTCTGCTGCCTCTGCAGTATCTTCTGTATTGTCCGTGGCATTCTCATCTGTACTGTCTTCTGTTTTGGCAGTCAGAATATCAGATGGCACAATTGCCAGCTTACATTTATTTTTTACAAGCTCTTTCAGATCAGCTTTGTCGTAAGTTCCCGCTGAAATAATATCACCTTTTTCAAGGGATTCTTTGATTGCATCAATCTTGCAGTCGTCCGCTGTAGTTGAGACAGCAGTTACGTTTTTGTCTGCACCGATCTTGTCGATCATTTCCAGAGCTACATCAGAAGCAACGTATGTCTTGTCCATCGGAAGCTGGACCACAATGATGGATTTATCGATTCCTGCCGGAATCTGGTCTGTTTTGTCTTCTGGAACGAGAAGATAACGGATTACATCCTGTTTGTAGAGTTTCGCATAATCCTGTTCTGTCGCTGCACTTTCTTCTCCGTCCGCACTGGAAGTCTTTGCCGTACTATCTTCACT
>CAVFJK010000111.1:19233-24468 GCA_963622815.1 Ruminococcus bicirculans (ex Wegman et al. 2014)
ATCTTCACTCGTGCTGTCTGAAGAAGTCTGAGATGTGCTGTTCTGTGTAAGATCCACACTGTCTTTGCCAAATTCGTCGTTTAATGTAATCTCCAGTACAGTCATGTCATTGTTGTAATAATGAATCTTAAACATCTTGGAATGTTCCAGCTTCAATGAACTCATATATTCCAAACCTGTAATCTTTGGTGCCGCATCATCTTTGTATACAGTACCTGCATCCGTCGTGGCTTCCTCACCATCTGCAAGTTTCGTGGAATTTCCGGCTGCTTTTGCAGTCACACTGCTGCCACTGGAGCTGCTGGATGAACTGCCTGTATCCATTCCAAAATACAGTGTGTATTCGATCTCATATGGTTTTGACATAGCTGTTGTGCAGCCTACTACTTTATTATTGGCATTCAGCTGCACAGGAATCTTAAAGGTTGTATAATCACTGCCCTGCTCTGTCGGATCATACTGTTTTCCGTTTGCTTTAAGATAAATCCACTTTCCACTGCTAAACGTAACATACGCCCATGCCTGACCATTTTCAACACTGATCTTGTCACAGGTGATGTTCAGACCATGTGTACCTGTTCCGCCGGACCAGGAAAAAGTAAAGGCATCTGAACCATATTCTCCGTCCTTTAAACCGCCGGCTGAAGAATCCACCTGACTTGTACTGCTGGAGTTGCTTCCTCCCGTTGTAGTTGTAGTCGAAGTTTTTTTTGATGCTGGTGTCGGCGTCGGAGTTTTCGTTGGTTTCTTAGTAGGAACAGGTGTCGGAGTTGATGTTGCTGTTTTACTGGTATCTGCATTAAATTTCAACGTATGGTCATACCACATTTTATCCTTATCGCCTGCCTCATAATAACGATGAGAACGGGCTGCCAGCTTAATTTCCTTATTCAGACCTGATAATGGGATTTCATATGTATACTTACCATTTGAATCCACTTTATAAGAAATAAGACTGCTGTCATCTGCATTCAGTGCATCTTCTTTAGTTCCCAGAAATAACTTGTCATATCCCGTTCCGCTCAGGGTAATAACCGCAGTAATTTTTCCGCTTTTTACTGTAATTTTACAGTCTGTGATCTTGAACATTGTAGCTGTACCGGATATGTGTTCTACAGAACCTGTATACGTTCCGTCTTCCGGTACCTCACTTGATGGTTTGGTCGTAGGTACAGGAGTCGGTGTAGCTGTCGGCTGCGGCACAGATGTCGGTTGTGGTGTAACTGTCGGTATTACATCCGGTGTATCTGTCTCACTCTTTGTGATATGAATGGTATAGTCAATATCATGCGGCTCCGACATTGCAACGGTTGTTCCCGTAATCGTCATATCTGTATTCAAAGTTACCGGAATCTCAAAATAAGAACCACCTTCATTACTTGTTGGCTGATATTCGGTAGCATTTACGACTAGTTTCGTGAATTTATCACTGCTGAATTTAATCGTCGCATAGTTCTTACCATCTTTGACAGTAATACCCTCGCAGGTAATCTTCGTTTTACCTGTACCGCCACTGAAAGAGAAATCATCTGCGGTGTATGCACCATCTGCCATTGAGACAGCTGCGGCTTCTGTTTCCATAACATTCTGTGCTTCACTATCTTCTTCAAAGCTTTCTATACGGTAGTCGTTATTTGATTCAGTGTCCTGATTCTGCTCTGTGGCATCTTCCTCCAGTGCTCCGATCTGCCAGAGAGAGTCTGACGCACCATCTGAACTCTTTGAAATTGTTCCTTCACTGGAATTGTCCACGGATGCAGCTGTCTCTGTTATCTCTCCTTCTCCTGTATTAGCAACTGTACTGTCCTCTGCTTCCTGGACTGGTGTTTCCAATACTTCAGATGGAAGCATCATATAGAGTTCTTCGTCTGTATACCAGCTGCCGGAATCACTGTTTCCCGGGACATAAGCCGCTTTCTCCCCCAGATAGATCGGATCAATATAAAACAGGTAATGATATCTTCCTGCTTCGTCCAGTGTCCCCTCAATCACAGGTGTCTTATCTTCATCTGTCCTGTTTCCGATATATAATCTGTCATAAGCAGTATTTGCCGAAACAATCTCAATCAGGATAGACTCATCCTCTGTATACGCTTTTTTCTCTGTGATCTGCAGGAATTCTTCATTTACAGGTACTGTTTCTGCATTCTGCTCTGTTTCATCAACTGCTGTTTTCTTTGTATTTTCACTTGTTTCTTTGGTTATGTTTTCTCCTGTTTCTGTGTCCGATTCTTCTTCCGCTGTATTTTCACTGCTCTCCTGTGCCGATGCATTTTCTGCTGATGCCAGAACTGAAGCCTGCGGTGCGGCCGTTATGCTCAGTGCAAGAAACGCAGCAAGAATCTTTTTCGAATGCATACTTCTCTCTCCTTTTTGATCAAACACTTCTTAAGTATCTCATATAGGACTTTCCTGTAAAGTAAAAATAAAGCCTACTCTCCGATTCAGATGAGTAGACTTAAGTCGCACAAATAAAACACCCTTCTCAGATATAAATGGATGCTTTGTTTCTGTGAAATTCTGCTTTCTTCGGAAGCTTTTCACTGATCCTCCAGCAGGTTTCCTGGCTTACAGAATTTACATACACACACCTTCTCACACTTTCTCATGCAATGGCTTATGTGACATTCTTTTTAATGCTTACAGTGACCGGATCGCTCAGGATTTTCACCTGATTCCCTATTATCTGTTTAAATCAGCACTGGAGTCCCCTATATTGTTTCTTATTATAACAACATTCTCACTAAGGTGCAAGTGTCTGCCTTTGATTTAACTGTTCGTTAATGTTATTAAAAATGTTATATTTCTTACAAAAAAGCATCATTTACTCAGAATAATATTTGTTATTTTTCACAGTGCGTGCTATGATAATCTAGTGGATTGCAGTGCGCGGAGCATTCCAGTCAAAGCAGACACATAATAATGTCTGACTACAATTATATAAGGAGATCATGAAAATGAAACAAAGAAGTAAAATTCTGTTAGCACTGCTTCTCAGCGCATCAGTCGCAGCTACGCCAATCGCTTCAGTCCCGGTTTTTGCGGAAGACCTGGATATCGCAAGTGAAGAAATCACAGTTGAATCAGAAGAAGAGGATACTGATGTAATTAACGATTCTGTTTTAGCAGATGATGCGGAATCTGCTGATCTGACAGCCGAAGAAAATACTACAGCAGAGAATGTTGGCATTGATCTGTTCAATGATGGCAAGGTAGACGAATTTTCTGCTGATGTTGCATCTGCACAGGATGTTACAGAAGCCAAAACCCATTCCATCAAAGTTTCTGTTACTAACAGTGAAGGGACTGCTTCCGGCATGTATGCCATGGATGATGCTATCGTTACCAAGCAGGACGACGGCACTTATCTCGTAAAAATGCATCAGGCAAGCGAGAACAGAAACTACATGGCTCTCGTAAATGGTACAACAGAAGACGACATAGCTGCTGCTACTCAGCACAGGGTTGACTGGTATGTCGCTGATTCTTCCTACTATTACACCATTCCTGTTGCAAGCCTCAGTGATACTGTTTATGCAAGCTTCAGTAAGACCACAAACGTCAACAAAGGCTCAAAATGGAGCAATGTCCAGACTATCACTTTTGACACCACCTCCATAGCAGATACTGACAAGAGCGACGTTGATGCTTCCGGCATGAACAAACAGACTGCCCTGGATTATTCTTCTGTAGATGCTGCTCTGGCAACTGTTCCGGAAGATCTTTCCATCTACACAGACGAAACAGCCAATGCTGTTACTTCTGCTGTAAATGCACTTAATGGTACATACAAAGCTGCAACACAGGATGACATTGGCAAACTGGCCACCGCTATCACCGATGCTGTCAACGCTCTGGTTGAAAAAGGACTTCTCACCGTTACAAACGAAACATTAATGTTTAACGTTGAAAAGGCTGTTCTCAGAGACGGCAAGCTCATCGTTACCCTTCACGGACAGGGTTATCATTATCTGTACAAGGGTACTTACGAAGAAGCTGCTGCTAACGGTGACAACAGAGACAACTGGATCGCCGGTGAAGAGATCAATGGTAAATGGCAATTCACTGTCCCTGTAGCTGAAGGCGAGACATACCTTCCGATCGTAGCTATCTCCAACAGCTACCTTACCAAATATGAAAAAGGCAAGAACTCTCTGGAAAGAGCTTTCTATCCTCGTCAGGCTGTGATCGATCAGGACGCTGCTACTTTAGTTACCGGCGATTACGATCATACAAAAGACCTGACCGTCGACAATCAGGTTAAGATGTTCAACGTTGCCGCTGCTTCTCTTGAAACAATTGGCGGACCAAACTCCAACAACTATCAGGAGATCCTTCACCTGACCATGGGAACCGCCAGCTTTGATAAAGTATTTATCGGTTCTGCTGAAGATGCTGCCAAAACAGAGACAACAACTGCTATCACAGAACAAAAAGCAGATCTCGTTGTAAAAGAAAACGCTATGGGTGGTACAGCTACTACAGATTACCTCGAAAAAGATGTAATTTTCTCCTTCCATTCCGTAAAGAATGATTCCTGGTATGAACGAGTATTCAATATCAGTAAGGCAAACGGTACCCTTACCGTAACACCGGTTCCGGTTCCTGCAACCAGCATTACACTGAATACTGCCAGCCAGAAATTAGAGACAGGTAAATCCTTCCAGTTAACAGCTACTGTCGCTCCTGCTAACACAAGTGATAAAGTTGTATGGTCTTCCAGCAATGAAGCAGTTGCCAAAGTTGCTGCTGACGGAACTGTAACAGCAGTTAAATCCGGTACAGCAGTCATCACAGCTACAGCTGGCAGCGTAAAAGCAACATGCACAGTAACAGTTACCAATCCTGTTTACAAAGTAACTGGTATCAAACTTGCAGCTACGCCTTCCCGTAAGATTGCGGCTGGCAAGAAAGTTCAGCTCAAAGCTACTGTATCTCCTTCCAATGCTGCAAACAAAGCTGTAACATGGACTTCCAGCAACAAAAAAGTTGCAACAGTCAATGCCAAAGGTGTTGTAACATTTAAGAAAAATGCAGGCGGCAAGAAAGTAACCATCACAGCTACCGCAAAAGATGGCAGCAAGAAAGCTCAGGAGATTACTCTTACCTGCATGAAAGGTTCTGTAAAAAGCATCAAGCTTTCCGGCAAAACTACTGTTAAATCTGGAAAGACAACCAAATTAAAAGCAACTGTTACTTCCAAAAATGGTAAGGCAAACAAAAAAGTTACATGGA
>CAVFJK010000112.1:0-15101 GCA_963622815.1 Ruminococcus bicirculans (ex Wegman et al. 2014)
AATATAAACAACATGTTATCCTGTATCTTCCATACATAATATGGCCTTAAACCAGAAAAATTAATGACAGAGCAGAAATAAAAACAGGAATCAAAATTCTACAGATGATGACCGGAAATTACTATTTTCAGATGATCAGGAGGATGAAAGATGGCAGTCAGCAGAAGAATCAGAACAGACCTTGCACTGGAAACAACAGAACGTTTTAAAGAAGAAAACACAGAGATTCGTGGTGTAGAGATTCAGGAGGAATATGATGAAGAAAAGGATATACGAACGACGGTTGTCAGAATCGTGACAGAAAACGGCGCAAAGGCAATGGGGAGACCGCAGGGAACTTATATTACAATAGAAGCTCCTGATCTGTCTGCACCGGATGAAGATTATCATCGTGAGATTTCAGAAGAAATTTCCAGACATCTCAAGAAGCTCATTGATCTGAATAAGGAAAAATCTATTCTCGTAGTTGGACTTGGAAATTCTGCGATCACAGCAGACGCACTGGGACCGCATGTGGTAGAGAATCTCAGGATGACCCGGCATATCATAAGGGAATACGGACTTCGGGGGATTGATCATGAAAAAATGCATCGTGTCAGTGGAATTGTGCCGGGAGTGATGGCGCAGACCGGTATGGAGACGGCGGAGATCATACAGGGTGTTGTTTCAGAAACAAAGCCGGATGTGGTGGTGGCAATCGATGCCCTGGCTGCCAGAAGTGTCCGCAGGCTGAACCGCACGATCCAGATCACGGATACAGGAATTCATCCGGGCTCCGGCGTGGGAAACCACAGAAATGGTCTGACCGAAGAAAACCTGCAGGTCAAGGTGATTGGAATCGGAGTTCCGACTGTTGTGGATGCGGCAACAATTGTGCATGATTCGATGGCACATCTGCTGGATGCGCTGGAAGAAGCAGAGCAGAAAGAGTTTCTGGATGAGATGATATCGCCAAACCTTTACAGCATGTTTGTGACACCAAAAGATGTGGATGAGACGGTGAAATATCTGAGTTTTACAATATCTGAGGGATTAAATATCGCATTCAGTGAGACCTGATTTTTATAAATGAATTTTGCAAGGAATAATTGTCTGACAGAGGAGTGGCGGGGGCATAATTGGAACCGGTCTGTCATAGGATACTTTGAAAGGGGTGATCCTGTGGCAAGATTTCGGAAGACACTGTATCTGGTAGTGGAAGGCTGTGTGCTTGTGACTTTATCCGTGACAGCAGGTGTTCTTGTGCTGCGTGAAAATGTATTTCGCCAGCTTCCACTATATTGTTTTCTGGAAGAAAAAGCGCAGGAGAGTTCGGCAGGACAGGACCGTGAAACTTATGAAAAGCTGATGGAGAGTAATGCACGTTATCTTGGAAGGATGGTCGTGGATGAAAATAAAGAAGTCGGGAATAAAGATGCTGATAAAGAGCTTGAGGACAAGCAGGTGGAGTTGGCTGCGACTCCAACGGAGAAACCAGAGATTACAATGTCTCCGGTGCCGGAGGTAGAGGAGCAGAAAGCGGAACCGGCTGAAGATACAGAGGAACAGACGGCAATAGAAGAAAGTACGGCAGAAGAGCCTCCTGGGGAAGAAGAGGTTTCTACAGCTGCGGCACAGGTGCAGCCCATGCCGGAAATTGACCTCGCGCCGGAGACACTTGCCAGTTATGATTATCTGATGAATCATTTTTTTATTCTGGATTCCAACACAGAAATCAGCGCACAGCAGCTGAATGCGGCAACTCTTCTTGGCGAGGATCTGACGATTCCGAAAGAAGAGACTGAGCCGCAGATTCTAATTTATCACAGTCATTCACAGGAGACTTTTGCTGATTCCCGGGATGGAAAAACGGAGGATACGATCGTTGGTGTGGGCGATTATCTTACGCAGCTTCTGACAGAAAATTATGGTTATCAGGTTATGCATGTGACAGAAGCTTTTGATCTGGCGGGAGGCGAGCTTGATCGGAGCAAAGCCTATGATTATGCAAGGGAATGGCTGGAACCTGTTCTGGAGGAGCATCCTTCTATACAGGTTCTGATCGATCTGCACCGGGATGGCGTACCGGAGGACCGTCATCTGGTCACAGAAATTAATGGTAAACCGACCGCACAGATTATGTTTTATAACGGACTGAGCCATACGGTCAACAGTGGTGATCTTTCGTATCTTCCCAATCCATACATACAGGATAATCTGGCATTTTCTTTCCAGCTTGAGTATCAGGCGGCGTTGTACTATCCGGAATTGTATCGTGGCATTTATCTCGCAGGGTTGCGTTATAATCTGCATCTGCGTCCCCGTGCCCTGCTTCTGGAAGCCGGAGCTCAGACCAATACCGTGCAGGAAGTAAAAAATGCGATGGAGCCGTTTGCGGATATTTTGAACAGGGTGCTGCAGGGATAGAATTCGTTAAAAAAATATTTAAAAACTAACACTTGCAATTCAGAACAAATGTTCGTATAATAAAATGTATCAAATGCAGAAGATAAAACAAACATATCGATACCTTTGGTTTGGGAAAATATAGAGGAGTAAGAACTGGACTAAATACAAAAACCTATGCTATAATGCCTCGTAGTATGTTTTTTTATATCTTAATGAAAGGAACTGAGTTCCTGAATAAATAAATGTGAGTACATAAGGAGGAATTTCGCAGAATGACAGACCAGAGTAAAATCCGTAATTTCTGCATTATTGCACATATAGACCATGGTAAGTCTACACTGGCTGACCGTATTATTGAGAAGACCGGTACCCTGACAGAGCGTGAGATGCAGTCTCAGGTACTGGATAATATGGATCTTGAGCGTGAGCGTGGTATCACGATTAAGTCTCAGGCTGTTCGAATTGTATATAAAGCCAGCGACGGAGAAGAATATATTTTTAACCTGATCGATACGCCAGGACATGTCGATTTTAACTATGAAGTATCCAGAAGCCTTGCTGCCTGTGATGGTGCGATCCTGGTTGTGGATGCGGCGCAGGGAATCGAAGCACAGACACTGGCGAATGTTTATCTGGCACTGGATCATGATCTGGATGTTCTTCCGGTCATCAATAAGATCGATCTTCCGAGTGCAGAGCCGGATCGTGTTGTGAATGAGATCGAAGATGTGATCGGTCTGGAAGCTCATGATGCCCCGAGAATTTCTGCTAAGACAGGACTGAATGTTGAAGAAGTTCTGGAACAGATCGTTACGAAGATTCCGGCTCCGCAGGGAGACGTAGAGGCTCCTCTGAAGGCGCTGATCTTTGACTCTGTCTATGATGCATATAAGGGAGTTATCGTTTTCTGCCGTGTTATGGATGGCCGTGTTAAAAAAGGAACGCAGATCCGTATGATGGCGACCGGATTTACTACAGAAGTTGTAGAAGTCGGTTATTTCGGAGCAGGACAGTTCATTCCGTGTGATGAGCTGACTGCCGGTATGGTTGGATATATTACCGCAAGTATTAAGAACCTTGGCGATACAAGAGTCGGCGATACAGTTACCGATAATGAGAGACCGTGTGCAGAGGCGCTTCCTGGTTACAAGAAAGTACAGCCGATGGTTTATTGTGGACTGTATCCGGCTGATGGCGCAAGATATGGGGATCTTCGCGATGCGCTTGAAAAACTGCAGCTGAATGATGCCTCTCTGTTCTTTGAACCGGAGACTTCTATTGCACTTGGTTTTGGTTTCCGGTGTGGATTCCTTGGACTTCTTCATCTGGAGATCATTCAGGAACGTCTGGAAAGAGAATATAATCTTGATCTGGTAACGACTGCACCGGGTGTTGTTTATAAGGTATATAAGACGAATGGTGAAGTGATTGAGCTGACAAACCCGTCAAACCTTCCGGATCCGTCTGAGATTGAATATATGGAAGAGCCGATGGTAAATGCAGAAATCATGGTAACGACAGAATTTATCGGTGCGATCATGGATCTTTGTCAGGAACGCCGTGGCCAGTATAATGGAATGGAATATATGGAAGAGACCAGAGCTCTTCTGAAATATAAACTTCCACTGAATGAGATTATCTATGATTTCTTTGATGCACTGAAATCCCGCTCCAGAGGATATGCGTCTCTGGATTATGAACTCTGCGGATATGAACGCAGTGAGCTGGTTAAGCTGGATATCCTTGTTAATAAGGAAGAAGTCGATGCGCTTTCTTTTATTGTACATGCAGATACTGCTTATGAGCGCGGACGTAAGATGTGTGAGAAGCTGAAAGAAGAAATTCCGAGACAGCTCTTTGAAATCCCGATTCAGGCAGCAATCGGAAGTAAGATCATTGCCCGTGAAACTGTTCGTGCTATGCGTAAGGATGTCCTTGCTAAATGTTATGGCGGTGATATTTCCCGTAAAAAGAAACTTCTTGAGAAACAGAAAGAAGGTAAGAAACGTATGCGTCAGGTCGGAAACGTAGAGATTCCGCAGAAGGCGTTTATGAGCGTATTGAAACTGGATGATAAATAAGTTGCTGTGAACAGTGACATAAATAATGATTCAGAAGGGAGGCAGGACCATGAAAAAAGGAACTGCAAAAGCTGTAAGATATATTACTGTGGGGAGTGTACTGGCACTCTGCGTGATCATGACGGGATGCGGCTGCGGAAAAAAGAAGACAGATCCTGCTTCGGAACAGGTACTGAAGATCAGTATTACGCCGGAACCATCACCGACACCGGCACCGGATACGGTAGATGCAGCAGCAGTCACTTCGAATGGAGACATCAGTATGGTAAACCTGTATGTGGCAGAAAATCCATCAGCAGCGACAAACAGTACAGATACGAACTCTGATGGTACAGATACATCAGGTTCTTCTGATACTTCTGATGGACAGGATCAGTATGAGAACACATCAAATTCTTCTGAAGACCAGAGTTCTGATGAATCCGATGACAGTTCTTATGATGAGGGCAGTGACAGTGAAGAATAACCGTACTCCGCTGGAACTGTATATTCATATTCCATTCTGTGCGCAGAAATGCCAGTACTGTGATTTCCTTTCGGGGCCATCAGATCAGGAGACGAAAGCCAGATATATAGAGGCTCTGCTTGCTGAGATTCGGGCGGCGCAGGATGTTGAGACGTATGAGATCGTTTCTGTTTTCATCGGAGGGGGAACCCCTTCCGTACTGGAAGCAGAAGCGATTGCTTCTATTATGGGGGCAATTCAAAAGAAATTTTATTTCTCTCCGGAGGCTGAGATAACAATAGAGGCGAATCCTGGCACGGTTGATTTGGAGAAGCTGAAAGCTTATCGAAGAGCTGGAATCAACCGCCTGAGTCTGGGTCTACAGTCGACAGATCCGGCAGAACTGAAAATGCTTGGAAGGATTCATACATACGAAGAATTTCTTCTGAGTTATCAGTGGGCGCGCGAGGCAGGATTTCATAATATCAATATCGATATGATGTTTGCGATTCCGGGACAGACAGGAGAATCATGGAGGTCGCATCTTCGTCAGGTGGCAGAACTGAAACCGGAACATATTTCTGCATACAGTCTAATCATTGAGGAGGGAACTCCGTTTGCAGAGCGGGAGCTGGATCTTCCGGATGAGGATACAGAATATCAGATGTATGAAGATACGGCGACGCTTCTTAAAGAATATGGATATCATCAATATGAAATATCCAATTATGCAAAAGAAGGATACGCCTGCCGGCACAATATAGGTTACTGGAGACGAACAGAATATCTGGGTCTCGGATTGGGTGCGTCTTCTCTTTATGAAGGCAGACGCTTTTCAAACACGAGGGATATGAAGGAATATCTGGAATTTTCCGGAAATGAAGAGCGAACCCGCAGGGACATTACGGAGCTTTCGAGTAATGATCAGATAGAAGAATTTATGTATCTGGGACTTCGTATGACTGAGGGGATTTCAGAGATTGATTTTGAACAGAATTTTGGGCAGAAACTGAAGAATATTTACGGTCCTGTCCTGAAAAAATATAAAGAGACCGGCTTTTTGGAAAAAGTCGGTACGAACTGGAGATTTACAAGAAAAGGAATTCATGTGAGCAATCATATTCTGGCAGATTTTCTGCTGGATGAAGAATAAGAGCAAACATGCAGCAGGTAAGAGGAGAAAAAATGTCTGAACGAACAACAGGGAAAAAATTTATTAAGATCCGGGGTGCGAATGTCAACAATCTTAAGAATCTGAGTGTGGATATTCCGAGAGATGAATTTGTGGTCCTGACGGGTGTCAGTGGATCGGGAAAATCATCACTGGCATTTGATACGATCTATGCAGAAGGTCAGAGACGCTACATGGAATCACTGTCATCTTATGCGAGACAGTTCCTGGGGCAGATGGAGAAACCGGATGTAGAGTCGATCGAGGGACTGCCGCCGGCAATCTCCATTGATCAGAAGTCCACAAACCGTAACCCGCGTTCAACTGTTGGTACTGTTACAGAGATTTATGATTATTTCCGACTGCTTTATGCTCGCATTGGTATTCCACATTGTCCGAAATGTGGAAAAGAGATTAAAAAGCAGACAGTTGACCAGATGGTCGATCATATTATGGCACTTCCGGAGAGAACAAAGCTGCAGCTTCTTGCACCGGTAGTCCGCGGACGTAAAGGCACGCATGCAAAGCTTCTGGATCAGGCGAAACGCAGTGGTTATGTACGTGTGCAGATTGATGGAAATCTGTATGAACTGTCAGAAGAAATTAAACTGGATAAAAATATTAAGCATAATATTGAGATCATCGTGGATCGTCTGGTAGTAAAACCGGGAATCGAGAAACGACTGTCTGATTCTATCGAGACAGTACTGGATCTTTCGGATGGACTGCTTATGGTGGATACGATGGATGGAAATGTGAAGACATTCAGCCAGAGTTTTGCGTGTCCGGACTGTCAGATCAGTATTGATGAGATCGAACCGAGAAGTTTTTCGTTCAACAATCCGTTTGGAGCCTGTCCGGACTGTTTTGGACTCGGATATAAAATGGAATTTGATGTTGACCTGATGATTCCGGATAAGTCGCTGAGTATTTCTCAGGGAGCGATTGTCGTTATGGGCTGGCAGTCCTGTACAGATAAGGGCAGCTTTACAAGAGCAATCCTGGATGCTCTGGCAAAAGAATATCATTTCAGTCTGGATACGCCATTCCAGGATTACCCGGATGAGGTTAAGAATGTTCTGATTCATGGAACAAACGGCCATGCAGTCAAAGTCTACTATAAAGGACAGCGGGGAGAAGGCGTTTATGATGTCGCTTTTCCGGGACTGATCAAGAACGTAGAGCAGCGATACCGTGAAACAGGTTCTGATGCGATGAAACAGGAATACGAGACTTTTATGCGCATTACTCCGTGTAAGACCTGTAAGGGACAGCGACTGAAAAAAGAATCGCTGGCGGTGACAGTCGGAGATCGTAATATTTATGAACTGACTTCTCTTTCTATCGAAAATCTGAAGAAATTTATGGGTGAATTGAAACTTACCGAGCAGCAGGAACTGATCGGTAAGCAGATTTTGAAAGAAATCCGTGCGAGAGTCGGTTTCCTGTCAGAGGTTGGTCTGGATTATCTGTCTTTAAGTCGTGCAACAGGAACGCTTTCCGGTGGAGAAGCACAGCGTATCCGTCTGGCAACACAGATTGGTTCCGGACTCGTTGGAGTTGCGTATATTCTGGATGAGCCGAGTATCGGACTTCACCAGAGAGACAACGATAAACTTCTCCGCGCACTGATGCGTCTTCGTGATCTGGGGAACAGTCTGATCGTAGTAGAACACGATGAAGATACGATGCGTGCTGCGGATTGTGTTGTGGATATCGGCCCGGGAGCTGGTGAACATGGTGGAGAACTGGTTGAAATCGGTACGGCAGAGACTCTGATGCAGAATGAAAGATCCATTACGGGTGC
Source organism: Ruminococcus bicirculans (ex Wegman et al. 2014) (assembly GCA_963622815.1). Lineage (GTDB taxonomy): Bacteria > Bacillota > Clostridia > Lachnospirales > Lachnospiraceae > Blautia_A. The sequence goes on from CAVFJK010000112.1 coordinate 7,893, forward strand.
TTATCTGAGTGGAAGATGGAAGATTCCGGTACCGACAGAACGTAAGCAGCCGACCGGATGGCTGAAGATCCGCGGAGCAGCGGAGAATAACCTGAAACAGGTCAATGTGGATGTGCCGCTTGGAATTATGACTGCCGTAACGGGAGTCAGTGGTTCCGGTAAGAGTTCCCTGATCAATGAAGTTCTGTATAAGACGCTTGCGAGAGACCTCAACAGAGCGAGAGTGATTCCGGGTAAACATAAGGAAATTCAGGGTCTGGATCAGCTCGATAAAGTTATCAGCATTGATCAGTCACCGATCGGACGTACACCACGCTCGAATCCTGCTACTTATACAGGGGTGTTTGACCAGATCCGTGATCTGTTTGCGTCGACCGCAGATGCAAAGGTGCGTGGATATAAGAAAGGCCGTTTCAGTTTTAATGTCAAGGGTGGCCGTTGTGAGGCCTGCAGTGGTGACGGTATCATTAAGATCGAGATGCATTTTCTTGCGGATGTTTATGTACCGTGTGAAGTATGTAAAGGGAAACGATATAATCGTGAGACACTGGAAGTAAAATATAAAGACAAGAGTATCTATGATGTACTGAATATGACAGTAGAAGAGGCGCTGACTTTCTTTGAGAATATTCCTTCTATTAAAAGAAAGATTCAGACACTCTACGACGTAGGACTTTCCTATATTCGTCTGGGTCAGCCGTCCACAGAGCTTTCCGGTGGAGAAGCACAGAGAATCAAGCTTGCAACAGAGCTCAGTAAGCGCAGTACAGGACGTACCATTTATATCCTGGACGAGCCGACAACAGGTCTTCATTTTGCGGATGTTCATAAACTTGTGGAAATCCTGCAGCGTCTGACAGAAGGCGGTAATACGGTTGTAGTTATCGAGCATAATCTCGATGTAATAAAAACAGCAGATTATATCATTGATATGGGACCGGAAGGCGGCGAACGCGGCGGTACGGTCATTGCGACAGGTACACCGGAGCAGATCGCGGCGTGCCCGGATTCTTATACCGGCCAGTACGTAGCAAAATATCTAAAGTAAACCGGTGTGAACGGAGCAGACAGTAACGCGAACAACGATCTGGCAGAAACAGGGACTTTTCATTTGCTGAAAAGTTGTTTATAATAGTCGTGATTATGAGTATAGCGAAAGAATTTTAATTTTTTTACAGGAAGCATATGGAAGGGAGATCTTATGCCTGCAAATGATATAGGAATAGATCTGGGAACGACGAACAGTCTTGTATACTCTACGGGGAAGGGCCTTGTTTTAAGTGAACCATCCGTAGTGGTATATGATAAAGATACAGAAAAGATTAAGGCAATCGGTGAAGAGGCACGGCAGATGACTGGACATGTCACCTCAAATATGGAAGTGATCTGTCCGATCCGTCAGGGGGTGATCGTTGACTTTGTTGTTATGGAAAAAATGTTAAAGTATTTTATTTCAAAAGCAATGGGGCGGCGTGCATTTCGTAAACCGCGAATCAGTGTGTGTGTCCCGAGCGGTATCACGGAGATTGAACGTAAGGCTGTAGAAGAAGCGACTTATCAGGCCGGAGCAAGAGAAGTTTTTCTGGTCGAAGAACCGATCGCGGCGGCAATCGGTGCCGGCGTGGATATCACGAAGCCTTTCGGTAATCTGATCGTGGATATCGGCGGCGGAACGACGGATATTGCAGTTATTTCTGTTGGCGGAGTTGTTGTATCGTCAACGATCAAGGTTGCCGGAGATGCTTTTGACCAGGCAATCATGAGTTACATACGAAAGACACACAGTCTGTTTATCGGATCAGACACTGCAGAAGCAATAAAAATAAAAATCGGTACAGCTATTGAAGAGGCAAACCCACAGGTGATGGAAATAAAAGGACGAAATGTACTTACCGGACTTCCGAAGAAAGTAAAACTGACTTCTGAGGAGATTCGCACGGCATTAAAAGATGCGACAGGACAGATCGTGGAAGCTGTTCATGGAGTTCTGGAAAAGACACCGCCGGAACTGGCAGCAGACATCGTGGACAGAGGAATCGTCCTGGCAGGCGGTGGCGCATTGCTTCGGGGAATGGATACGCTGATTGAGCAGAGAACGGGAGTAAATACACTGACTGTTCAGAATGCGATGCATGTAGTAGCTGTCGGAACCGGAAAATATGCAGAGATCATGACTCGAATGGAATCGTAGACTGTAGAATAAGCCAGGAATATTTATGAACAGAATCATAGATATCCTGGTTTTGCTGTTATAAGGCAGAAAGAGGAAGAAATGAGCGAGAGCGTTACAGGATATATAGATCACATTATTTTTCGAAATGAAGATAATGGATATACAGTTATGGTATTAAAAGGAGTCGAGGAGGAAGATGAACTGACCTGCGTCGGAAGTTTTCCTGTGGTTACCCAGGGCGCATCTGTGGAGCTGGAGGGGAATTTTACACAGCATCCGGTCTATGGAAAACAGTTTCAGGCGGTACGTCTGACGGAAAAGATGCCGGAAGATGCACTGGCCATGGAACGATATCTGGGTTCCGGTGCGATAAAAGGAATCGGTGCAGCACTGGCAGGAAGAATCGTTCGACATTTTGGAGATGAGACTCTTCGGATCGTAGAGGAAGAACCGGAGCGACTGGCAGAAGTTAAGGGAATCAGCGAAAAGAAGGCAAGAGAGATTGCTATGCAGATCGCGGAGAAATCGGATATGCGAAAAGCAATGATGTTTCTCCAGAAATATGGAATTTCCCTGAATCTTGGAGCGAAGATCTATCAGAAATATGGAGATTCTGTCTACAGTGTCCTGCAGGAAAATCCTTATCGACTTGCGGATGATATCAGTGGCGTCGGCTTTAAGATTGCAGATGAGATCGCATATCGCATCGGTATTCATACAGATTCAGATTACAGAATAAAAAGTGGAATGATATATACTCTTCTGCAGACAACCGGAGAAGGGCATATATATCTTCCGAAAGAAGAACTTTTCCGGCGTGCATCAGAGCTTCTTGGAGTGGATTCCTCTTATATGGAGAAGCATCTGGTAGATCTGTCCATGGATCGTAAGATCATTCAGAAAGAACAGGATGATCAGATACTGATCTATCCGGCACAGTATTATTATCTCGAACTGAATACAGCAAGAATGCTTCGTGAACTGGATATCTTTTGTCCGGAAGATGAAAAGATGGTAGAGCGCAGAATTGTTCAGATTGAAAAAGAGACAGGAACGATTCTGGATGAAATGCAGAAGAAGGCTGTCAGAGAGGCGGCCGGGCATGGCCTTTTAATTCTTACCGGTGGACCTGGTACCGGAAAAACGACAACGATCAATGCGATCATCCGTTACTTTGAGGGTGAGGGGGCGGAGATTCGCCTTGCGGCACCGACAGGAAGAGCTGCGAAGCGCATGACAGAGGCAACGGGCTATGAGGCACAGACGATTCACCGACTCTTGGAACTGACAGGAATGCCGGAAGATGACAGGGAAGGACAGTCGATTCATTTTGAACGAAATGCTGAGAATCCGCTGGAGGCGGATGTAATTATTATCGATGAAATGTCGATGGTGGATATTCATCTGATCCATTCGCTTCTGATGGCAGTTACAGCGGGAACCAGACTGATCCTGGTTGGTGATGAGAATCAGCTTCCAAGCGTTGGACCTGGAAATGTGCTTCGTGATATCATTCGCAGTGAACAGTTTCCGGTAGTAGAACTGAAGAAGATCTTCCGACAGGCATCGGAGAGCGACATTGTTGTGAATGCCCATAAGATTAATAAGGGTGAGCAGGTAGAGATAAATAATAAGAGCCGGGACTTCTTTTTCCTTAAAAGATACGATGCGGATATTATCATTCGTGTGGTGATCGCATTGATTCAGGAGAAACTTCCGAAATATGTGGAAGCGAAACCATTTGAGATCCAGGTTCTGACACCTATGCGAAAAGGACTTCTTGGAGTGGAACGTCTGAACCAGATTCTTCAGAGATACCTGAACCCGCCGGATGCGACAAAAAAAGAAAAGGAAATCGGACAGGGACTTTTCCGCGAAGGCGATAAGGTCATGCAGGTGCGTAATAATTATCAGCTGGAGTGGGAAATCCGCGGAAGATACGGCATCCCGATCGAAAAAGGGGTAGGTGTTTTTAACGGAGATACCGGAATCATAAAAACGATCAATGATTTTGCCGAAACAGCAGAAGTTGAGTTTGAAGATGGCCGATGGGCAGAATATTCTTTTAAACAGCTGGATGAACTGGAACTTGCATATGCCGTGACGATACATAAATCACAGGGATCAGAGTATCCTGCAGTCATCATTCCGCTGCTTTCGGGACCTAGAATGCTGATGAATCGAAATCTGCTCTATACAGCCGTAACCCGTGCGAGAAAATGTGTGACAGTCGTGGGAAGTGAGGAAACTTTCCGTGATATGATACGAAATGAAAAACAGCAGAGAAGATACAGTTCCCTGGATCTGCGTATCCGGGAAACAGAATAAAATACATAAGATATCTATGAGCTGAGAAGAAAAGAGAGCATGTCATCGGGGAGAAAGGCTCTTATTGAAAAATAGAAAGAAAAACATAAAAGAAAAATGCCTGGATCTTTTTTATCCGCCCAGATGTCCTGTGTGTGACGGGATTTTGGAGGACAGCAGCAGAAAGATCTGCCCGGAATGCGAGCAGACTTTTCATCCTGTTTCAGAGCATTATTGCCTGAAATGTGGAAAACCGGTTGATGAAACCGAAGAATACTGTACGGAATGCCGGCACAGAGAAAGAAAGTTCAGTCGGGGCAGGGGAATCTTTCTTTATGATACACAGATGAAACAGTCGCTGCTTCGTTATAAATATTATGGGAGCCGTGAATACGGAAAGTATTATGCGGAATCCATATGCAGGTATGCGGGAGCGGATATTATGAACTGGAAACCGGATGTGATCGTGCCGGTGCCGCTTCACAGACGCAAAAAGAGAATGCGGGGATTCAATCAGGCTGCTGATCTGGCGGAACGTACAGGAAAACTTCTGGGAATTCCGGTTACGGAGGAGATCGTATATAAAATAAAAGAAACACGGTCACAGAAAAAGCTGGATGCAGACGAAAGAAAAAGAAATCTCAAAAATGCTTTCCGGGCGGTCACTTCAGTAAAAGGACTGAGGATACTGGTAATAGATGATGTGTATACAACAGGGAGCACGATGGAGGCAATGGCGGAATGCCTGTTGGAAAGTGGTGCAAAAGAGGTGTTTTTTGTGACGTTGTGTATGGTGAAAAAAACCTTTTCATGATTCGTGATATATGATACAATTAATCCGTATATGATTATTTCTGATAATTATAACAGAAATGAATTTTGACTAAGTTGCTGTAGATAGAACAGACAGTAACTATGTTTGTAAGGAGCAGACTATGATCAACGAAGAGAAGGTTAAGATAATGACAAATCTTGCCATGTACGAACAGGGCAAGGGCAAGAAATATCTGCCGGTCAGCAAATATTACCGAAGTGATTATATAGGACTGGCCCTGATCAAGAATTTCTTTCTTGTCACGATCGGCTATTGTCTTATTATTGCAGCTGTGGCAGTCTATTTTGGAGAGTATCTTCTGGAAAACATACACAAAATGAATCTGGTACTGGTCGGCATCTATATTATAGTCGGTTATCTGATCGTGCTTGTGGTATATTCGATTCTGACTTATATACAGTATTCGGTTCAATATTACCGGGCTAAGAAAAGCGTCAGAGAATACTACAGCCAGCTTACAGAGCTGAATAAGATTTATGCCAGAGAAGAGAAAAGATCTTCCGGAAGAGGAACAGCAGGAGGGTATCGTAAATGACAGCATTACTGGAACTTAAACAGAAAATAAAAGGAATTTATGGACAGTACGAGGTGTACCTGCTTCCTTTACTGAAATTTGTTCTTGCACTTGTATATTTCATCTGGATCAATACAAACATGGGATATATGACAGCACTGGATAATATCTTTGTTGTTCTGATCCTGTCACTGATCTGCTGTATCCTTCCGTCAGGAATGATGATTTTTGCAGGATTTGCACTGATGGTGGGTCATTGTTATGCATTAGGAATCGAAGTAGCAGCATTTCTTCTGGTTCTGATTCTGTTCATGATGATCCTGTTCCTGCGATTCAGCAGCGGAAAGAATATCGTGCTTGTATTTACGCCGCTGGTATTTGCCTTTGATATTCCGGTACTGCTTCCGATCGGCTGCGGACTTCTCAGCAACGCTGTATCTGCACTTCCGGCAGCTGGCGGTGTGATCATTTATTATTTTGTTCGTACAGTGCGTGTACAGTCTCAGGTACTTCTTGGAATGGATTCCGATATTGTCGGTAAACTGACACTGCTGTCTGACAGCCTTATGAAAAACGGAGAGATGTGGCTGACACTGATCGCATTCATTGCAGTTGTTCTTGCAGTAAATCTGATTCGTACCCGTATGTTTGATTATGCATGGAGAATCGCAATCGTAGCAGGCGGCGTGATCTATATTGTGATCATGCTGGCAGGAAGTATGAGCCTTGGAATTTCTATTTCCGTTGTTTCTCTGATCATTTATACAGTAATAGCAGTACTGGTTGGAATCATACTTGAATTCTTTGTATTCGGTGGCGACTATACACGTACAGAACGTCTGGAATATGAAGATGATGATTATTATTACTATGTAAAGGCTGTACCAAAAGCACTTGTGGCAACTTCTGAGAGAAGCATTAAAAAGATCAACGGAGAATCAGCCAGAGAAGAACGTAAGGCTGCTGAGCGTGTGGTGAATTATTCCACTCCTCTTTTTCAGGGAGAAGAACCGCCGAAAAAGAAAAAACGCGTACAGGAGCAGGAAGAGTCTTCTGTAGTACAGAAAGCAGATATCGATGATATTGATTTTGAGAAAAAACTGGAAGAATCCCTGAAGGATTTATAATTGATAAGAAAGTAAGTAACAGTAACCAGTCAACAGCAGAAGGAAAGGAGAGTTTATGCGGAATATTACAGATATACTGGTAAGATATTTATCAGATATCAATCTGCCGTCTATCGGTGTGATCGATGTGATCGAGATAATCCTGATCTCGTTTTTCGTATACCAGTTTATGGTATGGATCAAATTCACACGTGCATATACTCTGCTGAAGGGGCTTCTGGTCATCGGGGCATTTCTTATTATTGCCTATATA
>CAVFJK010000113.1:0-5076 GCA_963622815.1 Ruminococcus bicirculans (ex Wegman et al. 2014)
TTCCTGAAAAGGTAGCGATACCTTTATAGATTTCCATCCTGCTTCCCCCCTTATTTTTATCAGTCGCAGGCTGCTTTGAATTCTGTCCAGTTCTTATTGTAAGCTTCTTCTGCTTCTGCGCTGATATTTTCTACTGCTGATCCCTCTGTTACGGAATCCGGCACTACAAGGTCCTGATTCTCAAGCAGGGAATCTGCTGCTTTATTTGTGCAGTAGTATCCGATATAATCGAAACATTTTGCCGCGTTTTCCGGCTGAAGGATGTAGTCCATGAACTGATATGCCTCATCCTTATCCGGTGCCTGGCTCGGAATGAACATTCCCATAACACCAAATCCAAGACCTTCTTCCGGATATACGACTTTAAGATCCGGGTTTTCCTGAAGGGCTGCTGTTACCTGTGAAGTATACAGGAATGCAACACTTGCCTCTCCGTTCAGAAGAGAATCCTGTGTATTATCATCCTGAATCAGACGAACGTTCGGTGCAAGCTCCAGAAGTTTCTCGCCTGTTTTAGCGATGTCATCTGTATCCTGATCATTGAAGTCCTGACCAAGTGCAAGGTTTGTAATACCGTTGATAACACGATAGTTTGCTGTCAGTGCAATGCTGTCCTCAAGAGATTCATCCCAGAGATCTCCGTATCCTTTAATATCGATATCTACCAGATCCGGATCATATACGATCAGCGGAATACCTGCTCCGTATGGTGCTGTGTATTCATCGTTCGGATCATAGAACTGTCCCTGATACAGTGGGTTGATGTTATCCCATCCGGATAATTTAGATGTATCAAGTTTTTCTACAAGTCCTTCCTGGATTGCATTTTCGATAATATAGTCATCTGCAACAACAACGTCATAATCTCCGCCTTTTGCCATGGAAAGTTTTTCCAGCATGTTTTCATCTGTGTCGAAGTTGGAATATACCACTTTAATTCCAGTTTCTTCTTCAAAACCATCCAGTACTTCCTGCGGGAACATGTTTTCCCATGTGTAAAGCACAAGTTCCTTTGAATCCGCACTTACGGATACGCTCATAGCCGGAATGACCATTGCTGCACATAATGCGCATACTACTAATTTTTTCATAGTCTTCTCTCCTCTTGTCTCTTTATTATAAACCTTTTCATGAAGCCTATACGAATAAGTATAACTTACTTTAACCTCATTGAAAAGAGCTTATTCACTATTTTTGACCTTTTTCATCCTGATTATTTTATCATGACTATTTTGTTTTACGCTTTGTCAGTTTTCCGATCAGATTATAAACCAGAAGGATCAGCAGTGTAAATACGAGCATGATCGTACAGAGCGCATTAACCTCTGGTGTAACACCTGTTTTGATCTGGGTATAAACCTTGATCGGTAAGGTTGCCAGTCGCGGGCCATTGATAAAGATACTGATAACGACATCATCCATGGACATTGCAAACGCCAGAAGGGAGCCGGACAACACCGCCGGCATGATCAGTGGCAGAATGATATCCCAGAATGCCCGGAAAGGACCGGCGCCAAGGTCTCTTGCCGCTTCCTCCAGAGACGGGTCCATCCCCGCCAGTCTCGCCTTAACTTCCATCAATATATATGGCACACAGAAAACCGTGTGACCGATCAGCAGTGTCAGCATACCGAATGGCAGATTCATCATATAAAAGAATGCCATCAGCACCATACCAAGAATGATCTCCGGAATCATCAGTGGCAAAATAGAGATATACTCCAGAATTCCTTTTGTCTTCCAGTGGATCCTCGAAAGTCCGACTGCTCCTAAAGTTCCGATCACCGCAGATACCAGGCAGCTCACAACGCCAAGGAACAAGCTGTTTCCAAGAGCTTCGATCATGGCACTGTCATGAATCAGTTCCTGATACCATTTCAGGGAAAATCCTGTAAATCTGACAGGAAGTTTTGATTCATTAAAGGAAAATACGATGACTACCGCGATCGGCAGATACATCAGTACAAAAATCAGTCCGAGGTAAAACCCGGAGAGTTTTGAATTCTTCTTTTTCATCCTACACCCTCCAGTTCTTTTGCATTTGTTATTTTGCGGTACAGCATGATCATCAGTGTTGTAAGGATCATCAATACGACCGCCAGTGCCGCTGCAAACGGCCAGTTATTTCCTTTTGTCATCTGCTCCTGAATCAGACTTCCGACAAGGACGATCTTATTTCCGCCAAGGATATCTGCAATAAAAAACAGACCCATGGACGGAATAAATGTCAGAATCACGCCGGATAACAGTCCCGGAAGTGTCAGTTTAAAAGAGACGGTCCAGAATGCTTTAAAAGGACTTGCTCCGAGATCTCTCGCTGCTTCCACAAGTGACCAGTCCAGCTTCTCCGCACTGGAATATACCGAAAGGATCATAAACGGTAAAAGCACATACGTCATACCGATCACGATTGCCGGATAACTGTACAGAATACGCAATGGTTTCTCGATCAGGCCAAGGCTTTTCAGCACATGGTTTAAAAGCCCCTTTGTCTGCAGAATGATCATCCAGCCATACAGACGGATCAGGGAGTTCACCCAGAACGGCAGCATCAGAAAGATCATGGCACGTTTTTTCCATTTATCAGAAAGTTTTGCCATAAAATAGCCAAACGGATAACCGACCAGACAAATAATGACTGTACTGGTCAGTGCCAGCTGAAAGGATCCGGTAAAAGTCTTCATATAGACCGGATCAAGGATCTTTTTATAATTGGCAAGGGTAAATGCCCATTCGACACCGTGGCCGGCCTTCGGCTGTGCAAAGCTCAGCGCCACCATATAGATCAATGGTCCTGCCACAAAAATGATCGTAAAGATATATAACGGCAGGATCATCCAGACAGAGCCGGATTTATGCTTTTTCATACTTCTGCCCCGCTTTCTGCCTCAGGAAGATCAACCAGTACTGCATTCTCTGCATCAAAATGACAGGTAACTTTCTGTCCCGGCTGCACACCGGCATCAATGCCATGTCTGTTTGCAACGACTTCTGTTCCGTCTGAAAGTTTCAGAACAACACGAAGAAGTCCGCCGGCAAAGCTCTTTTCCACTACTTCTGCATTCAGACCACTCTGACAGCTTTCATCAAAGACCAGATTTTCGCTTCGAACCGCCAGGGTCACAGGTGTACCCGGTGCAATCTTTCGTCCTTCGGATGCCACAGAAACGGTATCTCCTGCAAGAGCAACTTTAAGGATATTTCCTTCGGATTCCTGTGCAGTTCCTTTCAGGATATTTGCATTTCCGACAAATGTTGCAACATAACTGGTCTTCGGATGATTATAAATCTCATCCGGTGTTCCGATCTGCTCAAATGTTCCATGGTTCATGACGGCAATACGGTCAGACATGTTGATTGCCTCTTCCTGATCGTGCGTAATATAAATAAAAGTGATTCCAAGCTTTTTCTGTAATTTCTTTAATTCCAGCTGCATCGCACGGCGAAGCTGCAGGTCCAGAGCTCCCAGAGGCTCATCGAGAAGAAGGACCTTCGGATTATTGACCAGGGATCTTGCAATCGCCACACGCTGTCTCTGTCCACCGGAAAGTTCAGAAGGTTTACGTTTCTCATAACCCGGAAGCTGCACCAGGTCAAGCATCTCAGATACACGTTTCTTAATCTCAGCCTTTGGTGTCTTTTTCAGTTTCAGGCCATAACCGATATTATCTGCTACTGTCATATGCGGGAATAATGCATAATTCTGAAAGACCGTGTTTACATCACGGGCTTCCGGCGGAAGGGAAGTCACATCTTTTCCTTCCAGAAACACCTGACCGGAATCCGGTGTCTCAAGACCTGCGATAATACGTAAGGTCGTTGTCTTTCCGCAACCGGAAGAACCAAGAAGCGTAATAAATTCGCCTTTACCAATAGAAAGACTGATTTCTTTCAGAACCGCCTCATCCTCGGTAAAGGACTTTTTTATATTTTTTAATTCCAAACATTTTTCTGCCATTTTTCTTCTGTCTTTCCTCCTGCAGTTTTTTGTTACTGTATGCAGTAACTTATTTTAGTTTATTGCAGTTTTTACTCTATTGTACGCTTTACGTACTGAATATAACTTTCTTTATCAAACACAGGGGTATAACTCTCTGTGATCTTTTTTGCTTCCTGCCCGCCATCTTTCAGAAGGTTATATATAGTCAGTGCCAGAAGCTTTGCCGGTAAGATATACGCTTTCTCCGGATCCGTAATCTTAAAATCTGCTCCATGAAGTTTTCCCTCGAAGCCTTTAAAAGTAAAATTCACAACCGGAACAAGATGACTTAAATCTCCCACATCCGTACAGGCATTGTTAAAATCGCCTTTCCGGACGGTGCGATAATCCAGTCCAAGGTCCTCAGCTGCCTCGATCAGTGCACTGTCTGCTGCTCTCGGAATGATCGGCATATAGCCCTGCAGCTTCTCCAGTTCTATTTTCCCACCAAAAGCATAGGCTGAACCGGCATACGCCCGGTTTACCATCTCAGTGATCTCTCTGATCTTATCAAGTGATGCTGCACGTACCTTTGTCTCAACAATTGCTTCGTCCGGTACGCTGTTAATGACATCACCGGCTTTACGAATCACATTGTGAAGACGTACATGGTCTTCTTCGCGAAAAGTCTCCCGCATCAGTCCCATCATCTGGATCGCACTGGTCGTAATACTCAGTGCATTGACGCCATTCCACGGATCAATCGCTCCATGGGCCGCCTTTCCCCGAACAGTGACTCTCGCGGCACTGTAACCGTTACATGCCGGATTACCAAGGTAAAAATCTTCTTCCACCGGGACCATGTGTACATGCGTTGTCAGTGCAATATCTGTATCATCAAAAACGCCGGTGCGGATCATTTCACTTTTTCCGCAACAGAATTCAATTCCTTCTTTTTTTAAACGGACCCGTTTATCTGCATCGATATACTCTTCTGCCGGAACTGCAAGAAAATTCAGATTTCCGCTAAGCTGTTCCTGTATTTCTGAATCCGCCATGGCAATCGCACAGCCGATCATCGCTGCCATCTGTGCATGATGTCCACAGGCATGCGCCACACCAGTCACCGAATCTGCCTTCGGATGAGAATGACACCC
>CAVFJK010000114.1:0-6240 GCA_963622815.1 Ruminococcus bicirculans (ex Wegman et al. 2014)
TTTCAGTTCCGCTGCCTTCGCGAGGAACGCCATGCAGTTCTCATAATCTCTGGCTGCATAAAATCTTCCGCCGGTCGGCATGCTGTCTTCAAAATATCTTGCAGTAGGAGTTCTTCTCCAACCACACAGGAAGCCCATCTCACAGATGCTTCCGCTGTTTTTCATAAATCTTCTTGCTACGTTGCGTCCCATCACAGAATCTGTACAGATAAAGACTGCATCTGCCATATCTCCTGCAACCGCACGAATCTTATCCTGAACACCAGCAACACCATTCTTTCCATGAGAACCGACAAATTCCCATGCACCAAATTCCATTGCACGATTCTTTTCGCTTTCCTGATCGATAACGATAATCTTATCAAGACCAAGAGTCTTTAATGCAGCAGTGGTCAGAAGTCCTTCCATTCCGCATCCAAGAACAACGGCGGTCTTTGTTGCATCCAGCTTACACATTTTAACCATACGTTCTACTTCTGTATAGATAGAAATGCTTCTTGTGATCAGCAGTCTGGATTCCAGATCCAGATCATTTACCTGATATACCTGCTGTCCTGCCGGTAATACGATATAATTTGCAAACCAGCCATTCGGAGAAATTTTATCTGCTTTTCTGCCGCCATATGTAGCTGCGCCGCCAAATCCTGCTTTTTTTGCAGTGATCACTTTATCGCCGACTTTAAGGACATTTCCTCTTGCATCCTGAAGATCTTCACTTCCGACTTTTACAATGATGCCGGTTCCTTCCTGTCCCTGAGCAGAGGATCCTGCTGATCTTCTTTCTTTCAGAAATTCCGTAACATCTGACGGTGAGATCATACATCCCTCCACACATACGAGAATTTCCTTTGGTCCTACTTCCGGAAGAACGTAATTTTTGATCACATAATCTTCCTGAGAATCAAGGACTGCTGTTTTTCCTACTTCTCTTCCAGTTAATGCCGGTGTCTCCTCGAGAACGAAGGTCGTTTTCGGCTGCACCGGTCTGGAAGGAGCATCTATCTCAGACAGAACCTGCTTTACAATTTCGTCAATCTTTATATCCATCTTCTATCTCCTTTGCCATAGACTGCTGCTCTTTCCGCCTTAGGAACTCCATGGAGCAGATTGTCTATCTTTATCTTCACAACAACCTTACGATAAGATGTCTGTTCTTTTTCATGGCAGCATGGTTTGTGTCCGTCATCTGGATAAACCAGACAAAACATTCCCGGTTTCATCTGAATCCTGCTTCCATGCCCTGAAAGCCATTCAATGTCTGTTTCCGGATCATAAGGAGTCTTTACCGTCAGATCCGCCCGGTCCGCATATTCCCACATTTCAGAGCCTTCCAGAAGGATCTGTACATCCAGATAATTACGATGTACTTCAAAATCTGCTTCCTCAAAACTTCTTGTATTACCCTCCTGAACAAAAGCAAAGCTCTTGCCCACCGGATATTTTCCCGGAGGAAGCTGTTCTTTACGGGCACGTTCCACAAAGCGAACAGCATCCCATAATTCCGGAACACTTCTCTGATAACAACGGAAGCGTTCCAACTGATCCATTATCATGTTCGCTTACTCCTGTCTCTTTATAAAAGCTGCAGATCTCTCATCTTATTGTAAACATTTGCTTTTGCAGTTGCATCAAGGGAAAGTGCAGGAAGTCGTTCCTGTCCGTCATGATGCAGTACACGATAGTACATCGCCTGCTTGCAAGCCAGGAACAATGGTGTACTGTATGCGTAGATATCCATTGCATCAACCATTTTACTGAACCATTTTGCAGCTTCATTAAAGTCACCGCGTTTTGCACTCTGATAAGTATTTACTGTATATTCCGGTGCAAAGTTTGCGGTTGCATTGATGAATCCGTCTACACCGCATACAAGAAGTCCCATTGCCTGATTCTCATAAGCAGAGAATACAGAGAAGTTCGGATTGATTTCTTTTACTTTCTGCATGCTGAGCACATGATTAAAGTCTGCGATGGTATCTTTAATTCCGACTACATTCGGATTTGCTTTTACAATTCTTGCCACAACATCTGCATTGAAGCAGTATCCGGTAAGATCCGGGAAGTTGTAGATAATGATCGGAAGAGAGGTATGGGAAGCCACATATCCGAAATATGCTTCTACCATCTCTGTGCTGTATACGCTGAAGTATGGATTAATCAGAAGAACTCCGTCTGCTCCGGCCTGCTCAACAAATTTCAGTAAATCCATGGTATTTTCCAGGCATGTGTCTCCGACACCAACGATCACATTTACACGTCCATTTACATATTTGATCATTTCATTGATGAAATTCTTTTTCTCTTCAACTGTCATGATACTGAACTCACCTGAAGTTCCCAGGTATGCAAGTCCGTCAACACCCTTTGAAATCAGGAAATCTGCCTGACGCTTGCTGGCTTCAATATCAACCTTGTGATGTTCGTCAAAAATAGTGATCACAGGTGGATTCACTCCGCACAATCTTTTCATTTTAATTCCTCCTTATAATATCCCAGATCTCTTGAAAGATGCCGGGCTGTTTTTAACATTTCGTTTATCAACAGGTCCTTTTTTTCTACCATACGCTGTTTCAGACCGGATACACTGATCGCAGCCTTCATATGACCGGTATTGTCATAGATTGGTACGGCCATGCACCAGAGCCCCTGCTCAATCTCCTGATTATCCACTGCATACCCCTGGATTCGAAACTGTTCGATTTCTTTTTTCAGTTCCTGCTTATCCGTGATCGTATGTTCCGTAAATGGTTTTAACTCAATACGGTCAATGATCTCTGAGCTTTCTTCTTCCGGGAGGAAAGTAAGAAACGCTTTTCCAAGTCCTGTACAATACACAGGTTTTCGTGATCCGATATTTGCACTCGTCGTAATAGTACGTTCACAGTTTTCTTTTGCAATATAAACAATCTCATCGCCGGAAAGAACTCCAATAAAACAAGTTTCTTCCACTTTCTGCATCAACTTCAGAAGATACGGGGTACCAAGCTTATTTAAATCTATTCTGGATGCCGCCAGTGCGCCAAGGCTCATCAACCTGCCGCCAAGATAATATTTCTTCTGTTCATCCATGATAAGATATCCATTTTCTTCCATTGTCTGCAAAAGTGCAAGAGTGCTGCTTGGAGCAAACCCCAGAAGACTGCTTACTTCTTTATTCGTCAGACCCTCCGGGCTTTGTTCCAATAATTCAAATATTCTAAAAACTCTTTCCGCTGATTTAACTGCCATATATCTACCTGCTTTTCTTTTTCCTCTGTAAAAATTCTCTCCGTTTGAATATTTACATTTATGCATATTATACTACAAAAGAAATCCTACTGTAAACCATTTATAAAGCAGGAGCCCACAATGATTCGCCCGGGCCCCTGCTTTATCTACATCTGTTTAATCAGAACAGGCAGGAAATACATCCTACAACAATAATCATAATAATACCTACTACCGACGCAATGGCCTGTCCTAATGTATACGTCTTAACACCACCTGATAAATTGAGTCCGGCCATATTTGAAACAATCCAGAAGCCAGAATCATTTACAGTCGCACCAAACAGTGCACCGTCAAGGCATGCCAGAGCAAGGAATACAGGATGGCATGCAATTGTTGCTGCTACACTCTGCATGATCGCAAATGTTGTCAACGATGCAACTGTACCGGAACCAGTGATCTGGCGGAATGCCATACCAAGGAACCACGCAATGAACAGGATCAGTGCAACGTTACCGGAAATACCGGAAACAAGATTTTTAATCGCATCACTTACACCTGCTGCTGTAATAACTGCCGAGAAAGATCCACCTGCACCAGTGATAAGGAATACCATACCTGCTGAATGAAGAGAGTTAGCTGCAGACTCTTCTGTCTTTTTGAGGCCAAGTGTCTTCATTGAAATAAACATTGCAACCAGTGTACCACACAGCATGGAAGTCGTTTTCTGTCCAAGGAAATCAATCCATTCCGGAATATTATCTGTCATACATCCTACAATTGTATTCAGAAGGATCAGGATAATCGGAATAAAAATCGGAAGAAGTGAAATTCCAAATCCCGGAAGTTTTTCCGGAAGGGACATCTCGTCGATCTGAAGTCCGTTTCCATTTTCGTCTGTCTCTGCCTTCCAGAGACCTCTTTTCATAAGCATTCCGTGAATTGTCACAGAAATGATCATCATAGGTGCACCGAACAGAAGTCCTGCGGCGATCATGATACCGAGATCAAAATGGAAGTATTCCGGAGCAACCAGCGGGTTCGGTGTCGGAGGTACCAGTGTGTGTGCAATACCTGCGCCGATAGAAATTGCTCCTACAATATATCCGATTCCTTTATTCAGCTTCTT
This sequence comes from Ruminococcus bicirculans (ex Wegman et al. 2014), assembly GCA_963622815.1. Classification (GTDB taxonomy): domain Bacteria; phylum Bacillota; class Clostridia; order Lachnospirales; family Lachnospiraceae; genus Blautia_A. The sequence goes on from CAVFJK010000114.1 coordinate 4,337, forward strand.
CATGAGTGCTACACCGATTGGAATCAAAATAACAAATGTCACATCAAAGAATACCGGAATTGCAAGAATAAAACCTGCAAGACCAACCGCATACATCGCATATTTCTCAGGGAACAGTGAAACAAGCTTATCTGCAATAACAGTAGCTCCACCGGTATCACTGACAAACTGTCCAAGTATGATACCAAGACCAATCGGGAAACCAATACTTCCCATCATGCTTCCAAAACCATTATTAATGACATTTACAAGTCCGGTAGTGACTGTTCCATCAGCTGCTGTCGCATCAACAAGCGGTACCTTCGTCAAAACTCCAAGTAACAGTGAACCAAGGATCAGAGCGATCGCCGGATTCATTTTAACTTTTGTACAGAATAAAATTACAAGTACAATTGAAATAACCAAGCAAATAAGTAAGTATGCTACTGACATAATTTTCCCCCTACAGTTAGCTTACCGCTAATTTTTTATAAAACTTATAATCTTGTGCCTTTTTTCACCTCAACAAGCGTTTTATCTTTATTCAGTTCAACACCAAATCCAGGTTTGTCGCTGACTTTAAGTTTACCATTAACCGGCATCGGTTCATCCTTAAGCAGTGGATAATACTGCGGAACAACCTTATCAGCTTCTGGAGCCATCATCAGACACTCTGTGATCGGTGAGTTAGTCTTAGTAGTAACATAATGATAGCTGTATGTACCACTTCCATGAGGAATGACATATTTGCCATGAGCCTCTGCCAGGTTACCGATCTTGATCAGCTCGGTCATACCACCGCACCATCCAACATCTGGCTGAATAACATCAAGATCACAGTCTTCGATAAGCATACGGAAGCCGAATTTACTTGCTTCATGTTCGCCACCAGTTACCATAATCTGATTTCCTGCTGCTTTTTTCAGATCTCTGTAAGCCCAGTAATCATCCGGATTGAAACATTCTTCGATCCAGTTGAATTTCAGATCAGCAGATGCCTGCATGAGACGTTTTGCATATGGAAGATCCAGAGCCATCCAGCAGTCCCACATAAGAAGGAAATCATCGCCGCATTTTTCTCTCATATCAGCTGCGAGTTCAATGCTCTTCTTAAGTCCTTCCATTCCATCAGCAGGTCCGTATACAAGCGGAATCTTTCCACCAACGAATCCAAGATCTTTCGCAAGGTCCGGTCTCGGGCCGGTAGCGTAGAATGTAAGTTCTTCACGAACTTTACCTCCCAGCATTGCGTATACAGGTTCTTCACGAAGTTTACCAAGAAGATCCCACAGTGCAAGGTCGATTGCGGAAATGGCGTTCATTACAACACCTTTTCTTCCATAGTAGAGAGATGCACGATACATCTGATCCCAGATTTTTTCGATCTCGTTTGCATCTTTACCAACTACGAAACGATCCAGATGGTTCATAACCAGCCATGCTGCCGGATATCCACCTGTTGTGATACCGAATCCTGTTACTCCGTTGTCTGCTTCTACTTCAACAACAAGAGTCTTTAATGCGTTGATACCAAAGCTTGTTCTTGTAGCTTTATACTCCGGATAGATGCTCATAGGAGTTGCGATCTGTTTTACGATCCAGTGTTCTGCGGACTGGTCATGGTAGTCAGCTCCGCCGCCTTCAACTACATACGCTCTGATCGCTGCAATTTTTCTGCCCATTAATGCCATTAAAAAATACCTGCCTTTCATATATATTTGTTTTTTATTGATTATTAGGTTGCACCCGATTCCTTTTTGTAATTCACATATATGAATCGGATTCTTAATTTATGAATTCATCATACTCTTTTTTTCCTTTGTCGTCAATATCCTTTATGATTTTCTATATTTTATTCAAAAATGTTTTTCTGTTTTTGTATAAAATGCCGACATATCCTCTGTTTGTCTCTATTATTCATTTTC
>CAVFJK010000115.1:0-8572 GCA_963622815.1 Ruminococcus bicirculans (ex Wegman et al. 2014)
ATTATGACGGATTTGCACAGGGTAAAGCAGGTGTCCTTGACAGTATGCTTATCCCGGCATTCTCAATGCTGATCAAACAGGGTACAGCATGCGCCGTTGAAGGTGATATGAAAGTTGCTATGGCAATGAGTATCCTGAAGACAATCTCCGGTACAGGCCAGCTGTCCGAAATGTACTCCATCGACTTCAATGATGACATCTGCATCATCGGACATTCCGGAAGTGGAGATGCTGATATTTCCGATAAGAAACCTACCATGAAGATTGTGCCGGTATTCCACGGAAAAACAGGCGGCGGATATCTGACACAGTTCTATCCATACACAGGTCCTGTTACCTATCTTGCAATCACACAGGATGCTGACGGACACTTCAAATTCGTTGTAGCTGAAGGCGTAAACGAAGAAGGACCGATCCTTTCCTTCGGTGATACAAACATGAGAACACGTTTCACATGTGGAGCAAGAGAATTTGTAAACCGCTGGAGCGAAGCTGGCCCGACACATCATATGGCAGCTGCTACAGGAAGACATATCGATACAATCCTGAAGGTTGCAAAAATCTTCAATATTCCGGTTGATATCGTTACAAGATAAGCCATCTATATCATTTATACACATATTCATATTCAAAAAAGGAGATCGCGAAAGCGGTCTCCTTTTTGTCAGGCTGCAATAATAATTATAGCCTGTGTATTATGCTTTTTTTGCAGGAATTCGAATCTCAACTTCTGTTCCGTGATCCGGAGAACTGGAATAAGTAAGTCCGTAATCCGATCCGTACAGAATCTGCAGACGCCGGTGTGTATTATATACAGCGATGTTATTTCCACGGGAAGAAGAACTTACTCCCTCGCCGGAAAGAATTGTGGAAAGTTTTTCCGGTGGGATTCCTACGCCGTCATCAGAGATCAGAAGAACAATATCGGAATCCTCCAGCCAGCCGGTAAGGACAATGGTTCCGGTCTTACCGGCAGTTTCAAGGATGCCGTGAAGAACAGAATTTTCAATGATCGGCTGAAGTGTCAGCTTCGGGATCTGGTACTCCATAAGCTCGTCAGGGATATCTGACACAAATGTGATGCTATCATGATAGCGCATATTCTGTATCTGGATATAAATATCTGCATGCTCTGCCTCGCGGGAGATTGTGCTGATGCTCTGCTTTCTGCTTAAAGTAAGCTTATAGAATCGGGAAAGACTCTGGACAGCACGGGAAACCTCATCTGCCCGTCCCTGTTGTGCAAGCCAGTTGATCATGTCCATAGTATTATAGAGAAAATGAGGATTGATCTGTGCCTGCAGAGAATGAAACTCTGCAATACGAAGCTCTTCGGCAGCTTTTGCCTGATCTGTCATCAACTGATCCATTTTACGGGTCATATAGTTGTAAGTGTCGATCAGATCACCGATCTCGTCATGGTATTCCGGACTTTCCATAGGACTTAAGGTACCTTTCCGGACTTTGCTCATCTGATGGATGACGGAAGATATTCTGTTTGTGATCGAGTGCGACATAAAGTGCGCCAGAATCAGTGCAAATACAAGGAAACCGAGATACATCATGATATACTGGACCATGATCTTATTGCTCTGTGTGATCAGAGGTCCGGATGGAAGCACAGTAACCATAAACCAGCCGGGCTGCTTGATGTTGTAAAAACCGGCATAGACTGTGGTATCCAGGACGTTTTTTTCGATAAAATTATTAGAAGACATAAAGGAATCTTCAATTGTACTGTAATCCAGCAGATAAATACCGGAGAGAGAATCATCAGAGGAAGCAACTACGGCATTTCGGTCATTGATGATATAAGAAACGCTTCCATCAATTGTCAGATTATCTTTCAGCATATCGGTCAGATGATCCGAAGAACTATAGAGGGCGATGTAAGCCTGGCGGGCCTGCCCCTGATAGTAAAAGGTCGTGGAAGTGATATATGCGAGATCTCCGTAATTCTCTTTTTCGCGTTCGCCCAGATAGAAAGCAGGACAGAAGAGAGAAGACTGCTGGGTACCCTGGAAGATACCATACCAGTAAGTTCCACGTGCCTTCGTCATTGATGAAAAATAATCTTTCGTGAGGTCATCACTGAAAAGTCGTACAGACTGTGGTGGAAAATCCATATAGATCTGCAGACCGGAGATCATATCCGTATCAATCAGGTTTGCTACATATTCATGAAAATCCTGTGCATCGTCGGTATCGAGAAACATCTGAAAAGGCGAATTGACAGGCTGATGAAACAGAGTCTGAAAAAATTCCTGATCCGTGACACCATCATGGGCATCAATGATCTGCTGGACAAGGTCTTCTACGTAAGGGGCTGTCTGTGCGGATGTGTCCTGTTCCTGGCGGATCGTATAAGAAACGACCATGTCGTATAATTTTCCATAGAAGAAACATGCCATCATAATGACAGGAACCGTTGCTGCAAGTAACAGCACAAGCGTAAATTTTGATTCCAGCTTCATATCGCCATAAGAGCGCCGGATTCGTGTGAAAAAATTATTCATTGTAAATTCCGCTCCCTGTATTCAGAAGGAGAAAGCCCACAGTACTTCTTAAAACTTTTTCCAAAATAGTTTCCGTCACTGTAACCGACTCTGGAAGAAACATCTGTAATCTTAAAACGTGCATCTTTCAGAAGCTGTTTTGCTTTTTCCATACGATATTCGGTGATATACTGGTTTAAAGTATGACCGGTCTCACTTTTGAAAAATGTGCAGACATACGAAGTGGAAAGAAAAACATGGGAACTGATATCTTTCACAGAAAGCGTTTCGTTCATGTAATTCTTGCTGATGTAATCCTTAATCAGGAAGATTGTTGGATTTTCCTGAGAAGTTGTCTCGGCCTTCGCGAAATATTCTTCTGTCTTGTCGATCAGAGTCTGGTGAAGCTCCGGGAAAGTGAAGCAGTCATCAATTGTTTCTGCAATGCTCTCTATGTTTCCGGAACCGGCGATCTTCTGCTGATGGCGCGCATCTTCCAGGGCAAGAAACATCTTATAATAGAGATCTTTGACCGGATTCTGAAGGAAACGATTATTTTTATAAAATGTTTTATACAGCTTTTGAAGAGTCGTTTCGACTGCGGAATGGTCCAGTTGTGAAAGTGCCTCAGAAAAAGTGGCTGCCGGTGCGTCTGCAAATATATTGTTCTGTATTTCCGGAATCTCATCCAGTAAAACAGAAGTCAGGAGCGTATTTTCCGGGAAAAAGTAACTGCTCTGCAGCAGAATGACAGCAGAAGTATAGGTCTGGTAAGCTTTTGAAAGACCGCATACCGGATCACCGCAGGCCATGGAATAGCGTCCGATCTCTGCAAAATGGCTGCAAAGATAATTACTCACGGACTGCAGCTGTCTGGCAGTTGGATCATTCTGTGAAAACAGAAAATACACAAGATACTGCGTTTTCTTTTCCAGATAGATGCACTGCATATGGAATGGATTCAGGAAACTCTGAAATTCCTGATAAAAATCGGTCATGGATGGTGCAGCAGCATCCAGAAAAAGATCGGTCTTTATGATAAATGCAGTGAAATATGTAGAAGAATTCATGGTGAGGTTCAGTTCCATGGCGAGCTGGTCGATCACCGGGGCATTGCTTCCGTAGGGCAGTGTAAGCTGCAGGGCAAGGCGGGATGCAGTTTCCAGTGAATGGAGTGTTTCGCCTCTTCTGGAGTGAACTTTCTGCATATAAAGTTCTCTTGCTTCACGGATAGCAGATTCAATCTCAGACAGGGAAAAAGGCTTTTCGATATAATTGACGGCCTTCAGCTTAATGGCGGCCTTCAGATATTCCTTGTCTGAGTAGCCACTCATGAAGATCGGAACAGTATCCGGGAGAATTTTTTCCAGACGTTCCAGCATGGAGATTCCATCCATGCGGGGCATGCGTACGTCACAGAGAATGATCTCCGGTTTGCAGACACGGGCAGTTTCCAGTCCATGTACACCGTCATCTGCCTGCAGGACTTCATCAATTCCAAGGGAAGCCCAGTCCAGTGAGGAGATTACACCGGTGCGGGTAAGTTCCTCATCGTCTACGATCAGTAATTTCATGTCGTTCTCCTTTGTAGTATAGTAAATAACTGGTTTTCATTCACAGGGAATAATAATAACATTATCGGATCATATTCAGAACATGCTCGCAGATATCTGCCGCGCATGGTTTCTGAATCTCATTGAATAAACGGTTTACTCGTTCGCGTTCCGTTTTCCAGGAATCTGTTTCAGGAGAAAGTGCCTGAAGAAACTCAGAAAATGTTTCCGGCTTCGGTCCCGGGGTCACATCGTCATAGTTAAAATTCATGCCACGCCCGTCAAGATACTGCTGACGGTCGTATGGAAGAAAAATCATTGGTTTTCCGGTAAGCAGGTAATCGATATAGATACTGGAGTAGTCTGTGATCAGACAATCAAAAATGTTCAGGATGCCGGTAACATCCTCTGCCTGCTCGTTTCCAAGAAAACGAATGCGTTTACCGAGATACGGATCAGCGGATCCCTGTTCGGCAACATGGGTACGGATAAAAAGTATCATGTCCTTTTCTTCAAGAAATGCCTCCAGATGTTTCAGATCAAAATCTTTAAACGGAAACAGCTGAACCTGTCCGTAATCGCGGAAGGTTGGCGCATAAAGCGCGGTCTTTGTATATTCCGGAAGATCCGGATAGAGACTTCCCAGAATCTTACTACGATCATTTTTCTGAAACATTCCGTCATTTCGCGGCTGGCCCCAGACTTTAATCTTATCTTCGGAAATGGCGAAGCTTCGGGCCATGAGCGGAATCAGTTCATGAGAGGTCGTCAGGACACAGGTATAGTTTTCGGAAAAAATCTTTTTAAAATAAATACGTGTTGCTTTTTTCAGGTTTGGATCCAGAAGTGCAATTTTCTTGAGCGGTACTCCGTGCCAGAGATTAATGATCAGTCTGTTTTTTTGAAGGCCGGTTCCATAAGCAGGCAGTCCGGCAGAAGTAAACCAGACACCGGCAGTCAGTGCACAGCGGATACCCTGTACACTTTCTGTCTCGATAAAATAATGCTTGCCGTATTCGGCGGAAAGATGACCTCGAAGTTCCGGATCATTGATCACGAAGAGAGGAGTGATCTCCGGCAGATTATCTTTGACGTATTCGAAAAGATAGCGGGAATTATAGTTATAATGGCGGTTATCCGTAGAGGAAAACAGCCAGATATGAGAATCGGGCCGGATATGTCCGAAATGTTTCAGGCAGGCTGTGAACAGCAGACTTTTTGCTTTGCCCATTTTTGTGTCCTTTCATGGTGAAATATAGTTAAGTCAAATGTATCTGAGAACTGTTACCTGACCAGGGTCAGCGGTATTTCCAGAGTCCGTGGACTGCATAAGAAATAAAATACAGAATGCAGCGGATGTGGCTGTATCCCATATAGCGGTATACTTTGTAGGTCATAATCGCGGATTTCTTTTTGTCTCCGGATTTACTGTTCTTACTCATACGGTATTTAAGAAGCGGCTGATTAATACCGACAGCAGGTCCGTATTTTCGAAGGATTTTCAGCCAGGTAAGATAATCTTCATGGCTGTCGTCGTGTTCCATTGGAAATTCAGCAGCAACATCTCTGGAAAGAAGAACAGAAGAACAGTTGATACTGTTGTGCTTTAAAAGTTCCCGGTAAGAGACCGTTTCTTTTACAGGAATATATTTTCCGGTAGAAGTTCCGTCATAGTTCATCAGTTCTCTTCCGGTAGAACAGAGCACCTGTCCCGTTTCTTTCAGGATATCCAGCTGGAGCTGAAGCTTACCGTTTTCCCACCAGTCGTCTGCATCAAGAAATGCGATATACTGACCATGCGCTTCTTTAATACCGCGATTGCGGGAAGCAGCAGCACCGATATTGTGCTGATTTTTCAGATAATAAAAATCGGTACGATTCTGATAGGCGGACAGTACTTCGGCGGTGTCGTCTGTAGATCCGTCATCGATGACCAGAAGTTCCAGAGAAACATTCTGGGAGAAAACGGATTCTACTGCCTGCCTGATGGTAGAACCGCCATTGTAGACCGGCATGATAACCGAAATCAGAGGTTCGTTTGTTGTCATAAAAATTTCCTTTCAGTTTTGCGGTGAGAGATCACCGGCGATCAAAGCCTCTACCTGAGTGGCGGAGGTGCGGTTGATGCGTTCCGCATCGATATTTAACGGGAGAACTTTTCCTTCTGCAAAGAGTTGCATGCCGTGAAGAAGCCCTTTTTCGGAATCTTCAAGCAGAAGCCCGCCATATTCTTTCAGAAAGCTGTGACATCCGCTTACATCGCACGCCATTACCGGAACGCCGAGTGTTGCGGCTTCCATAAGGACGATTCCCTGTCCTTCATAATAGGAAGAAAGAAGAAACAGATCACAGCGTTTCAGAATTGGCATCGGATTAGTGACAGCACGGATCAGGATGATGTGATCGGCTGCATGCAGAGTCTTTGCATGTGAAAGTGTCTCATCATAGAGATTTCCGACACCGCCGATGATGATCAGCCAGGCAGAAGGATGTTCTGTCCAGTATCGGTCAAATGCATCGAGAAGACGTTTGTGTCCTTTTTCAGGAGAAAAACGTCCGATGCTTATAAATTTCGGTGCATCAGAATCAAGTACAGACTGAAGTTTATCCAGGGTTACATTCGAAAGAGTATCATCGTTGAAAGAAACCGGAGCAAGACTTCGTTCCAGTACATTCTGATAATCATGACAATTGTGTATCACTGTGATTCTGGAAGTATCTGCTCCAAATTCCCGGACTATAGGCTGGATGAGATCTTCGCTTACAGGCACGATGTGTTCATAGGTATGGTATGCATCTTTTAAAATAGATGGATTCATGTTCCCTTTCAGGTGGACTTCCCTTGCCATATCATTGTGGACCCAGATACTTCGCGGACACGGTGCCTCCTCAAGGAGCGAAGTCGTGTAGGCTTCGTAGCCATTATAATGGATCACACAGGAAAATTCAGTACTTCCGAAATGTTTTTTCCATTCGCGCCTGTAGGCAGTGTGAAGTCTTTGTTCGGACCAGGAACCGGAATGACCTTTCAGCTTAAGAAGCTGTGCAATCATAGTAACCAGATCCATATTCATTTCACTGGCCAGCGGGTAGATGCCGACGCCGTCAGGCAGACGTTCCATTCGTTCCGGATGGTCTTTTACATACAGGGAACGGAACGAGATAAAATAATTATAACGCGAAAGATCCAGTTCATGGAGCAGCGAATACAGAACGGTAGTGATACCGTTGAGATCCAGGTCTCCACCATAGATCAGTATATTTTCTTTACCATTGCCGTGATAAATCTTTTTACGGCAGCAGTCATCATGAAGGAAAACTTCGCGGCAGATCTTTTCAGCTCCATGTCCATCTTCATAAGTGGCATAACGCTGCATAAAAGCGTCATCAGGAGCACCACCGGAGCGGTGAGCATACGGGATGACTTCTTCTGCTTTTTCTGTATAATCAAAAGGATACGAAGTGATCGTCTCATACATACCACGGGAACTCTCGTATTCTTTTCGGTCATAAGCAAACAGGATGATCTTTTTACCGGAGTTTGCGTAATCATAAAATACACTGGAATAATCCGTGATCAATGTATCACAGACACTTAAGCCTTCATAAGTGTCCCAGGAAGCCGGAAACGGACGGATATGCTGATATCCGGAAAAATCTTCCAGCCCGTGAAGAAACGGATGCAATTTAATAAGAAGAATCTCGTCATCATTCAGCTGAGAATCCCACAGCGAAAGATTCTGAGAGAGTGTCTGCATGTAATCCTGGTTATCCAGTTTATTGAAATTACCGCGGAAGGTAGGCAGATAGGCAAGCAGTTTTTTATTCTGCATTCCGGCCTGTTCTTTCAGGGTAAGATTTGCTGACTGACGGAAAATGTCGTTACGCGGGTAGCCTTCGTGGAGAACGGTACCGCGGTACAGACTGTCCAGCATATAGGCTCCGGCCATTTTTTCTTCCATAAACTGATTCGGGAATACAATATAATCGGAATCCAGAAGGTTACGCATGACATTTCCCATTGTCACCATTTCCGGACGGTTGTCCCGCCCCATTTTTTTTAGAGGGGTTCCATGCCAGGTATTCAGATAGACCTGACCTTCTTTTTTAATAAAACGTCCCGGAAAGGAAGTATCATTTACCAGATAACCGGCACGGCTCAGTGCCCGATAATAGGAAACAGAGCCTGTACGAACAAAATGAACTCCCTGAATGGAGTTCTTCTGAAGTTTCTCCTTTATCTCGTTTTCGGCATCGCGATGTACGGACAGCACAAGCGTAAAATTATGATATGGCTCCCGGCAGAGCTCTTTTAATAAGGAAAGAATATTACTTTCCAGAGCTTTTCCGCTTCTGGATTCCAGAAGGATCATATGTGGGTCCAGATCATTTTTTTCATAAAATGTATTGTAAAAAGGATACCAGCTGCCGCCTTTCAGTTTCTTTTTCACTTTGCCAAGAAAGCTCATTTTATATAAATTCCCTTCAATAATAGTAAATATAGAATATATAGATAAATATAAC
>CAVFJK010000116.1:0-461 GCA_963622815.1 Ruminococcus bicirculans (ex Wegman et al. 2014)
CCCTCTTTTATTACTGATATAAACGAAAAACACCAAATACTTTACCAAGAATCTGTAGATTGTCATGTACGAGGATCGGTTCCATGGTATCATTCTCCGGCTGTAAACGATAATAGCCATCTTCTTTATAAAAAGTCTTAACTGTAGCGGAATCTTCTACCAGAGCAACTACGATATCTCCATTAGAAGCGGAACTCTGCTGTTTAACAAGAACCTGGTCTCCGTCAAAGATACCGGCATTGATCATACTGTCACCTTTTACTTTAAGCATAAAGCTCTGGGCATTCGGCATATATTCTGCCGGAACAGGAAAATAACCTTCGATATTCTCAACAGCCAGCATTGGCTGACCGGCAGCAACAGTACCAACAAGAGGTACGTTTACAACTTCACGGCGGACAAGGTTAAAATTATCATCAATGATCTCAATCGCACGTGGCTTTGTGGCATCTCTGCGGATA
>CAVFJK010000116.1:471-6005 GCA_963622815.1 Ruminococcus bicirculans (ex Wegman et al. 2014)
CTGCGGATATAACCGTTTTTTTCGAGAGCTTCCAGATGGGAGTGGACGGAAGAAGTAGATTTCAGATTGACCGCCTCACAGATTTCCCTTACTGCCGGAGGAAAACCTCTGTTAAGAATCTCATTTTTTATATAATCCAGAATCTCCTGCTGTTTCTTGCTGATTCTTCCGTATGCCATATAAGTACCTCCTGGTTCACGATCATATTACTTATTTGTAAAAAGTATAACATAATTTTATGGTAATAGCAAACAAATATTCGGAAAATATGTTCAGAAAATACGTTCGTTTTGAAATAATTTCCCCTTTTTCTTGTCAGATGAAAGCTAAAATGGTACAATACTCTGGTATGTAATTTAGTTAAGAAAATAAAGGAGGCATTTTTTTGCCTGATAAAGATAAACGTTTTACAGATAATACAGGGATATTAAAGAAAATAAGAAGTGTACTTGGTCTGAATATCGGAACCATGCTGTTCGGAGCTTTGTCTCTTTATATGCTGTTCAGCGTTGTTCTGTATCTGACATCTTCAAATATTGAATCATATCTGGTCATTGCAGGTCCGCTCTCCAGGAATGAGACTTATACAGGCCTGGCGATAAGAACAGAGACTGTACATAAGGCGGAGACCAGTGGTTATGTCAGTTATTATGCCCGTGAGGGAAGTAAGATCAACGCAAATGGCGTTGTTTATGGAATCAGCAGTTCGCAGCAGAAAGAATCTTCTGCTGAACTGAGTGCAGATGATCTTTCCTCGATCCGCAGTCAGATGCTGAGTTTTTCAAAGGGCTTTAATTCCAGTAAATTTAATAATACCTACAGTTTTAAGTATAATCTTGAGGGAAGTATTCTGCAGTATGCGGGTGTGAGTGGTACTTCATCTGACTCCGGTGTTGTCAGCTATGGCGGACAGACCCTCAGTAAAGCGGAACAGGATGGAATTGTACTGTATTCGACTGATGGATATGAAAATAAAACCGTAGATACGCTCACAGCAGAAGATTTTGACCAGAACGCCTATCATGAAACAGATCTTAAGACACATGATTCTGTCTCAGCGGGTGCGAATCTGTATACACTGGTTGCGGATGAGAACTGGAGTCTTATGATACCGCTGAGTGAGAAACAGGCTGTGAAGCTTGCGGACCGTACTGCGGTGCGCGTAAAATTCCTGAAAGATGATATGACACAGAGTGGTGATTTCAGCATTGTTGAGATTGATGGAGCCAAGTATGGTAAGATTGATTTTAATAAAGGTGTGATCCGCTATGCATCAGATCGCTTTTTGGAGATTGAACTTGTGACAAATACGGTTACGGGACTTAAGATTCCACTGTCTTCGATCGTGACGAAGGAGTTTTATCTGATTCCGTCAGAGTATGCGACAACAAATGAAGACAGCCAGGAGACCGGATTTATGGTTCTTGGTAAAGATAAAAGCGGAAATGAGACACGTACGTTTGTGAGTCCGTCCATTTATGCAAGCATAGAGGATGGCAGCCAGGATACGGACGATGAGAGTAAAAAGAAATATCTGTACTATGTAGATAAGAAATCGTTTAAAGAGGGCGATGTGATCATCAGTCAGAAAGATCAGAGCCGTTATGTAGTCAGTGATGTCGGCGTGCTCGAGGGTGTATATTGCATCAATCAGGGCTATGCTGTATTTCGGAGAATAGAGATACTGGATCAGAATGAGGAATATGCAATCGTTTCAAAGAGTACTGCGTATGGCCTTTCGAGGTATGATCATATTGTCCGGAACGCTGATAAAGTAGATGAAGAAGAGATCCTGTATTAAAATCCAGGAAATTATCTGAAATGCAGAGCAGAATTTTATACAAATCAGGAGGCTGATAATTATGATAACAGAAAATCTTGAACAGGTCCGTAAAAACATTGTGGAAGCATGCAAGGCAGTAAATCGTGATCCAGGCGAGGTAACACTGATCTCCGTCAGTAAGACGAAGCCGGTATCTATGCTTCAGGAAGCGTATGATGCGGGATCAAGAGACTTCGGTGAAAATAAAGTACAGGAGATCATGGATAAATACCCACAGCTCCCGTCAGATATCCGCTGGCATATGATCGGACATCTGCAGAGAAATAAAGTAAAATATATTGTAGATAAGGTTGCACTGATCCATTCTGTGGATTCTCTGAGACTTGCAGAAACGATCGAGAACGAAGCTGCAAAGCATAATGTAACAGTTCCGATACTGATCGAGGTAAATGTGGCACAGGAAGAGAGTAAATTTGGTCTGAAAACAGACGAAGTTCTGGCTCTTGTGGAATCAGTAGCAAAACTGCCGCATATAAATATAAAGGGACTTATGACGATCGCTCCGTATGTCGAAGATCCGGAGGAGAATCGTGGAATTTTCCGCCAATTAAAGAAATTAAGTGTTGACATTGAAGCCAAAAACATTAATAATGTTAATATGAGCGTCTTGAGTATGGGTATGACCGGAGATTATCAGGTAGCCGTTCAGGAGGGCGCTACGATGGTTCGTGTCGGTACAGGTATTTTTGGAGAACGGGATTATTCACACTGAGCCATAAGACAAATAAGATTGGAGATTAAAATGAGTGTTTTAGATAAACTTTTAGATGCTGTAAAACTTAATGATGATTATGATGAAGATGATTATTTAGATGATGATCTTCTGGACAGCGATGACGATGATTTTCTGGATGATGATCAGGAAGACAAGCCTGTAAAGAAATTCTTCCAGAAATTCTCTAAAAAAGCTGATGATGAAGACCTTGATGATTTTGACGATGAAGAACCAGTTGCAGCAGCACCAAAGCAGCCGGTCAAATCTGTTTCAACACCGAAAGTATCTGTTAAACAGGATAAACCGGTACGAAGCACTTCATCTAAGATCACTCCAATGAGAAGCAGCAGAAAGGGATCACAGGCAGCAAATATGGAAGTATGTGTAATCAGACCTACATCTATGGAAGATACTCGCGAAATTGCAGATACATTAGTAGACAATTCTACAGTTGTACTGAATCTTGAAGGACTTGATATGGAGCTCGCGCAGAGAATCATCGATTTTACATCCGGTGCATGTTATTCTCTTGGCGGAAGCCTGCAGAAGGTATCCAGCTATATCTTTATTCTTGGACCTTATAATGTAGATATTACCGGCGATCTTCAGCACATTCTCGGAAGTAATCCGGTACCGTCTGTAAGAGCAGGATATTAATTAATACAGGGTATGAATTAATAATGGAAAAAGACGAATTCTTTATCAAGAGAATCCGGGAATTGGCAAATCTCTCTTATCAGAGAGATATTGTCACCTTTTCGGATTTTCTTAATTTAAATGAACAAAATATCATAAACGACCGTAAAAATCAGATACCAGGCGTTGTTATGGAATGTTTTGGCGGTTATGAACAGGCAGAGCGTCAGATGGTAGCATTTCATCCTGATGCTCTTTTCTTTCCATGGGAATATCCAATCAAATGTCTGAAAATAGAGCCACTGGCAAAAAAATTCTCAGAGGAACTGACGGAATTGAGAGGTCCGTGATCGGAGATATTCTTGTGCAGAAACATACTGCATGGATTTTCTGCCACGAAAAGATTGCAGATTATATTATTGAAAATCTGACCAGAGTACGTCACACAACAATGAAAATTTTGATGGTAGATAACCCGGAGCATATTCCGGAACCGGAGTTTCAGGAGATTAACGGTACATGTGCTTCCGTACGACTGGATGCTCTGATCGGGTTGGCTTTTCAGACATCAAGAAGCAGCATGGTTCCATTCATAGAGGGCGGTCAGGTCTTTGTAAATGGTAAATTGATCACATCGAATGGATATGAACCCAAAGATGGTGATATTATTTCTGTACGTGGAAAGGGACGCTTTCGCTATGAAGGTGTATCCAGACAGACGAAAAAGGGACGAAACAGTGTGAAACTGCTGCGTTATCAGTAAGGATCAGGAGGACTAAAATATGGGCACAGATGTATTACAGGTTAAAAGAAACGGGGATTTCTATTATCCGATCTATTTTGAAGACGGATTTGAGAAACTTGCAGATGCGATTCGTACAGAGGGACTTGAAAACAGGAACTTCTGTATTGTAACAGATACAAATGTGGCGTCGCTTTATGCCGCACAGGTACAGAAAGTTCTTGCACCGGTGGCATCTAAAATATCTGTGTTTACTTTTGAGGCAGGTGAAAAAAGTAAAAATCTGAATACAGTACAGCAGCTTTATAAAGTACTGATCGAAGAAAAACTTGACCGTAAGAGTCTTGTCGTTGCACTTGGCGGAGGGGTTGTAGGCGATCTTGCCGGATTTGGTGCGGCTACTTATCTTCGTGGTATTGATTTTATCCAGGTACCGACAACACTTCTCTCTCAGGTAGACAGCAGTGTCGGAGGTAAGACGGGCGTTGATCTGGATCAGTATAAGAATATGGTCGGTGCTTTTCATCAGCCACGCCTGGTTTATATGAATCTGAACACGTTGTGTTCTCTTCCGGCAGAACAGTTTGCCTGCGGTATGGGAGAAGTTTTGAAGACCGGACTTATCTGTGACGGAGATTTTTATCGTTTTGTATGTGAGAATCAGGAAAAGATTCAGCAGCTGGATACGGATCTCCTGAAAAAGATGATCCGTCGCTGCTGCGAGATCAAAGCAGGCGTTGTAGAACGTGATCCGAAAGAACAGGGAGAACGTGCACTGCTTAATCTGGGACATACGATCGGACATGCAGTGGAGAAACTTATGAACTTTAAGCTCCTCCATGGTCAGTGCGTTGCAATCGGACTTGTTGCTGCTGCGAAGATTTCTCTGATTCGGGATCTTCTTACAGAAGAAGAATATCAGCAGATCGTGCAGGGCTGTGAAGTTTATCAGCTTCCGACTCATATTGAGGGACTGAAGCCTCAGGATGTTCTTGCTGCAACTAAAAAAGATAAAAAAATGGAACAGGGACAGATCAAGTTTGTCCTTATGAAGGGAATCGGCAGCAGTTTTATTGACCGCACGGTAACAGATCAGGAACTGTTGGAGGGAATTCAGGAGATTCTTCGATGAATAAAAAGAGTACTTCGTTTGTTGGACTTTTACTGGGATGGCTTGGCGGAATCATGTTACTCGTACTGGCAGATCAGGCTTTAAAATACTGGGCAATTTTGAAATTGAAGGAAACCTCCGGAATTACGCTTATTCCGGGGGTACTTGAATTGCAATATCTGGAAAACAGAGGAATGGCATTTGGCATGCTTCAGGGACGTCAGATGCTTTTTCTTGTATTATGTGCAGTTTTCTGTATTGCTTTACTTTGGATGTTTTTTAAGGTGCCTAAAACAGGGTATTATGTTCCTTTGATCGTTGTGGGCGGAATCCTGGCGGGCGGTGCAGCAGGAAATTTTATTGACCGGGCTTTTCGAGGGTATGTTGTAGATTTTATCTATATCTCGCTGATTGATTTTCCGGTATTTAATCTTGCGGATATTTATGTTGTATGCGGAGGAATCGTACTTGTAGTACTGGTTATATT
>CAVFJK010000117.1:0-10092 GCA_963622815.1 Ruminococcus bicirculans (ex Wegman et al. 2014)
CTCTCCGCCGGAGAAGATATTTGCAAGAGATACATACTGGGACAGTTTAGATTTAAGATTCAGTCTGTCTCCTTCACCTGTTACCAGTTCAACTTTACCCTGACAGCTGTCTACTACTTCAAAAAATTTCTCGATGTCTTTGATATTAGATACTTTCATTGTAATTCTCCTTTCGGAATCTTTATTATTTTATGTTCAAATTACTGCATTTCATGTAAATACTGAGTACTTTAAGCTGTTTTCCTCAGTCGCGTTCAGTATAACCCATATTTTGTTAATTTGCAACGATTTTCTTTGTTAAACTTATATAATTTTTATTGTCAAAAATCAGTAATTTTGCACAATAAAATTATCAATAAGTAAACACTGCAATTCCATATCCCGGCAGTGAATAACCAAATGAGAATTCTCTGTGATCACACTCCTGTGCCTCCGCTTTAAATACCTTTGGCTTCTCCAGAAGTCCATGCTCATCCATGATCAGTTTATACTGTTTCTTCTTCGGAACACCGACACGATAATCCGGACGGTCAACCGGTGTAAAGTTTACTACAAACAGAAGATTATTTCTCTTTGTCGGTGACTTTCTTACCAGACTGAAAATACTTCTGTAGGCATCGTCAGCATTGATCCACTCGAATCCATTCGGATCATTATCTCCCGCATACAATGCCGGATACTTTGTATACATATGTAAAAGTGTCTTTACAAATCCCTGCAGATCCTGGTGCGGTTCTTCATTCAAAAGATACCAGTCAAGTTCTCTTTCTTCACTCCACTCACGAAGCTGTCCGAATTCCTGTCCCATAAACAGAAGTTTCTTTCCCGGATGGAACAACATAAATGCATAAGCAGCTTTCAGATTACGGATCTTATCTTCCGGATAACCCGGCATCTTATTGACCATGGAGCATTTCAGATGTACAACTTCATCATGCGAGATAACAAGAACATACTTCTCACTGTATGCATAGGTCATGGAGAAAGTCATCTTATTATGATTATCTTTACGGAAATAAGGATCCAGTTTCATGTATTCCAGGAAGTCATTCATCCATCCCATATTCCATTTCATGGAGAATCCAAGACCACCATCTTCAGCCTTACCGGTTACCTGCGGCCATGCGGTGGACTCCTCGGCAATCATGACGGTTCCATGGTTTCTTCCAAGTACAACGGTATTCAGATGTTTAAAGAACTCGATTGCCTCCAGGTTCTTATTATCCCCATATTTATTGGCAACCCATTCCCCATCTTTCTTTCCATAATCCAGATACAGCATTGAGGCAACCGCATCTACTCGAAGTCCGTCTACATGACATTCCTCCACCCAGTAAAGAGCGTTCGCAATCAGAAAATTCTTAACTTCCGGACGTCCGTAATTATAAATCTTTGTTCCCCAGTCCGGATGTTCGCCCTGTCTCGGGTCCTCATGTTCATATACCGCTGTGCCGTCAAAATTAGCAAGTCCATGTGCATCTTTCGGGAAGTGTGCCGGTACCCAGTCCAGGATAACACCGATCTTATTGCGGTGCAGATAATCAACCATATACTTAAAGTCCTGTACAGATCCGTAACGGGAGGTCGGTGCATAATATCCGGTTACCTGATATCCCCAGGAGCCGTCAAACGGGTGCTCTGCAATTCCCATAAGCTCTACATGGGTATAACCCATTTTCTTTACATAAGCAGCCAGTTCATGTGCAAGTTCCCGATAGTTATAATATCCCGGATCATCTTCATTTTTTGCTTCATGCTTTTTCCAGGAACCCGGATGTACTTCATAGATTGCCATCGGATCTCTGTTTTCATCAAATTCCGGACGCCGTTTCATCCATGTGGTATCTTTCCATTTATAATCTGTAACATCTGCGATCCTGGATGCCGTTCCCGGTCTCAGCTCAGCTTCATTGCCATACGGATCCGCCTTATATAACTCCTCACCATGATAGCCGATGATATAAAATTTATAAAGCTCTCCAACCTTCGCACCAGGTATGAATGTCTCATATACACCGATCGGTCCGACCTTCGTCATTGGGTTTGCCTGTGTATCCCAGTTATTAAAATCTCCGACAACAGAAACGGATCTTGCATTCGGTGCCCATACTGCAAAATAAACACCCTTCTTACGTTTCTGTATCGTCGGATGAGCTCCTAACTTCTTATAGATATCATAATGGGTTCCCTGTCCGAACAGATACTGATCCAGTTCTGTAAA
Source organism: Ruminococcus bicirculans (ex Wegman et al. 2014) (assembly GCA_963622815.1). Lineage (GTDB taxonomy): Bacteria > Bacillota > Clostridia > Lachnospirales > Lachnospiraceae > Blautia_A. Next base: position 2,222 of record CAVFJK010000117.1, read on the forward strand.
CTGCAACTTCTCTCCCATTTAAATGTACCTCCCTTAAAGTTATTTTGTTTTGGCACTGTCAGTTACTGTCCACTCCGTTTACAGCAGCCACTTTCGTTCATTATCGTGCCATATATCAGCATTATGCACATTTATTCTGCTGATATTTTACGGTTTTATAGACATATTATACCAACCCGCAATGTCCCCGTCAATTAAAATAAGCAGTTACAAATGCACAAAAAAGAGGACTTGTCCGATCTTAAGGTAATCCCTATCTTTCGAACTTGTCCTCTTTTGTAAAATTCTGTATTCTATATGATCTTACAGCACATTATCCTGTTAATATCCGGTATCATAGCTTCCGTCTTCTCCGGAACCCTCGTCCGAATAATCTCCGCTGTCTCCGGAACCGTCATCAGAATATCCACTGTCATCACTGTAATCACTGTAATCTCCGGAATCAGAGCTTTCGCTTCCAGAAGAATCCCCATCACCGGAACTTCCATCTCCGGATGAACTGTCAGAACTGCTCTCGCTTCCATCACTGACATCGCTGTTGTCAGAAGATCCTGTATCACTTACATCGGAACCATCATCAGAGTCATCACCAGAACTACTGTCTGAACTGTCTGATGTTGAAGAATCAGAAGTATCCGTGCTGTCGCTGCTTCCATCAGAAGAATTTCCGCTGTATCCTGCAACAATACCCTTCTGAAGTGAGCTGTCCCAGAAATCAGAATAGTTTGCATTCTGTAAGGTAACTCCCTTTGCAGCTGCCAGTTCACTGACTGTCACCAGCTTATATCCTTTCTGTACAAGCTCCGGAATCATCTTGATCGCAGCCTGAACGGAAGGTTCATGAATATCATGCATCAGAATGATCGAACCATCTGTAAGATCTCCATTCATAACCGCATCGTAGTCCTTGCTGACATCCAGATAACTCCAGTCCATAGAGTCCAGAGACCACGTAAAGAATGGTTTTCCTACTGTGGAAACAATATCACTGTTCCAGTTTCCATACGGTGCTCTGGCAACGCTTGCTTTCTGACCACATGCTGATTCCAGTGCAGCATCTGTATCCGTGAACTGCTTTGCAACACTGTCCATATCCAGATTGTACAGATTCTGATGATCCCAGGAATGACTTCCGATCTCACATCCAAGATCCACCATTCTCTGTACTGTTGACTGCCAGTTTCCTACATTCTGTCCAAGCATAAAGAAGGTCGCATGTGCATTGTTCTCTTCCAGACAATCCAGAAGTTCGTCTGTATATTCTCCAGGACCGTCATCAAACGTAAATGCGATTCTGGTCTTGTGCTGACTTGGATCGTAAGTACCATCATCATTAAAGTAATAATCGTCAAATCCGACGCTTACCCAGCCGGTCTGTACATATCCGGTATCACTGAAATAATATGTAGAACCATCAATCTCCTGCATGCCGCCTGCATAATATGTACCATCGACATTCTGATACCACTTACCGTTTTCATCTTCATGCCAGCCTGCTGTCAGCTGTGATGCTTTTGTCAGGTCGCTCACACCCTTCAGCGGCTTACGTATTGCTGCATTTGTATCTTTCGTTGTCTGTGTTTCAGTTCCTGAATCTCCCGTATCTGTACTGCCATCTGTGCCGGTATCGTTATCTGTTTCTGCCTGTACCTGTGCCGGTTTATCTGTGCTTTTTCCTCCGACCCGGTTGACGACCGGAAGAATGATCCCTCGTATCACAAAAACAAATACGAGAATTATCGCAACGACATACGCACCCTTTTTCATCATCTGGCGGCGTCTTATCTGCTGTTGCTTTTTGCGCATTCGTTCGCGCAACACCCTCTTATCCATTTACTCCACCTGCTGTATTTTCTATTACTTTTTTGTCTATTTATTATCATAACGCATTTAATTATGAAATACAATCACAATTCCCGAACTAAATCAAAATTAAGATATCCCCGTTACTGTGAACAGTAACGGGGACACAAGTTTCAGCAAAATTTATCAGATAACTCTTTTTAATTCAAAGTTCTCTGTTACAACAAGCAGATCTGCTTCCTTTCCTATGTGAACAGATCCTGTTCTGTCATAAATTCCAATGCTTCTGGCCGGGTTTCTGGTCGCTGCAAAAATTGCCTGCTCCACAGGTACACCAAACTCTATTGCTTTACACATACAGCCAAACAGATTGGTTGCAGATCCTGCCAGCGTTCCATCTTTCAGAACTGCTTTACGGTCTTTGACTGTTACCTCCTGGCCGCCAAGCTCGTATGTTCCATTTTCCATACCGGTCGCACGCATGGAATCGCTGATCAGTATCACCCGCTCCGGTCCGAACATTTTGAATGTTGTTCTGATCACAGATGGATGAATATGATATCCATCGCAGATAAGTTCGACCATGCATTCCGGATCATCCACCGCTGCACCGATCAGTCCCGGTTCCCTGTGTGCCAGAGGCTGCATGGCATTATAAAGATGCGTCACATGATGTGCGCCCAGTTTCATTGCTTCTGCTGCACACGCATAATCTGCCGCTGTATGTCCCAGAGAAACCTGTACCTCACCCTGCATTTCGCTGATAAATTCCATTGCACCGCTGACATTCGGTGCCAGTGTTACCAGCTTTATCCTGCCTCCGGATTCCTGATTCAGTTCTCTTACAAACTCAGCATTCGGTTCTGCGATCCATTCTTCAACATGTGCACCCTTTTTAGCTGGGTCCAGAAACGGGCCTTCCATATTGATGCCGGCAACTGCTGCGCCGTCACCTGCTTTTTCTGCCTCTTCGATTCCTTTAAAAATCTTTTTCAGCTTTTCTTTTGGCAGTGTCATGGATGTCGGACAGTAGGATGTAATTCCGCTTCGCTTCTCATATTCCAGAATTTTTCTGAGTCCCTCCGGATCATCATCTGAAAAATCTTCTCCATAAGCTCCATGGCTGTGAATATCAACCAGTCCCGGAATGATGAGCATTCCCTCAGCATCTACGATTTCTTCCTGATCAGACGCTTCAAATGGCTCTGTCAGTTTATGATTTCTGATATAAAGTGTTTCTTTACGGAAGCTTCCATCTTCCTGAAAAACATTTCCACCTTTTATGATCATCCTTCATTTGCTACATCTTCTTCAGATGCAGTATCCTCACTTTCTTCTGCTGCATCACTGCTATTTTCATCTGAAGCAGAATCTTCTGTAGTATCCTCTGCCGCATCAACTCCGGTATCTTCACTTTCCGGATCAGCATCCTCATTTGCCACGTCACCGTCTGTCGCAGATGTCTCGTTCACCGTTGCATTATCTACAATAAAGCGTTCTACTCTCAGAAGTGCCAGGGATTCGTTGACTTCCTGCTCGCCATAATCTGCGATCAGCTCATCAATGCTTTCATAACCATATTCTGACACCAGTTCATCCTTTAACGTCTGCATATCGTCGTCATCAAGACTGAGTCCCTCTGCATCCATGATTCCCTGAACGATCAGATTCTGTTCTACCTTAGATTCTGCATACTGCTGGCAGTCATCTTCATAGTCTTCTTCAGACATTCCCTGTGCTTCAAGGAAATCAGACATTTCCATTCCGGCCTCTTTCACATAGTTTTCATTAAGTTCTTTATATGCTTTGACTGCCTGATCTACATCTTCCTTCGGATATTCCTTTATTTCGCAATTTGCGAGTACTTCACTCCATGCATTTTCGTACAGATCATAATCAGCTGTATTCGCCTCATTATCTTCCAGCTCTTTCTTAACACCGGCGCGATATTCATCTACAGTCTTATAGTCTGTATTTGCGGCCACCCACTCATCAGTCAGTTCTGCCGGACGGGTAAATTTCTGAAGGGTCACCGTAAATACAACGTCCTTACCTGCAACAGATTCCTCATAGTAATCATCCGGGAAAGTAAGATTCAGCTCTTTTGTCTCGCCTTTCTTCATACCGATGATTCCATCTTCGAATCCATCGATCATACCGCCTTCGCCGATCACAACATCGTAATCTTCTGCGGAACCTCCGTCAAATTCTTTACCATCGATTGTTCCGGTAAAGTTGATCGTTACTGTATCGCCTTCCTCTACAGTTCCATCATTGACTTCTGTTCCGTTTTCCTGCAGATTATAATCGATCTCAGCCTGTACATCCTCATCTGTTATCGTGATTGAAGATCTTTCCAGCGTCAGTCCCTTGTATTCTCCGATCGTAACATATTTGGTCACGTCAGAAACGGATACCAGTCTGGCTGCTGAAGCAGATGTCTCTTTATTCTCCGAACTGCTGTCTTTTTTATCAGCAGAATCCTCTGTCTGAGTATTTTCTGTCTCAGTATCTTTGGTATCAGTTCCCCCACATGCTGTAAGGGATAAAGCCATGTACATCACAAGAATTGCCGCAACTGTTTTTTTCTTCATAATAAATCTCCTTTTCTTTTTATGACATTGGAGGTACCGGAGTCGGTCTGGCCGAATCCCACACCTCAGATACATCAAAAAGATCACTCAGCATATCCGGGTTGTAATACATTCTGTAACCGTCGAGATTTCTTCTTCCCTGACGGAAATACTGATCTGTGATCTGAACAAAATACTGACTGGAATCTACATTACAGAAATAATCATATCCTGCACTTTTGTAATACTGGAACTTCGCATTATCGGAAGAATATCCCTCCCAGTCACCAATATCAGCACCAAACGCAAAGATGATCATATCCGTATCCCCAAGGATCGGTGCTACATTCGCCTTCCACTTCTTGTCATCTGTCTGAAGGTCTTCCGCAGAACGCTCCGACGCATTCATATGTCCCCAGGTATGGCTCGCAAACTCCCAGCCTTCTGCCTTCATGGCATCTGCAACTTTCGTCGCATCTTTTACATCCTGGTCATAGTCAAAATCAGGATGATCTTCCAGGAATTTCTTCTGGTCATCCTGAAGATTTTCTCCGGTCTTATATGCACTGTCGGTTCTGTATCCCAATACCCCGTTATAACCGGTCATCGCAAGGATTCCTTTACGTCCGTGATAAGAAAAATCCGGATGTTCTTTGATAAAAGAATCCAGCAGCGGAACAAGATCATAATCACCTGTTAAAACGTTTCCATCAGCATCGGTATATTCATTTTTTACATCTCCGTTTTCATCGATCACAAGTTTGGATGCGTATCCGTCGCCGTCCATATAATGATAATAACTGACGTCATCCTGCGAAAGTACAAACGGAATCTTGCCTTCCGGAACCATGATCTTGCCACGGCTTATTGTACCGTCTTTATTCACGGTTGCCATATCATGCGGACTTACCAGTACGTATCCCTTGTCATACATGATCTGGATAATCTTGTTAAACTCACTGACCGTCGTCATGACCTGATTGTAGTTTCCGGATTTTGAATCCCCGTCAAATGCTCTTGAAGTATCCTGGATCAGTGTATGAAAGAATACATGTGTGATCTTCTCAAGAGGATATTCAACCAGAGATTTTTTGGCAACCTGACATTTTGCCGCAAGATCCATATAATCTTTATTCTGGGTAAAATCATCCTGATTTTTCAGTAATTTGATTGCTTCATCATAATTGTACTGCTGATACATGATCGTTGCCTGATCCAGCACCGAAGTATCGTCTTTGGATTCCTCTTTGGAATCATCCTCCTTACCTGAGTCTGCTGCATAAACAGTCTTCACTGTTTCAGATTTTACGTTATCAATAAATGGCAGATGACTGCTCCCCCCTGTCAGAGCAGCCGCCGTAAGTACTGCTGTAAGTATCAATGCTCTTTTTCTCATGTTCTGTCCCCTTTAGTGTTTGGCTTAAATATCCTGTTATGACATTGGTGGAACCGGAGTCGGTCTGGCCGGATCAAATACACTCTTTGCATCAAAAAGATCTTCCAGGAGTTCCGGATTATAATACATGCGGTACCCGTCTAAATTTCTTCTTCCCTGACGGAAATACCGGTCTCTTATCTGCACATAATATTTACTGGAATCCACATTACAGTAATAATTGTAACCCTCACTTTTTAAATATTCGAATTTATCACCATGATAATCTTCATCGCCACACAGGTCTGTGCCGAATGCAAAAATAATAATATCAGTTCCCCCTATGAGCGGATCAACATTATCTTTAAATTTCTGTGTATCGGCCTGAAGAGTTTCCAGACTTATCTGACCTACATTCTGATGACCCCAGGTATGACTTGCAAAAAGCCATCCCTCTGCCTTCATGGCATCTGCAACCTTCCTGGCACCTTCTCTTTCTTTCTCAAGGCTGAAATCCGGATGAGCATTCAGCCATTCTACCTTATTATCATCCAGGTCTGCAGGACGGGTCTCATAGCTCTGATCCGTGCGGTATCCCAGAATGCCATTATATCCTGTAAGTGCCACGATTCCCCTGGCACCTCTGTATGAAAAATCAGGATGCTTTTCCACAAAACGGTCGATTAGCGGAACCATATCATAATCTCCGACAGAAACGCTTCCATCATCCTCAACATATTCATTCCGAACTTTGCCCTCATCGTCAACGATCAGCTTCGTGGCAAATCCATCTCCATCCATATAATGATAGTAACAGACATCATCCTGTGAAAGCACAAATGGAATCTTGCCCGGAGGAAGAAGGATCTCACCTTTTGTCATGTTGCCATTCTTGTCTGCTTTAGCCATATCATAGATACTGATCATGACATATCCCTTCTCATACATTGTCTCTGTGATCTTGTTGAACTCATCGATCGTTGTCATGACCTGGTTATAATCCGCCTCTTTGTAATCACCGTCAAAAGCTTTGGATGTATCCTTGATCAGCGTATGGTAAAAAACATGCGTAACCTCTTCCAGCGGCCAGGATTTACAGGAAGCCTTGTCCTTTTCGTATTCCTTAACTGCATTCTGCATATCTGTATTATCTTTGTAGCTGTCCTGCTTCTTCAGAAGATCAACAGCCCCGTCATAATCATACTGTGTGGCAAGAAGCTTTGCATTTGCCAGAACTTTCTTCGGTGACTCTGTCTCAGCCTTCGCATCTGATCCGGCATTCGCATCGCCCTTTTTGGAACTGTCTGCCGAAGCAGTCTGACTTTTTTGCTCTGCCTCGGTCTCTGTCTTCGTATTATCTCTCGTAATGAATCCGACGATCCCGCTGACCGCACTCACTGCAACTATAATAGTAATAACTGCTGTGCTCCCAAGTATGATCAGCTTTTTCCGTCGTTCCTGTTTCTTCCTGCGCAGTCGTCTCGCACGACGTCTCTCCCGAAGTTCTCTTTCCTGTTCCTGTGTCATACGTTCCATTTCTTTCATCTCATCCGAATATGTTCTGCTCTGACGGGCATCCCCTGTGCTGCCGGTTTTCCTCTCCATACTAACTCTCCAGATGTTTTATTCTGTAATTCTTAGTGTACCCGTAAATGGGTTTATATTATTAAAATTTTCTGTGATTACAGAATTATTATACCTGTTTCCGTAATGCTTTGCTATAGTATTTCCCGAACTTCACGCTTTTTTACTGAATTTGTTTGCCTTTTGTAATAAATGATGTTAGAATATATTTCGCATGACATAAGTTTGTAAATTACATATTGAGGAGGGTATCTATGAGTACACTTACCATCGTCCTTCTTGTAATTCTGGTCGTTCTGATCGGTGCTCTGATCGCTCTTTATTTCTTTGGAAAAAAGGCTCAGAAGAAGCAAGAAGAACAGCAGGCCCAGATTGAAGCTGCTAAACAAACCGTTTCTATGCTGATCATCGATAAGAAACGACTTCCGTTAAAAGAATCCGGTCTTCCTCAGATGGTGATCGATCAGGCACCGAAGCTGATGCGCCGTTCTAAACTGCCAATCGTTAAAGCAAAAGTCGGACCGAAGATCTCCGTT
>CAVFJK010000117.1:10103-16120 GCA_963622815.1 Ruminococcus bicirculans (ex Wegman et al. 2014)
CAGAAGTCAGCGGTTTATATATCGTTGGCGTTAAAGGAATCCGTGGTTCCCTTGAAACACCGGCTCCTAAGAAAAAAGGCTTCTTCAGCAGATTACGCGGTAAATAAGAAGACATGCAAAATGCCCGGAGGGTTGATATGATTCATCCTTCCAGGCATTTTTTATTTGTTACTGCTGTGAACAGCTACTTTTATAATGTAAAATTCTCAGAGTCTCTGGACTGTGCCTGCACGGTCAGATAACAGTCAGCCACATGCTCCTCATTCATATCCAGTGCATAGTCCACTTTCAGGTGGATATTATCTTCTTCCTCCTGCAGTTCCAGTCCGGTCGCTGCAATTCCCATCTGAAGCGTTCCAAATGGTGTAGAATAAAAAGTCATATTCTTCTTTCCCTGCTCAAAGACCATATGTACATTCACCTGTCCCTGCTTACGGACCTCCACACCTTCTGCTGACATTTTGATATAATTCACTGTCGTTTCAGCCGTATCATCCATCATTTCTTCATAGCGAAGATAATGACTTCCGTTTCGAAAATAATACTGTCCCGGGACAACGATCTCGATCGGTTCCTGGGCATCTCCCGGATCCATCATCTGCAGCCCGCGTACATGTATAAGTACATCTTTTTTCATGTGTTTCTCCTGTTGTTTACTAACATTTCCTGTTTCTGCTTTTTATATTGGTTCTAATACTTTTCAATATCGATCTTCTTTGTCATCTCCACATCATATGGAAGGATCGAATTTGCAAATTCCTTAAATTCATCTGCCAGGTCACTGACATAGAAGCGATAAGGAAATTCCTCTTCCTGCTGTCCGGTGCTCAGCATATCTGTCTGCTCAAGAAGTCCTTTCAGTTCCAGTGCCGTCTCATATGCCGGATTCACCAGTCTCACTTTATCTCCCATGACCTCGCGGATCGTCGATCGGATCAGCGGATAATGCGTACATCCAAGAATCAGTGTATCGACCTCTTCGTCTTTCATTTCCTGCAGATATCTGGATGCCACTTCTACCGTTACCGGATCATGCAGCCATCCTTCTTCTACCAGCGGTACAAACAGCGGACATGCTTTTCCGATCACCGTGATCTCCGGATCCAGTTTTTTAAGGTAAGCCTCGTGGATACCACTTCCTACCGTACCTACTGTACCGATCACACCGACTCTCTTATTTATCGTCTCGGCTGCTGCAACCTTTGCGCCTGCCCCGATCACGCCCAGAACAGGTATATCCAGTTCGTCTTTTACTGCATCCAATGCAAATGCGCTCGCTGTATTGCAGGCGATCACGATTGCCTTAACCTGCTGGTCTTTCAGAAAATGAACGATCTGTCTGGAATAACGAATAACCGTTTCTTTGGATTTACTTCCATATGGAACCCTGGCTGTATCACCAAAATAAACAATCTTTTCCGAAGGAAGATTACGCATGATCTCACGCGCTACTGTAAGACCACCAACTCCGGAATCAAATACACCGATCGGTGCATCTCTATCTATCTTCATATATAATTCTCCAGTTCTGTGTTATGTATCCGGAAAAGATATTTAAACTTTTCCAGACTTATCGATATATTACCACCTCTCAAAGGCTTTCGCAAGCCAGAAGGATATCTTTGGCATTTGTTCCGACGGATTTTTTTCGACATTCTCCTCATTATAATTTAACTCCGAAAAACAGAATTCCGGGTAAATACTTCCCCACCATGCCATAACATTTTTCTGCGGACTGTTCCACTGCATTCCACATAACAGGCTGACAACTGTCAGCCCCGTCACCAGCGAAAGAATGAGCCTGTTTTCTGTTCTGTATATCTGTTTCATTCTGGAAACCTCCTGAAGATCCTATTGTTTTCATAACACCTGAACAACTTTCTTTCAGAAGTATTCCCATAAATTCCCATATTATTCCAGCCAGACCTGTATCTCTCCTTCGCGGTTCTCTTCCGTTCTCTCAAGCGTGATCTTCGGAAGCATTTTTAACGTGCCATTCTGATACCATTCCTGATACACCTGCCGCAGAGTTACTCCGATTTTCTTCTTTTCATCTGTCCTGTTTTCCATAAGACCCGTGACATATTCTCCAAGTGATGTTCCACCTTTCTTCCAATTCAGCAGTTCATTCGGATCTTCTGTCTGAAACACATATATATTTTCACCTGCCAGAGGCTCATCTTTCAGATATTTCAAAAATCCGCTCCACATATCCGATTCTATCAAATTTCGACTTAATACCAGTATCTGCAGATGTCCGATATCCAGATATTTTTCCTGTGATCTTTCATATTGTTTTTCAATCTCATTAAAACTGCTGCCACGAATCGTCAGCGACAGATTTCCCTCTTCTTCCTCTTTCCCCTGCCCGGTCGCCTTAGGCAGATCCGGCATTCCATACGTGATAATATATTCGCCATCTGCCACATCAATTCCCATAGCCAGTGGATACATTCTTTTCTCCGGTTCCATTCCGGCACAGCCTGTACAGCCAAGTATCAGCACCAGTAAAATACTTACAACGGATGCAGCCTTTTTTCTCCTTTTCTGCTGCCCCCGGAAGAACAGGCAGATCTGGATCAGTATCAGGCCCGGAACAAAGATTGTTCCAAGATATGTTTTATATAAATACGTCACTTCATTTGCATTCATCCGAATAAAAGAAACCACATATACAATGATCGGAAGCCAGTATTTTCCACTGCCGAAGTGCACTGTCTCAAGGATTCTGTTCCCATAATGAAAACAGCTTCCCAGTGAGAAAAAGAGTCCGTACAAAAGAAATCCCAGCCAGAGCACATCAAATCTTACCAGTACATTTCCCGGCAGATCAGCCCCCGCCATAAGCGGAAGGATTGGATACAATTCATTCTGCATTCGTTTCCACCCAAGAACAGAAGGCAAAAGAAACAACACAGCCAGAAGGATTCCTCCTATCGTCAGAACTGCTGCTGTTACCGTTTTCCCGGCGCTTCCTCTTTTTTCCACGTCATGAAGCACAAACGGCAGAAGACTGATCCCCGAAAAGGCACACAGAAATCCATAAGTTCCATTCCACACTGCACTGCCCTGCACCTTACTGTCATTCAGCATATCTTTCAAATATGAGACATTCCCCTGTCCAATGCAGAGAACCAGCATAACAATAATAACAAACAGAAAAAGGCCACCTGCGACATCTGCCATTCTTCCCCTTCGCTGCATCCCCCGGTCTACACCATATGCACAGACTACAACCGCCCAAAAAGACAGCCATCGGACAGAAATCCCGGAAACCGCCCACACCGGAACAATCTGTCCGATAATTGTAAGAATATATATCGCTGTCGCGATCAGATACAATAAAAAGAAACCGCCAAGCAATCCACCCTTCAGTTTTCCCAGCATCTTTATCGGATCTGTATAACAGTAAGATGCCCGCATCATAAAAAATACGTAAAGCAGAAGGAACAGCAGCGCAATTATGATCCCAACAATGCCGGCCAGCCCTGTAAGACCGTTCGTACCCGGAATACACACCAGAAACGGAGCAAGAAAAGAAAGAATGATCTGACGGTACAGCTGTCTTTGTGAAATGCGGTTATTTTCTGCGTACTTCATGCTTCATTCTCCTCTCTGTCTGTACTCGAAGAACTGTCTGTATTTTCTGTCCCATTATTCGTATTTCTTCTCAATCGTACACTCTGTTCCCGCCTTGCATAGAGCGGACGATATCTTCTTGTTTTAAAAGGAATCCGTAAGATACCATTGCCAACCTCTCTCACCGGCTGCTGTTTTCCTGCAAACGGAACCAGATACGGAACCCCAAAGCTTAATAGCCCGGACAGATGTGCAACCGTAAGGTAAATCCCAAGAACGATTCCGTAAATTCCAAGATATCCACCCAGAATCAGAAATACATATTTCAATAATCGAAAAGCAGCCGCAAATTCTTCATCCGGAATTACCATTGAGCCAAGCGCCGTCAAAGCTACGATCATAACTACGATCGGGCTCACCAGATTTGCACTTACTGCTGCATCTCCAATGATCAGACCTCCGACTATCCCAATCGCATTTCCAAGAGCACCCGGTACCCGGACACCGGCTTCCCGTATCAGCTCAAAAGCCAGTTCAAGCAGGATCAGCTCTGCCACACTCGAAAAAGGTACCCCTTCCCTCGCATCCGCAAAAGACAACAGAAGATTTGTCGGCAGAATCTGTGTATGAAACCGGATCACCGCAAGATACAGTCCCGGAAGAAGCGTTGCCGTCAGAAGGGCCAGATAACGCAGAATCCTGAGAAACGTTGCCATCTCAAAATGATGATACCAGTCTTCACTGCTTTCCATAAACCCACTGAACGCACCTGGCAGGATCAGGGCGGACGGTGAATTGTCACACAGTAATACAATTTTTCCATTGAGCAGCTCCAGTGCAGCCCGGTCCGGTCTCTCCGTCACCTGATACTGCGGAAAAGGCGAATACCATGGTTCCTCCGTCAGCTGTTCCAGCATTCCACTGTCCAGAATCCCGTCTATTTTATACTCTTCCAGCCTGCCTTTTATCTGCTCCAGAAGTTCCTCATGTACCAGGTCTTCGATATAAAGTATTTGAATCACCGTATTGGACCGCACACCGCTCTGATATTCTTCTACCTTCATTCTGGTATCACGAATCCTCTTACGCACCAGGGCAGAATTCGTTTTTACTGAATCTGAGAAACCTTCTCTGGAACCGCGAAGTACTTTTTCTGACTCAGCTTCTGAAACTCCCATATCCGGGTAGCCCTTACTGGAAATCTTCATGGCTTTATCATAGCCATCTATAAAAAATACCGCATTTCCGGAAAGTATCGCGCCAAACACTTCTTCCATCGACTCCAGTTTCTGGACATCCGCAATGCCAAGGCTGTTGTTTCTTAAAAATTCCTGTATTTTCTCCGGCGGCACTTCCCAGAAATGATTGATCATCTTACCAATTGCAGAATCATCCAGCATCATATTCGACACTGCGACTTCAATATAGACCATCAGACAGTCCACTTTACTTTCATCGCCCAGACGCATCGGGCGAATCAGAATATCCGCACAGTTTTCACAGCGCTTTTGTATATATTTCTCATTGTCGCGCAGCTTCGACGATATCTTCACCTGCTCTGCTTCTTTTACCGGTTCTTCTATTGCTTCTCTCATTATTTCCTCCTGAAATCTGCCCTGTAGACAGATATCTGCCTTGATCAAATATAGAGTATTAAAAAAGAGATACATTACTTTATGCATCTCTTTTAGAATAACCAGATTATAGAATTTTATGTGACCGGTAAATCTGTTTTATTTATGAAGCTGACAATTCTTATTTTCTTCACGGATAGAACGAATGATTGCTTCACGCTGATTCTCAATATGCTGATAGGAAATCTCCTGTGCCTGTTTCACATCGCGGTTACGGATTGCCTCGTAAATCTCCTCATGCTCTTTGACCAGAAGATTTCTGGTCTCCTCGTCTTTCAGATATTCTACACGATAACGATAGATCTGCTCACGAAGGTTATTTAAAACCTGATTCAGACGTCTGTTATCAGAAGACTTATAGATTACTTCATGAAACGCCACATCGGCCTCTGCAAGTTTAACCAGATTTCCTTCTGCCATAGTTGCCTCGAAGTTCTTTGCCGCTTTCCAGAGTTCGTCCAGCTGTTCATCTGTCATACGTGCACATGCATTCTCAATAGAAAGATTCTCCAGTGCCATACGAACTTCCAGAACATCATTCAGGTCCTTCTCTGTGATATTCGCAACCTGCGCACCTCTTCGGGGAATCATCACAACCAGACCTTCCAGTTCCAGTTTACGCATAGCTTCTCTTACCGGAGTCCTGCTGACACCAAGACGCTCTGCAAGTGCAATTTCCATAAGTCGTTCTCCGGGTTTCAGTTCACCCTTTAAAATCGCCTTACGAAGTGTATTAAATACAACGTCACGTAATGGCAGATACTCATTCATATCTACAGAAAAATCATTTATCATAAGTACTTC
>CAVFJK010000117.1:16130-19850 GCA_963622815.1 Ruminococcus bicirculans (ex Wegman et al. 2014)
CTTCCCCCTTCTGTTATTTTTTATTGTATATCTGTGTGGCAAATACAGTTTTTGCCAGATGGCTGTCACGAAGTGCTTCGGTAGCTTTTCGAAGTTTACTTCTGTCATCAAAAATTCCAAAGACTGTCGGACCGCTTCCGCTCATCATGGCTTTAAGTGCACCGTTTGCCTCCATAAGATCCTTAATTTCCTGAATCACCGGATACTGACCGATGATTCCCGGCTCAAAAACATTTTCCATCTTTGAAGTCAGACTGAGAAGATCCTGATTCTCAATATCCAAAAGCATTCCGTCAATATCCGGATGTGACTGGATCTGATCCAGATGCAGATTCTCATAAGCCAGTTTTGTGGATACGTTGATTCCCGGCTTACCTACCAGCACATAGCATTTCGGCAGTCCAGGAAGTCTCGTCAGTTTTTCACCGATTCCTTCTGCAAGCGCGGTTCCCCGCATCACACAATATGGAACATCTGCTCCAACCTGTACCGCACGCTTCATCAGCTCCTCTTCACTGAGTCCCAGACGAAACAGACGGTTTACACCGACAAATGCCGCAGCCGCATCAGAACTTCCGCCCGCCATACCGGCAGCTACCGGAATGAATTTCGTCAGCTTCATAGACAGACCTTCTTTAATTTCAAACTCATCCATGAGAAGCTTCGCCGCTTTATATACCAGATTTCTTTCATCTGATGGAACATATGGAAGATTGGTAGATAAAGAGATTCCAGGTTCCGTCTTCTTACGGATATCCAGAAGATCATACATCTGAATCGTCTGCATGATCATCCGGACTTCATGATATCCATCTTCTCTTTTGCGAAGGACATCCAGTCCCAGATTAATCTTGGCCATTGCCCGTAAACGCATATATTCACCTTCCATCCTTTGTATTTTTATACTCTTATACTCATAATTGTACGTACTTTTCGTTTCTTTGTACTTTGTATACAACATGACCTGGATATATTTTAGCTGATTTCTGAGCGAAATTCAATATCATTCTTCGACTTTTTTCACCAGAATAAGTGGAGTTCCGGCAGTTACAGACTCTTCTTCAAGCTGATTCATCTGCCTGATCTCATCCACCGTTGTATAGAATTTTTTTGCAATATCCCACAAAGTATCTCCCGGCTTTATAATATAGACGGTAATACCCGGCATATTTCGGATCTTTTCCTGGTCAAGAGAAAGTTCCTCAACTTTATCCAGAATCATTTCTTCGCCACATTGAATCACAAGAACATTTAAACCTATCGTTGCCCGGATCTCAATCTCATTGCTGTCCACCATCGTTGTTGACAGCTGCTCAAGATCTGTATGCAGATAGTATACACTGCTTTCTGTAATGCCTCTGGCTTCCACAATATGGCTGAACGGCAACATCGCCTCCATGGAATAAAAAGGCATTTCATCATTTCCAACAATATACAGAACTTTTAACCGTACGATTCCGTCTACCTGAATTCCATCTTTAACGATCTTTGTTTTATCCACTTTCACCCTGCCCTGACTGTGGCAGATCTGAAGAATCTTGCCCTGTGTTTCCTTGACTTCTATTCTGTCAGAAAGTCTGCATCGGGAAAAATTACGAACAAGAAGACTTTCCATCGTCTCTTTTCGTCCCTTCGGTATGCACTGACGAAACGGTGTATATACATCCATGATCACCTCATGGTCTTCTTCACGATAGAGCTTCATATCCAGTTCCAGAATAACATCCGCCTGCAGCTGACGTTCTTCCCCATCTGCATCCGGTTTTACTTCCAACGTCTGATTGATCACGGATGCTTCCAGATTCGGAATCATTTCCGGGGTACAGCCGCTGCATTCTACTTCCCCGTTAAATGGTATGGAGTGTTCCACCCATTGAAGTGTTCCGCTCTCATCATCCCCGGTATAAAGTGCAAATACAAAAAGTTCACCCTTCGCCTTTACCACATTTTCCTCAGGACGCAGTTCCAGCCCACGAACCTCGATCGTATACCAGAGAAGTTCTGCTATATTCGGCTTATTGGAAACAAGGGTAATTTCTTCTTTCAGACGCAGGGTATCCTTTTTATGTATGGCCAGACTCAGCACACGCATTGGCTTTTTCTGTACGGATACGGTCTCATCATCCAGAGATACCGGAAGATGTATTCCCGCCAGCTCATCCACCGATGCAAGAAACGTGACTACTGCTTTGATGTTCATTTTTCTGGAATGGATGATATGAATACTCAGATCTTCAATCTCCCATTTCAGGCACATTTTATCCCCGTTTACGATTCCGTCCAGATTCAGCGTTTCTTCCATTGGCAGGTTTGCAGAAAGGCTGTATATTCTTCCATCCTCCTCGCCAACATAAAGAAGGTCTGCCTGCAATTTTCCCTTCAGAAATGCATGGCCGTCATTCAGCCTGACCTCTTCTATCGTCATATCGCCCTTATTCTGGATCATACGCCCAATGTCCGGCTTCACATCCGGCACATTATAGTCCACATCAAACGTCACCTGACTGGCTGCTTTACTTTTTGTCCGCAGTATCTGAATATCTTCTTTCTTTAATTCCACGATTCCATCCTCCCGTCTCACTGAAACTGCACCGGACCATCCCGGTATTCTGTTTTTATTACAATATACGGATATGAAGGTTCTCCACCCTGAACCTTCTCCGTTGGACCGATCAGCTTTGTCTCAAAAAAAATGGCATTCGAAGATGTGGAAAGTCCCTCCACCTGAATGCTGTATCCACCGCTCATCTGTCTTCCGTAACCTTTAACAAGAAACAGATCAGTCCCTTTTTGATAGGCAATCTGAAATTCTGATTCTTTCTTTTCTTCTATCAGCTCTTTCAGTTCTTCCGGAATCTGTGAATTCTCTGTCACGGTATACGTAAGTGGTGTTTTGTTTCCTTCTTCGATCCGTATCATCCGGCATCCGCCAAGCATAAGAAAAAGCACTGCCAGACACAGCAGAGAAAACATCTTTTTCATAAATTTCTTCTCATTTCCCGGCATCACATTTCTTTAGTATGTATTCTATGCAGACTGTAAAAGATTTATTGCATGTATTTCAAAAATCACTTATACTTGTACCAGAGTCTCGCTTCGCGGGGCATCTTTTTAAATCAGAAAGAGGAATTCATTATGATTCGTTTAATCATCGTTGCCATTACGGTCATTGGATTTCTGATCTTATCCATTCCGATTCTTCTGATAGAATGGGTCATCGGAAAATTTGCTCCGAGAGCTAAAGAGATCAGTTCTCTTCGTATCATTCAGGCCGTATTCAAACTCATTTTATGGGAAGCAGGAACTAAAGTTACGATAATCGGTGAAGAAAATGTCCCAAAAGATACCCCGGTCCTTTATATCGGAAACCACAGAAGCTATTTTGACATCGTACTTTCCTACAGCCGCTGTCCGATCCGTACCGGTTATATCGCAAAAAAAGAAATGGAACGTTATCCGCTCCTTTCAAACTGGATGCGTTATCTGCACTGTCTGTTCCTTGATCGTAAGGATATCAAGCAGGGTCTTAAGACCATTCTGACTGCGATTGAAAAAGTAAAATCCGGCATCTCTATCTGTATCTTCCCGGAAGGTACACGAAATAAAAATAAAGATGAACTGGAACTTCTTCCATTCCACGAAGGAAGTTTTAAGATTGCCAGTAAGTCCGGATGCGCGATCATTCCAATGGCTATGAACAACACACAAGAAATCTTCGAA
>CAVFJK010000117.1:19860-31251 GCA_963622815.1 Ruminococcus bicirculans (ex Wegman et al. 2014)
CGCATGTTGTTCTGGAGTACGGAAAACCGATTTATGTAAAAGAACTTTCAAAAGAAGATCAGAAACATCTCGGAGTTTATACACAGAATATTATTCACGAAATGCTCGAAAAGAATAAATCACTGGTATAAAAATTTTACGATCAGAACAGACGCTGCCATTCCGGCAAATGATGCAAGCAAAGCCCCCGCTAATGTATAGCGGGGCTTTTTTATACCCATTCCCCCAAAATACACACTCATACAATAAAAAACACTTTCCGTCGCGCTGAGCATCAATGCTGCCATCAGTCCTGTCGATGAATCCGTTCCAAACTGTTTAAAGATATCCAACAACAGTCCATTTGCCGCACTGGAAGAAAAGAGTCGGATCAGACCGAGTGGAAACAGTTCAGGTGCAATCCCCAGAATATCGGATGCCTTTCCAAGAAGATTCCCCAGAAAATCCAGGAACCCTGATGCACGCAAGACTCCTACCGCCGTCATAAGCCCGATCAGGGTCGGTACCAGTTTCCAGACGATCTTTAATCCTTCTCCCGCCCCTTCCAGAAAATCACTGTAGATATCTCTCCTGGCCAGCAGCCCGTATCCCACTACATAAAGAATCAAAAAAGGTATCATGAACACAGAAATATAGGAAATGATCTTCAAATGATTCTCCAAAACTCTGTATTTATGATACCTTATGTTTTAATATGCTCTCTTTATGTGTATTTTTTATCCGATATGGGCTGCTCCGACTGCACGGATATCCATCGGGTATACATTTTCTTTTCCAACAAATTTAGAAATGTATTCTACATAGCTATCCTGCTCTTTTTCCGGGATGATTGCTGCGATAACACCTGCAAAACCGCCTCCGTGAACACGGCATACACCTGCACCGATCTTCTTGAGGAAGAGCTGTGTCAGCGCAAGAGTTCTTGTAATCTTCTGCTCATGGAAATCTTTCATGGTGTAACAGTTCTGAAGCAGTTCCCAGGAAGATTTTCCGGATTCATCGATCAGCTCAAGGAATTTTGCATAATCGTCATGATGGATTGCATCTGCGGCTTCTTCTACACGGGATGTTTCGCCGAAGAAATGAAGTGCACGAAGAACTGCTCTGTCATCCTCGATCTCATTGCAATGCTCAAGAAGTGCATCCACCGTTGTCTCATGAAGAAGGTTCACACCAAGTACTTTTGCAACTGCTTTCATCTCACCCGGAATCTCAGAGTATTCCTGGCTGAGATCTGCATGTCCTTTTCCTGTATTTACAATAACAAGTCTGTATCCGAATTTTCCGAAGGAGAAATCCAGTTTGCTGTATTTGAGGTTATTGCTGTCTGCAAAATCAAAGAGAACCGGTCCGCCAACTGCACATGCCATCTGGTCCATCATTCCGGAAGCCTTGTCCCAGTAAACATTCTCTGCATACTGACCAATCTTTGCATAATCGTTATATGACATCTTACTGTCATTGAAGAAATAATCAATGATCGTACAAACCAGCATTTCAAAAGAAGCAGAAGAACTTACACCAGCTGCTGCGATAACATTTGTGCTTACGTATGCATCAAAACCTGCTGTCTTAAAGCCGTTCTTCTGTGCACCTTCCATCATTCCTGCAACAAGTGCCGGTGTGCCTTTTTTATAATTTGCTTTGCTGAGTTTATTGAGGTCTACAACGATCTCGTCTCTGTATCCTTCACTGGTGATACGGATAGTCTGTGTTCCGTTCGGATAAGCGGCTCCAATCGTATCAAGGTTGATACTTCCTGCGATTACTTTACCGCCATTATGGTCTGTATGGTTTCCGATGATCTCCGTTCTTCCTGCAGATGTGAAATATTCTGCCTGATCATGGTGATATTTTTTTGAAAAATTATCTGCAAGTTTTTCGAAACGTGCTGTGCTCTTTTCTGTTTCTCCATAGATTTCCTGAAGTTTTGCTGTTTCTGGTAAGTTCATGACTTTGTTCTCCTTTTACATTTTATTTACTGCATCCCATATAGTTACTTGTCTGTTTACGGTCGTTCATCATGCTTTTGCATATCTGATAATTCCATTATACTGCTTTTTCTGTAAATTACCTTAATTAATCTGCGAAAAACAAGTAGAATCTTGCGTTTTTCATCTAAATATGGCGATAAGAGAAGGAAGATAACCGTAATTTTTCCAAAAGGAGCTCAACATGCAAATCATTACAAACCAGTTTCAGAAAGAATTGAAAAAACACGGCAGCGACCATTTTCCTTTTCTGGTCAGCTATCAGTGTCTGTCTGAATATGATTCCAACTCGTTTATGTGGCATTGTCATCCGGAGATTGAGATCACTTATGTAAAAGAAGGATCCATGCACTATCGTGTAAATAACCGCTCTTTTCATCTGAAAAAAGGGGATATTGTTTTTTGTAATTCCAATGCTTTGCATTCCGGTGAGATGGAAAACCAGGAGGATTGTTCCTACATCCCAGTCACTTTTGATCCGAAGCTGATCTATGGTTTCTTTCAAAGTATGATCTGTACAAAATACGTGGATCCTGTAATTCAGAATCTTGCCGTATGTGCCATGCACATTGATTATTCTGAAAGCTGGCATACAGATTTTCGCGATCTGCTTCTGAAAGTTATCGCACTTGATAAAGAAAAACCTGATTTCTATGAACTGGATATTTCCATACGGATGCAGATGATGTGGCGGCTGCTCGTAGAACATCTTGCACACCAGCCGGTACCTGCCGCTTCTGATCTTACAGAATACGAACGGATACGAAAGATTCTCGTCTATATAGAACAAAATTACATGAACCAGATCACACTGGCTGAAATTGCAGAACATATCCACCTCTGTGAAAGTGAATGCACACGACTGTTTAAGAGGCATATGAATACCACGCTTTTTTCTTTCCTGCAGGAATACAGAATTGAACGAAGCCTGGAATACCTGAATACAAAAGAATCCATCAGTAATATCGCTGAAAAGACCGGCTTTTCTGATTCCAATTATTATTCTAAAGTATTCAGTAAGATTAAGGGCTGCAGCCCGAGAGAATATCGAAAAAATTTAAGGGAGATGACCGCACATGAATTATAACGATGCCAAAAAAGAATTCGAAAAATATCTGGATGGATATGAACGTGATAACGATAAAGTCCGTCTGAAGATCATTCATACTTATGGAGTTGTACACGATATGGAAGAAATCTGCCGCCGCATGGATCTCTCAGAAGAAGACACTGAACTTGCACGTATTATTGCCCTGCTTCATGACATCGGACGCTTTGAACAGCTGAAACGCTTCGACAGTTTCGAACCAACGACCATGGATCATGCCGCTTACGGAGTCCAGGTATTATTTGATGAAGGCATGATTCGCCAGTTTGTCCCGGAAGATACCTGGGACGATATTATCCGCACAGCTATTGCAAGACACAGTGATTTCAAGCTGGAGGGAATCACCGATTCCCGTACTCTGCTTCATGCCCGCCTGATCCGCGATGCCGATAAACTGGATAACTGCCGCGTAAAACTGGAGGATGATCTTCTGGTATTCATGGGAGCTTCCGGAGAAGAAATCGGTGCACAGGAGATTACTCCAATCGTTTATGACACGGTTCTTAAAAATCAGTGCATCTACTCCCCTGACCGCATTACCCGAATGGATTACTGGGTATCCTATGTAGCGTATTTCTGCGATATTTATTTCCGTGCCAGCTTTGATATTATCGAAGAGCACGATTATCTCAATAAGATCATTGACCGGATTCCATACAGTAATCCCGATACTAAGGCAAAAATGGAACAGATTCGTACACATCTTACAGAATACATTCACAATGCACCGGGGTGTGAATGGGAATAAACCACTTTACAAAAGATTACTGCAACTGCTGTACTTACGGCGGTGGCAAGGATTGCCGGGCCGACGATCGCGGTCGGATCGACGCTTCCATATTTTGCACGGTAGGCAATCATATTTACCGGAATCAGCTGCAGTGATGAAACATTGATAATAAGAAACGTACACATCTCATCACTTGCAGTATCACCGGGAGAGAGCTTTTAATTCCTCCATCGCACACAATCCCGAACTCGTACTCGCCCAGGACAGGCCCAGCAAGTTTGAAAGAAAATTTAAGCAAATATAATGTGCCGCCTTCGAATCCGTATTCAGCCCCGGAAACAAGAACCGGATCATCCACCTCATCCGTCCCGCCAACGCCGTCATAAGCCCTGAATTCTCCGCAATCTTCATCATTCCCATCCACATCGCAGTGATTCCTGCCATCGAGATACAGAGATTCACTCCTTCACCTGCACACGAAACCAATGCCTTCGAAACCCCATCCAAATTCCCCGTCAACGTCCCATATATGATTCCAATCACGATCATCCCACCCCAGAGATATGTCATCTGAACCACCCTTTAATCTGATACCATTATTCCATTTTATGCAAAAAAAGAGACCAGATTCCTCAGAATCCAGTCTCTTTTATATAAACTTAAATTACTTTATAAATACTTTATCCAGATGCCAGATATCCTCTACATACTCTTCAATAGTTCTGTCAGATGTAAATTTACCTGCGCATGCTGTATTCAGCATAGCCATACGAGCCCAGCCTTTTTCGTCTTTGTATGCTTCTTCCACTTTCTTCTGTGCTGCTGCATAAGAACGGAAGTCTGCAAGGATGAAGTACTGGTCTGCTCTCTCTCCGCCGTTCTGGTTGAGAAGTGAGTTGTACAGATCACGGAACAGTTCTGTATCAGAAGAGAATGTTCCATTTACAAGCTCTGTCAGTACCTGACGGATCTCATCATCTGTATTGTAGATGACTCTCGGATCATATCCGCCATTGTTTTCATAGTTGATAACTTCATCTGCACTCAGACCAAAGATAAATGCATTTTCTTTGCCAACTTCATCAACGATCTCAACGTTGGCACCATCCATGGTTCCCAGAGTCGGTGCACCGTTCAGCATGAACTTCATGTTACCTGTACCGGAAGCCTCTTTACTTGCAGTAGAGATCTGCTCGGAAACATCTGCTGCCGCAAAGATCATCTCAGCGTTGGATACACGATAGTTCTCGATAAATACAACTTTCAGTTTGCCTTCGATAGAAGCATCATTGTTTACAACATCTGCTACAGAGTTGATCAGTTTGATGATCTTCTTGGCACGTGCATAACCTGCAGATGCTTTTGCGCCGAAGATGAATGTTCTTGGATAGAAATCCATTTCCGGATGTTTCTTGATCTGGTCATACAGATAGATTACATGCAGAATGTTCAGAAGCTGACGTTTGTACTCATGAAGTCTCTTAACCTGTACATCGAAGATAGAACGTGGATTTACTTCTACTCCGTTGTGTTCCAGGATGTATTTTGCCAGACGAACTTTATTCTGGTATTTGATGTTCATGAATTCCTGCTGTGCTTTCTCATCATCAACATATACTTTCAGCTTGCTGATCTGAGACAGGTCTGTGATCCATTCCGGTCCGATGTGATCTGTTACCCAGTCTGCAAGAAGCTGGTTTCCATGAAGCAGGAAACGTCTCTGGGTGATACCGTTTGTCTTGTTGTTGAATTTCTCCGGCATCATTTCATAGAAGTCTTTCAGTTCCTGTTTCTTAAGGATTTCTGTATGAAGTTTTGCCACACCGTTTACAGAGTAACCTGCAACGATTGCAAGGTGAGCCATTTTTACCTGTCCATCATAGAGGATCGCCATCTTCTTGATCTTTTCATAATTTCCAGGATATTTTGCCTGTACTTCAAGAATAAAACGACGGTTGATCTCTTCGATGATCTGATATACACGCGGAAGCAGTCTGGAGAACAGCTCAACCGGCCATTTTTCAAGAGCCTCAGCCATGATTGTATGGTTTGTGTAAGCAACACATTTTGTTGTTACAGACCATGCATCATCCCATCCAAGTCCTTCTTCATCCATAAGGATACGCATAAGTTCTGCTACTGCTACTGTCGGATGAGTATCGTTCATCTGGAAAGTAACTTTTTCGTGCAGTTTCATGATATCTTTGTGGTTCTTTTTGTATTTGTCGATAGCAGCCTGAAGACTTGCAGATACGAAGAAGTACTGCTGTTTCAGACGCAGCTCTTTACCGGCCATATGGTTGTCGTTCGGATACAGAACTTCTACGATGTTACGGGCAAGGTTTTCCTGCTCAACTGCTTTTTTGTAATCACCCTTATCAAAGGAATCAAGCTCGAAATCTACAACCGGCTCCGCATCCCAGATTCTTAAAGTGTTTACGATATTATTATTATAACCTACGATCGGCATATCAAAAGGAACAGCTTTTACGGCCTGATATCCTTTGTGTACAAATTTATTGGATCCTGTTGCCGGATCATATTCTACATCAACATATCCGCCAAAATGAACTTCTTTTGCATATTCCGGGCGGCGAAGTTCGAATGGATATCCGTTTTTCAGCCAGTTATCCGGTACTTCTACCTGATATCCGTCTTTGATCTGCTGTTTGAACATACCATAACGATAGCGGATACCGCATCCATATGCACTGTAATTCAGCGTTGCAAGAGAATCCAGGAAGCATGCAGCCAGACGTCCCAGACCACCGTTGCCAAGTGCCGGATCCGGTTCCTGATCCTCAATTGCGTTGATATCAAGTCCGAGCTCATCCAGAGCTTCTTTAACTTCTTTGTATGCAGTCAGATTGATCAGGTTGTTTCCAAGTGCACGGCCCATCAGGAATTCCATGGACATATAGTATACTGTCTTCGGATCCTGTTCTTTATATGCATTCTGTGTTTCCAGCCAGTTATCAATTATAACGTCTTTTACAGTGTAGCATACAGCCTGGAAGATCTGCTCCTGTGTAGCTTCTTCAAGTTTTTTACGATAAAGGAATTTAACGTTTTCCTTTATGCTCTCTTTGAAAGCTTCTTTTTTGAACTGCTTGTCGATCATTACGTTTCCTCCTTAATTACACAGCATTCCTGTGCGTCTTTAATTCCCCCGTTTTCAGCAAATTATGCCCGGCAGAATATACCGGGCATGAGCTTTTACATTTTTGCGACACCAAGAACAACTGGCTCTTTGTTAATGTTCCATTCTTTTACATAGCCATCGGTTGTGCCCAGAGTCATATCCTCTGCCAGTACTTCAGACATGATTTCTTCTTTGTGGTTCTTCATGAGTTCAAGGATCCTGTCATTATCTTTTGCATAGATATGGATTTTGTCCATAACTTCAAATCCGGCTTCTTTTCTCATTGTCTGAACCTTGCTGACGATCTCACGGACGAATCCCTCTTCGATCAGCTCAGGTGTCAGATTTGTATCAAGAACTACAGAAATATCACCATCTGCTTCTGTTACATAACCTTCTGTCTGTGCAGTCTCGATCAATAAGTCTTCCTCAGAAAGTTCTACCTTGTTTCCATCGATGTCCAGTGTCAGAAGACCTGTGGATCTCAGTTCATTCATAGCTTCTGTTCCGTTAATTTCAGCAAGTGCTGTACGGATACCGTTCAGAAGTTTACCGTATTTCGGTCCTACTGTACGGAGCTGCGGTTTAAAGCTGTAGGAAATGAAGGACTCTACGTCATTTGCAAACTTCACTTCTTTAACATTCAGCTCGTCTGCAATGATATCTGTATAGAACTCACCCATTTCTTTGTCAGCTTTGATGTACATTGTACCAATTGGCTGACGGTTCTTGATATTTGCAGTATTTCTTGCTGCACGTCCAAGAACAACGATCTTGAGAAGTTCTTCCATATCGTCTTCCAGTTCTTTGTTGATCCATGCTTCTTCAACTTTCGGGAAGTCACAGAGATGAATACTCTCGATTGCGTCTTTGTCAACGCTTCTTACAAGGTTCTGATAGATTTCTTCTGTCATGAACGGGATCATCGGAGCTGCTGCTTTGGAAATTGTTACCAGAGCAGTATACAGAGTCATGTAAGCATTGATCTTATCCTGCTCCATGCCCTTAGCCCAGAAACGTTCACGGCTTCTTCTTACATACCAGTTACTCATCTCATCTACAAATTCCTGAAGAGCTCTTGCGCTTTCCGGAATCTTGTAGTTTTCAAGGCAGTCATCGACAGTCTTCACTACGGAATTCAGCTTGCTTAACAGCCATTTGTCCATGATCGGAAGATTGTCATAATCTAAAGTATATTTTGTCGGGTCGAAATTGTCAATATTTGCATAAAGAACAAAGAATGCGTAGGTATTCCACAGAGTACCCATGAATTTACGCTGACCTTCCTGAACGGCTTTTCCATGGAAACGGTTCGGCAGCCACGGAGCACTGTTGATATAGAAGTACCAGCGGATCGCATCTGCACCGTATTTCTCAAGCGCATCAAACGGATCAACTGCATTTCCTTTGGACTTACTCATCTTCTGGCCATTCTCATCCTGTACATGTCCGAGAACGATAACGTTCTTATATGGAGCCTGGTTGAACAGGATCGTAGACTCAGCAAGCAGAGAATAGAACCATCCTCTTGTCTGGTCAACAGCCTCAGAGATAAAGTCTGCCGGGAACTGTTTTTCAAAAAGTTCTTTATTTTCAAATGGATAATGATGCTGTGCAAAAGGCATTGCTCCTGAGTCAAACCAGCAGTCAATAACCTCCGGTACACGATGCATGGTTCCACCGCATTCCGGGCATTTCAGAGTGATCTCATCAATGTATGGACGATGAAGTTCTACTGTCTTCGCTTTTTCGTCGCCGCTCATCTCGAACAGTTCCTGACGGCTTCCGACAGAATGCATATGTCCGCAGTCACACTGCCAGATGTTCAGTGGTGTTCCCCAGTAACGGTTTCTGGAAATACCCCAGTCCTGAACGTTTTCCAGCCAGTCGCCGAAACGTCCTTTACCGATGCTCTCCGGAATCCAGTTGATAGTATTATTGTTGCGGATCAGGTCATCTTTAACAGCTGTCATCTTAATGAACCAGGACTCACGCGCATAGTAGATCAGTGGTGTATCACATCTCCAGCAGTGCGGATAATCATGCTCAAATTTCGGAGCATCGAAGAGTTTTCCTTCTTTATCGAGATCCTGAAGTACAAGCGGATCAGCTTTCTTTACAAAGATTCCTGCATATGGAGTCTCTGCTGTCAGATCACCTTTTCCATCTACAAACTGTACGAACGGAAGATCATAGTTACGTCCGATACGGCTGTCGTCTTCACCAAATGCAGGTGCGATATGAACGATACCGGTACCATCGCTCATAGTTACATAGCTGTCTGCTGTAACAAAATGAGCTTTCTTTTTCTGTTTTGCAGCTGCCTCTCCTGCACATGCAAAGAGCGGCTCATATTCTTTGTATTCCAGATCTTTACCAACATATTTCTCAAGGACTTCGTATGCCGGTGTCTCTTCGGAACCAAGTTTACCAAGAACTGTATCAAGCAGAGCTTCTGCCATATAATAAGTATAGCCGTCTGCCGCTTTTACTTTACAGTATGTCTCATCCGGGTTTACGCAGAGTGCAACGTTGGATGGCAGTGTCCACGGTGTTGTGGTCCATGCCAGGAAGTATGCATCCTCTCCGACAACTTTAAAACGAACGATTGCAGAACGTTCTTTAACTGTTTTATAACCCTGAGAAACCTCCTGCGCGGAAAGCGGAGTTCCACAACGCGGGCAGTAAGGAACGATTTTGAATCCTTTATAAAGAAGTTTCTTATTCCATATCTCTTTCAGAGCCCACCACTCAGACTCGATATAGTCATCATGGTAAGTAACATATGGGTTTTCCATATCAGCCCAGAAACCAACAGTTGAGGAAAAGTCTTCCCACATTCCTTTGTATTTCCAGACACTTTCTTTACACTGCTGGATGAATGGCTCCATACCATATTCCTCAATCTGCTCTTTTCCGTCCAGACCAAGTTTCTTCTCAACTTCCAGTTCTACCGGAAGTCCGTGGGTATCCCATCCTGCTTTACGAGGTACCATGTAACCTTTCATAGTACGGTATCTCGGGATCATATCTTTGATAACACGGGTCAGTACATGACCGATGTGCGGTTTGCCGTTTGCTGTCGGCGGTCCGTCATAAAACATATAAGTAGGATCATCTTTACGGTCTTCCATACTTTTTTCAAAAATATGATTTTCTTTCCAGAATTTTTCTACCTGTTTTTCACGGTCTACAAAATTCAGGTTCGTGTCTACTTTCTGATACACAATAAATTCCTCCTTTAAATTCTTCAGATAATCAAAACGGACAAGTCCATTTTCAAATTTCTATATTTTCCCAACAAAACAAAAAAACTTCCGTCCTGTAAAAGGACGAAAGCAATTTTCACATTCGCACCACCTGTTACATTGTACGGGCTGGTAGTAATAAAACGCCGATACATGTTCCCTTTAACGACGGAAACACCGTCCTTCCTTACTTAAATTTCAGGAAAGAAACTCCGGAGTGATCTTCCATCGAAATTACTCTCGCCAGGCTCCCACCTTATCCCGGCTCTCTGCGGATTTTGTTCCGATCTACTGTCTCCATCAAAGTTTTTACTTATTTTATACGTGCTGTTTTATTATAAGGTGATATTTTTCCATATGTCAAGGTCTTTTTGCGATATTCACAGGGTTTTTGCACCGTTTTTGTGCCGTTTTAACCCTTGTATGCGGAAAATGATTACAGTATAATTGTAGGAAGTGATATACTATAAGAAAATATGATCAGAAAGGTACTTACATGAATATAAAAAAGAAACATTTGCTGCGGCGGATATTGACCGGCATCCTCTGTTCTGCGGTCATCGTCACGCAGGTCATTCCCGTCTTTGCTACCGACGAATACGGTGCTCCCCTGGTAACAGCAACGCCGACTCCAGACCCGCATACTGCCTACTATGCACAGCCGGCAGATACTGATTCCGTCAAAGACTGGATAAAGGGTCCTCAGATTGAAGGTGAATCTGCAATCCTGGTCGATATGTTTACAGGTGCTGTCCTTTATTCTAAAAATGCAGATAAGGCCCAGTATCCTGCCAGCATTACGAAAATTATGACAGCTCTTCTCGGATGCGAAAATCTGAATCCGAGCGATAAATTTACCATGACGGAATCTGCTGCCTATGGAATCTCTGATTCCAACAGCTCCAGTATTTACGCCGACACAGGAGAGGAATTTACGATCGAACAGGCACTTATGGCAATCATGCTGCAGTCCGCTAACGAAATGACTCTGGCTGTTGCTGAGCTGACTTCCGGCTCTGCAAAAAAATTCGTAGAACAGATGAACCTTAAAGCACGTCAGCTTGGATGCACAAACACGCATTTTAATAACCCGAACGGACTTCCGGATGAAACGCATTATACGACAGCCGCTGATATGGCTAAAATTGCCCGTGCACCCAGGTTTAATCAGA
>CAVFJK010000117.1:31261-32602 GCA_963622815.1 Ruminococcus bicirculans (ex Wegman et al. 2014)
GGTTTAATCCGACTTTCCGTAAATTTGCCTCGACGCTTTATTACGAGATTCCGCCAACAAATAAATTCGCAGAAACCCGCTATCTTCTTAATCACCATAAGATGATGAAAAGTCAGGCTTACGCATATGACGGTGTTTTAGGAGGTAAGACCGGCTATACAGAAGCTGCCGGAAATACGCTTGTTACCTACGCAAAGAATGACAACACTTACCTGGTGGCAGTCGTACTGCAGTCCGTAAATGGTGCTTATGCCGACACTGCAAATCTTCTGGACTATGGTTTTAATAATTTCTCCAGAACTGCCGTTAAAGATCTTCCTGAGAAAATCACCAGACGGTGTCTGCCGGCAGAAAAATATATTCTGAAAGATTACGATAACGATACACTCTTTGAAACCAGGCGTACTGCCAGCGTATCCCTTCCAACGGGAGTCGATACCAGTGCTTTAAAGAAAACTTACTCCATAACAAAAAATCCGGCAGGTCTTCCCCTTCTGACCGTCACATTTACTTATAACGATCATCCGGTTGGAACTGCCAGATATTACCAGACACAACTTCTTTCAGACCAGCTTCTCTGACTGACGTTTCGCCTGTCTCTTCTTGCGGAGGGAATCCCTTTTTTCACGGATTTCTTCCGCATTTTTTTCTTCAATTCTCTTTAGCGTCTTAATTGCATAATACGCATCTTCATCCGTATGACGGATTCGTACTTTTCCTTTTATATACCCATGCTTCTGACAAAGCGACACACTTTCATACGCACGGGAATTATTCATAAACCAGCGAATCTTACGTTTTGCCGGCATATGGCATACCGGACAGCGGGTACTTGCAACCTCCCGGTCTTTCATTACCTTTTCCTTATCAGCAAATTCTCGTGATACATACTGATCATACGTCGGATATGAAAGAAAGATTTCTTCTTTTTTGCTCTTTGGATTCTGATAAACATCAATCGATGAATTCACACGAACATCTGCCGGATCCAGTGTTTTAAGAATTTCTCCGGTATAACGGGCATCAGTCAGTGCCCGGTGAAAATCCTGTGCCTTTGGAATTCCCATCTGATCGATTGCGAATTCAAGGCTTCTGCGTCCACCTGCCTCTTCATGACAGATTCCGTAAATTTTCTGTATATCATAATACATAACCGGCCCCGGAAGCAGGGAAAGCAGACCATAGTACTTCATGTTTCGCTGCAATTCCATCACATCCTGATTTCCCCAGGTTCAAAATACATACTCTTCCCCGCACCATTTCAGGAACTCTCTGACTGCCTGCTGAAAAGGCTCACCATCTGCCAGATCCTTATAATCCACATGGATCACTTCATGTATG
>CAVFJK010000118.1:0-3404 GCA_963622815.1 Ruminococcus bicirculans (ex Wegman et al. 2014)
TTACTGACTGGGGCAAGATCAAGAATACAGTAAAAGATGCACTCAGTGATTTCCTGTGGAAGAGAACAAAGAGAAGTCCGATGATCCTGCCGATCATTATGGAGGCATAAATAACATGGACACTGTAAACAGAAACATTCATCTTCTTCTGAATTCTATCCAGAAGAGTGATGTGTACAGAACTTATAAGAAACAGGAGGCAATTCTGGAAAAGAATCCGGAACTTGCCTCGAGAGTGCAGCATTTCCGGGCAGATAACTTTAGGCTTCAGAATGAAGAAAAGGGAAATCTGCTTCAGGATGCGGAGCAGCTGGCCAGAGAATCGGCAGAACTTCGGAGAAATCCGGAAGTAAATGCCTATCTTGACGCAGAGCTGGCGCTTTGCAGGATGATGCAGCAGATCTGTAAGACACTGACGGACGGTATTGAGATCACAATACCGGAAATCTGAGATACAAACCCAGAAAGGAGCACATATGGGAGAAACGAAAGACCGGGTAGGTGCGGCAGGAGTGATCGTTGCCGGAGGATTTTTTAAGATCGCTTTATATGTATGCGTAGCTGTCCTTATTATCTGGATCGGAAAAGTTACCTATCAGTTTGGATATAATGTTTTTAACCAGCAGGCAATGAGTCCGGGCGAAGGACAGGAAGTGACTGTCGTGATAAAAGAAGATGCGAGCAGTTATGACATTGCAAAAACATTAAAGAGCAAAGGCCTGATCGAGGATAGCCTGGTATTCTGGGTTCAGGAAAAACTTTCAAATTACAGTGGGAAAATGAAACCGGGCACATATCTTCTCAGTACTGCTTATACACCGAACAGGATCATGGGAATCCTTGCCGGCGATTCAGAGCAGGAAGGAGCCACTTCGTGATCGTAGAAGAAAGAATGCGTACGTTTATTAATTCCCTTGATGCAGGCAACACTCCATTTCTTGATGAACTGGAGTGTTCTGCTCTGTCAGAGGGAGTTCCGATCATCCGTAAGGAGATGCAGAGCTTTATAAAGACACTGCTGGCACTTAAAAAGCCACAGCGTATTCTGGAAGTGGGGACAGCCGTTGGTTTCTCCACACTTCTTATGTGTGAATACAGTCAGCCGGATATGCACATTACAACGATTGAAAATTATGAGAAAAGAATTCCGAAAGCAAAGGAAAATTTTCACAGAGCAGGACGTGAAGCCCAGATCACATTTCTGGAAGGGGATGCAGGCAAGATTCTGAAAGAACTTTCCGGACCGTATGAACTGATCTTTATGGATGCGGCTAAGGGGCAGTATATCCACTGGCTTCCGGATGTGGTGCGTCTTCTTGCACCGGGCGGAGTCCTGATGTCAGATAATGTACTTCAGGAGGGCGAACTGATTGAATCCCATTATCTTGTGGAACGAAGAAACCGTACGATCTACAAGCGTATGAGAGAATATTTGTATGAACTGAAACACCATCCACAGCTTATGACAAGTATTATTCCGCTGGGGGACGGCGTGTCCTTAAGCGTTAAGGAGGAAGCATGAGAAATATAGAGTTACTGGTACCTGCAAGCAGCCTTGAGGTACTGAAAATAGCCGTTGTATTTGGAGCAGATGCGGTATATATAGGTGGAGAAGTATTTGGCCTCCGCGCAAAAGCCAAGAATTTTTCACATGAAGATATGGCAGAGGGAATTGCGTTTGCACATGAACATGGAGTAAAAGTTTATGTGACAGTAAATATTCTGGCACATAATGATGATCTTCCGGGAGTCAGAGAATATCTGCAGGAGCTGAAAGAACTGAAACCGGATGCACTGATCATTGCAGACCCGGGAATCTTTACGTATGCACGTGAGATCTGTCCGGAGATTGAGTGCCATATCAGTACACAGGCAAACAATACAAACTATGAGACGTATCGTTTCTGGTATAAACTTGGTGCAAAGCGTGTCGTAACAGCACGTGAGCTTTCCCTGAAAGAGATTAGTGAGATCCGTGCACATATCCCGGATGATATGGAGATTGAGACATTTGTTCACGGAGCAATGTGTATTTCTTATTCCGGAAGATGCCTGCTGAGTAATTACCTTGTAGGCAGAGATGCGAATCAGGGAGCCTGTACACATCCGTGCCGCTGGAAATATTCTATCGTGGAGGAAAAACGTCCGGGTGAATATATGCCGGTGTTCGAAAATGAGAGAGGAACTTATATCTTTAACTCAAAGGACCTTTGCATGGTAGAGCATATGGGCGATATCCTGAACAGCGGAATTGACAGTCTTAAGATCGAAGGCCGTATGAAGACCGCTCTTTATGTGGCAACTGTTGCGAGAACTTATCGTAAAGCAATTGACGATTACATGGAATCTCCAGAGAAATATAAGGCAAATATGTCATGGTACCAGGAGCAGATTTCAAACTGTACCTACCGTCAGTTCACGACCGGATTCTTCTATGGAAAACCGGATGAGAATACCCAGATCTACGACAACAATACCTATGTGAAGGAATACACTTACCTCGGCTATGCAGAAGAAGTTGACGAAAACGGCTTTGCACATATTACCCAGAGAAATAAGTTTACCGTAGGTGAGACAATCGAGATCATGAAACCGGATGGCAGAAATATCACGGCAACCGTTCGTGCAATCTATGATAAAGATGGAAATTCTGTAGAAAGCGCACCGCATCCGCAGCAGAAACTTGCCGTAGACCTTGGTGCAGAAATTGAGAAATATGATCTTCTCAGAAGATCGGAAGCATAAAAGTTGCGGACCTAAAATAAGGTCCGCAATTTTTTTAATGCACTTTTTTCGATTCTTGAGACATAAGAACGGCTGATATGAAGCTGATCGGCAATCTCACGCTGCGTCATTTCATCCGTATCAAACAGGCCGAAACGGCAGCAGATGACTTGATATTCTTTCGGAGTGAGGATATCTTTCATAGAGGAAAAGAGAAATCGGATATCCTGACGGACAGAATAGTCTTCTACGATATCGACAGGCGGGCTTTCGATAATGTCCAGAAGACTGATTTCATTTCCTTCTTTATCCGTACCGATCGGTTCATAGAGAGAAACTTCCCGGGAACGTTTTTTTCTGGCTCGCAGCATCATCAGAAGTTCGTTATCGATACAGCGTGCGGCATAAGTGGACAGCCTGGAAGAACGTTCAAGATTAAAAGTCGAAATTGCTTTGATCAGGCCGATCGTGCCGATTGAGATCAGATCTTCAAGATCTTCGCCATTTCCCTGATATTTTTTTGCAACATGGGCGACCAGACGGAGATTACGTTCGATCAGAATACGTTTTGCCTCCGGATCCCCTTCCTGGCAGCGTCTGAGGCAGAGCCTTTCCTCGGCAGCAGTCAAAGGTTTCAGAAAAGTTTTCAAATATCCACCTCGAAAGGGGCTTCTATATAG
>CAVFJK010000119.1:0-8862 GCA_963622815.1 Ruminococcus bicirculans (ex Wegman et al. 2014)
CTGTCGGTGCCGGAACCGCAAATACGGAGTTTGAATCCATTACAGGTATGAGCCTGCATTATTTCGGACCGGGAGAATATCCGTATAAGAGCATCCTGAAAGAGACAACCTGCGAAAGTGCACCGTATGTGCTGAAAAATCTTGGATATTCCACGCATGCAGTACATAATAACGAAGCGAATTTCTATGGAAGAAGAAGTATTTTCCCGAATCTTGGGTTTGACACCTTTACTTCGGCAGAATACATGCCGGAAGAGGAGGATAAGAACCCTCTTGGCTGGACAAAGGATGAAGTCCTGACAGATGAGATCATTAAGTGTCTGGATTCTACTGAAGGTCCTGACTATGTTTATACGATCTCTGTACAGGGACATGGAGCTTATCCGGAGGAAGAACTGATCGACAATCCGGAAATCACGGTTACCGGAGCGGCTACAGAAGAACAGAATAACCAGTGGGAATACTACTGCAATGAGATTCACGAGATGGATAATTTTGTAAAAGAGCTGACAGATGCACTTGCAGATTATCCGGAAGATGTCATTCTTGTTATGTATGGCGATCATCTTCCGACAATGGGACTGAAAGTAGAAGACCTGAAGAACAAATATCTGTTCCAGACCGAGTATGTTATGTGGGACAATTTCGGAATGGAGAAAAAAGATGTAAACCTTGCAGCTTATCAGATGGCAGCAGAAGTTATGGACCGTGCAGGTATTCATGAAGGTACTGTTTTCCGTTATCATCAGGCGAGAAGAAACACCAGAAATTATCAGGTGGATCTGGAGACACTGCAGTATGACCTCCTTTATGGAGAGCAGTATTCCTATAAAGAAAACGGCGAATCCTTCGAGAGGACAAAAATGCGTATGGGTCTCTATGAGGTAACACTCGATTCGATGGATCTTGTTTCGGAATCTGACTTTACGTATCGCCTGAAGGGAACGAACTTTACACCATCCAGTCAGGTCAAACTGAATGGAGAATGGATCGATACCGTCTATGTAAATCCGACGACACTTATGATTTCGGGAACAGAACTGGATGATTTCGACCGGATCTCTGTATCGCAGCGAAGTAACAGTTCGACCAGAAAAGCTCTGAGTAAGAGCTACGATCGTTCGGTTTATATGCTGTATTCTGAGAATAAATGGAAACTTCCGACGGATGAATCCTGATTCTGACGAATAAAAGATTACGATTAGTACTGGACATCTTTCACCACTCATATATAATGATATCGTAGCAGTTTGATCCTGAATGATCAGACGGCTGCGAATACATTAGATGAGTGGTGAATTTTTTTATGAATTACGAAGAAGCAGTTGCTTATATTGAGGAAACTCCCAAATTTACAACAAAGAATAAACTGGAACACACAAAGGAATGCCTGCACCGTCTTGGAAATCCGCAGGATCGTTTTAAGGTCGTACATGTGGCCGGAACGAATGGGAAAGGAAGCACCTGTGCATTTCTGACTTCTGTTTTAAGAGAAGCCGGATATTCCTGCGGACTTTTTACCTCTCCGCATCTGGTGGTGATCAATGAACGCTTCCAGATCAACGAGAAGAATATTGACAATGATACCTTCCTGAGTGCTTTTGAAAAAGTAAAAAAACTGGCAGATGAACTGGTTGCAGAGGGAAGCTATCATCCGACCTATTTCGAATTCCTGTTTCTGATGGGAATGGTGGTCTTTGCCGAGGCCGATGTGGATTATGTGATCCTTGAGACTGGACTTGGGGGAAAACTTGATGCAACGACAGCTGTAGAAAATCCGATTGCCTGTGTGATCACATCGATCAGTTTTGATCATATGCAGTATCTTGGAAATACGATCGAAGCGATTGCTGGTGAGAAAGCGGGTATCATCGTACCGGGAGTACCGGTAGTTTATGATGGAAATGATTTAAGAGCTGCCGGTGTGATCCGTGCGAGAGCACAGGAGCTTGGAAGTCCGTATTATGAAGTGAAAAAAGAAGATACAAAAATCATTCGAAACACCAGGACTGGCATTGATTTTTTCTATGATAATGAGTATTATGGAAATACAGTTTTTTCACTGCCTTTTATTGCAGAGTACCAGGTGATGAACAGCTCCCTTGCACTGAAGACGATCGAAGTGCTGAAAGACCAGGTAAAGATACCGATGGAGGCTGTTAAGAAGGGGCTCCTTGAAACATGCTGGCAGGGACGTATGGAAACCGTTCTTCCGGGCGTGATCGTAGACGGAGCGCATAATGAAGATGGCGTGGAGAAATTTGTGGAGACTGCAACGCATTTCCAGAACGACTGTCCGCTGACACTTCTTTTTTCGGCAGTAGATGATAAAGATTATACAGATATGATCCGTACTATCCTCGGAAGAATTTCTTTCCGCTATGTGATCGTAACGCAGGTGGGCGGATATCGAAAGGTTCCGGCGGAGAAACTGGCG
Organism: Ruminococcus bicirculans (ex Wegman et al. 2014); assembly: GCA_963622815.1. Lineage (GTDB taxonomy): Bacteria > Bacillota > Clostridia > Lachnospirales > Lachnospiraceae > Blautia_A. Next base: position 2,438 of record CAVFJK010000119.1, read on the forward strand.
AATATTTTCAGAGAAGAAGGCTGCCCGAGTGCAGAAGCCTGTGAGGATGTGGAAGAAGCATTCCAGAAGGCCCTGGATGTTAAGGGTGAGGACGGCATGCTGTTCTGTGTTGGCTCCCTCTATCTGGTTGGCGAGATCAAGACAGCGATCCTGAAGGGAATCGGAAGATAAAGGAGAATACCATGATTGATTATGAAGAGGAACTGAAGAAGTTTGAACCATGTCTGGATGTTACAGATGCAGAAGGTGCAATCTATGACAGAGAGCTTACAGATATTCTGGATGTTCTTCAGGAAGTATTAAGAGAAGCAAAAAGTAACAGACGTGTAAAATAAGATACAAGGAGAACTACATGAATTGTATGAACTGCGGTGCATTTCTTACAGACATGGATCTGGATTACTGTCCGAGCTGTGGGTATAATGTACTGATTCAGAAAAAGGTAGATTATCTGTCGAAGGCTTTTTATAACCAGGGACTTGAGAAGGCGAGCATCCGTGACCTGTCCGGTGCGATCGCCTGTCTGAAACAGAGTCTTATGTATGATAAACGAAATATCAGAGCGAGAAATCTGCTTGGTCTGGTGTATTTTGAGACGGGAGAAGTTGTTTCGGCACTCAGCGAATGGGTCATCAGTAAGAATCTTCAGCCGACCAGAAATCTGGCAACAGAATACATCAATAAATTACAGGCGAATCCGAATAAACTGGCTGCAATCAACGAAACGATCAAGAAATACAATCATGCACTGCTGCTCTGCAGAGAGGGACATGAAGATATGGCTGCAATCCAGCTTCGCAAAATTCTTACACAGAATTCCAAGCTGATCAAGGGATATCATCTGCTTGCACTGATCCAGATGAAAAACGGTGAATGGAACAAGGCAAGAAGAATCCTCAAAAAGGCAGCAAGAATTGATAAAACAAATACCACGACGCTTCGTTTTCTGAGGGAAGTTGATGAGCAGACCGGTGTGACGACGAGACTTGAAAAGAGAAAGAAAGGGCTGTTTCGCTCCGGAAATAAGGAGAAGGATAATCTGGATGCAGATATTCTCGGAAGCGAAAGAGTTATCCAGCCGACTGTATACAGAGAACACTCAAGAATTTCGATATTTTTTATCCTGATGGCGGGTATTGCCGCGGGTGCTGTGGCATTCTGGCTTCTGGCGGTTCCTGCGATAAGGCAGGGCATCTATCAGGAGGCTAACCAGCAGATTGTGCAGTACAGTGAATCTCTTGCCAGTCAGGGAGCAGAGCTTACGAAAGTACAGGGAGAGGCGAAAGAGTCCGGAGATACCGTGGAGTCTGTTACACAGCAGCTTACGGATGAACAGGCAAAGAGTGAGAGTTACCAGGCTCTTCTGCAGTCTTATACGTATTATCAGCAGCAGAATCTGGATGAAGCAGCTGTGGAGATCCAGAAAGTGCATGTAGATGTTCTGACGGACAGCATGAAATCCATCTATACCACGATCAGGGATGCTACCGGTGTGACAGGAATCGGAGATACAGAGGGCGTACAGAGTCAGTCTTCTTCAGATAATGGAGAGGATAGTTCGGAAGGTGATTCTTCCGGGTATGATGACACTTCTTATGACGATACCTCTTACGATGATACAGACTATAGCGGATATGATGAATATGGCGATTATTACGAATAAATAACAGCTGCTTAAAAGCGGCAGATATATTTACAGAAAAACCTCGGAGAAGGGGATGTACATTTAACGTGCATCTCCTTTTTCTTTTTATACAGGGGATTATAAAGGGGGAGCAGAGAATGAATGAAATGTTTCAGCTGGAGGGGACGACACTGAGGATCATCCTTCCGCCAGATCTGGACCATCCTGTAGCGGATATGATTCGAAAAGAGGCAGAAAGTATTTCCGGTAAGACGTATGTACGGACAATTCTGTTTGATTTTTCAAGAACGGAGTTTATGGACAGCTCCGGAATCGGGCTTGTGATGGGCCGGTACCGTGCGCTTGGAATGCGTAAGGACTGTATCCGTGCAGTCGGCGTAAACCGCCATATAGAGCGTTTACTGCGCTTATCAGGGTTACATCGCTATATCATGATTCAGAAGGCCGGAGAGGAGGAAACGTCATGAAAGAGAATACAAATGAAATAAGAGAAAATAAAATGGTGCTCATTTTTGACAGTATTCCGGCAAATGAAGGACTTGCCAGAGTAACAGCCGCTTCTTTCTGTACGCAGCTGAATCCGACGCTGGAGGAGATCGCGGATCTTAAAACGGCAGTATCAGAGGCTGTGACGAACTGTATCATTCATGGATATGAGGGAAAAGGCGGTAAGATTGAAATGCGTCTGTCTTATAAAGAGAGGGAGCTGTATGTGGATATCATCGATCATGGCGCAGGAATCTGTGATGTCGAAAAAGCGATGGAACCAATGTATACGTCAAAACCGGATAAAGACAGATCCGGAATGGGTTTTACTTTTATGGAGGCATTTATGGATGAACTTTCAGTAGAATCAGAGATAGATAAAGGAACTGTTGTACACATGAAAAAGATCATTGGCCGGTAAGAAAAATGACCTGGGATACCATTGCCCTGATCGGGCGTGCGCACCAGGGGGATAAAGAAGCAAGAGACATTTTGTTTAAGGAGAATACGGGACTGATCTACAGTGTTGCACACCGATTTCGCGGAAGAGGCGTAGAGATGGAAGATCTGTTTCAGATCGGCAGTATCGGGCTTCTGAAAGCGGTGGACAAGTTTGATCTTTCTTATGATGTGAAGTTTTCCACGTATGCGGTGCCGATGATTGCTGGTGAGATCAAGCGTTTCCTGCGTGACGACGGGATGCTGAAAGTGAGTCGGAGTATAAAAGAAAATCAATATCGAATCTATAAAGTAAGAGAGGAATTGGAGAAAAACCTGGGAAGGGAGCCGGATATATCAGAAATTTCGAGAGAACTGGGATTGCCCCCGGAAGAGATCGCAATGGCCATGGACGCGGCTTCGGAGGTAGAATCTATTTATCGTTCCATTCATCAGGGAGAGGGCACAGAACTCAGGCTTCTCGATAAACTTCCTGAAAAAGAAAACAGACATGAGAAAGTCTTAAATAAGATTTTTCTGGAAGAGCTGCTCGGAACACTCGAAAAGGACGAAAGAAAACTGATCTGTATGCGCTATTTCTGCGATATGACGCAGACAGAAGTGGCCGGAAAGCTGGGGGTATCGCAGGTCCAGGTATCCAGAATGGAAAAAAGAATCCTTAAAAGACTGAAAAAAGAAACACAGGAAAAAACAGAGGCATAAATCTTCTGAATATACAGATACTGTATATAGCGGACAGAAGGTTCTGTAAAAAACGGAAAGGACAGATGAGACTATGGCTTCCGAAACAGTAACACTTTATATAAAAGGAGACCGTAATGTTGAAGTGACGGAACAGGATGTGTTTCTGAAGGATATCGTTACGATGGAATGTTCCGACAAGAATATCCTGCCAAAGCTTCAGACATTAAAGATATTGAAGATGCATGGGAAAAAAGAGCAGAGATATGTGGTTTCTGTTCTTGAGATCATTGCCTGCATTCATGCGCAGTATCCAAAAGTAGAAGTGCAGAATCTGGGCGAAACAGATATCATTGTGACCTGTGAAAATCAGAAGACACCACCGTACGCCTGGCATATTCTGAAAGTGACAGTTGTGGCAGCGGTCATCTTCTTTGGTTCTGCATTCTCTATCATGGCATTCAATAACGATGTGGGCGGTCCGGAACTGTTCGGACAGATCTATGAGCTTGTGATGGGAAGAAAAAGTGACGGGTTTACCATTCTGGAAATTACGTATTCAATTGGTCTGACGATCGGTATCCTGATCTTTTTCAATCATTTTGGAAAAAAACGATTCACGGTGGATCCGACGCCGATGGAAGTCCAGATGCGGCTTTATGAAAACGATATCCAGACAACACTGGTAGAAGATGCTTCCAGAAGAAAAGAAGAACTGGAAGCAGGAGAACGGTGATGTGGTGGGGAAGCCTGTTCCTGGTACTGATCGGTTTAAGCGCGGGAACGGTTGTTGCCGGCGGACTGTTTTCATTTATTGTAGAACTTGGCGTGATCGCAGACTTTGCAGACAGAACGCATACGGCAAATCATATCTTGTTTTATGAGGATATGGTTTTGCTGGGGGCGGTGTTCGGAAACCTGTTTCAGGTCTTCGAACTCAGAATGCCGGGACATGGCGCTTTCCTTACGATATTTGGACTGTTCAGTGGAATTTTTGTCGGATGCTGGGCAATGGCACTGGCAGAAATTCTGAATGTATTTCCAATCTTTATGAGAAGGGCACGCATCGTACGGTATCTGACTGTATTTGTACTGATGGTCGCACTGGGAAAAGGTCTGGGGGCAGGACTGTTTTTCTGGAAGAGATGGTAGGACAGAAAAGAGCAGAATAATAGAATAACAAAGGGAAAAGGACCCGGCAGAGATTATCTGTCGGATCCTTTTTTGGAGATAAATCAATAAACATAGAAAATCTACTAGAATTTGATTTCCTTACCTTCCAGTCGCCACTGTCTGAATTCAGCGGAAGCGGAAAGAAGAAGGTCGGAAGAAGAGTTCAGGGCTGTTTCTACAGAGTCCTGAATAACTCCGATGATGAAACCTACGGCAACAACCTGCATGGAGATATCATCGGAGATGCCGAACGGAGCCAGGTTGATGATCCAGGTAACAACGGTAGAGATTCCGTCTGCGACATGTTATTTTTACCGGGAAAGCCATACTTGCGAAAACGGCAATAACAGCAGCTAATACAGTACTGAACATATAAAGTATGATAACTGTTTTGATTACGCCGCCATGGGATTTTCCTGCGTTACACAGAGAACTGATAACAAGAAAGAATACCAGAAGTGGTGCGATTGCCTTAAGGGCGCCTACAAAGACATCACCAAGAATTGAGATGCCGGTTGCTCCCGGTACAGCGATTCCGAGGATGGCACCGAGAATCAGTCCAACCAGGATTCGCTTTACCAGTGACAGACAAAGAGCAAACGGATGTTTTGCTTTATTCTTTCATTTTAGGGCGAAAGATCAGGCTTGCCAGGTAGGAGAAGATTAATGCGGCCGATACACCTACGGCACAGGCAGTGAAACCGCCGGTAAAGAGCCCGAGAAAACCGTCCTCATCGATTGCTTTTTTCATACCTTTCCACAGAACATTTCCAAATCCGAGAAGAGGAACGCTGGCGCCTGCACCTGCATATTCTGTAAAGGGCTGATAAAGCCCGATGGCACTTAAGACGGCTCCGGAGCAGACAAGCAGGACCATGACGCGGCCCGGAAGCATTTTTGTTTTATCCAGAAGAATTTGAACGAGGGCGCAGATCAGCCCGCCTACCCAGAATGCATTAAAATAATCCATGATCATACCTCCTGTCTGCTGATGTGCTCGATAACGACTGCATGGGCAATTCCTGCTACAGGTGTCCCTTCGTTGAAACTGACCTTGGAAAGCATGGCCCCTGTCGGCACGAAAAGAATGCGTTTCCAGTAGCCGGAAGCAACACGGGGAAGAATATAGGCGGCAAGTACAGAAGCAGAGCATCCACAGCCGCTGCCGCCGGAATGTGTGTCCTGTTTTTCATTATCGTAAATCAGAAGACCGCAGTCCTGATGCACAGAAGTAAGATCAGTCTTTTTTTCTATGAGGAGATCCAGAAGGATCTGCTGTCCGACGAGTCCGAGATCACCGGTGAGAATGGCATCATAATCAGAAGGAGATCTTTCGAAATCGGTAAGATGCTGCCAGATCGTATCGCATGCGGCCGGTGCCATGCAGGCTCCCATATTGAGTGAATCACGGAAACCATAATCGACGACTTTTCCACTGGTCGTTCCTGTGACGGCAGCATATCCCTGATCGCTTCGAAGCGGGGAAAATCCTGCGGTATCCCTCGGCATCGGGGCTTCTGCACTGAGGATGCAGGCTCCGCTTCCGGTAACTGTCCAGGTGGCGGAAAGCGGACGCTGACAGCCATATCCTAATGGAAAACGAAATTCTTTTTCGGCAGTGGCAAAGTGGCTTGAGGTGGCACACAGGATATATGGACCGTATCCGGCAGATACAGCCATTGCACCAAGAGAAAGAGATTCCCCCATGGTAGAGCAGGCACCATACAGTCCGAAGAACGGAATTCCCATTTCAGCAATGCCAAAAGAGGAGGCAATGGTCTGTGCAAGAAGATCACCGGCAAAAACAAAACGGATATCTCCGGGGGTAAGACCGGCTTTTCCAATCGCAAGTGTGGCGGCTTCTTTTTGCAGGGTGCTTTCTGCAGTTTCCCAGGTCTTTTCGCCAAACATAGGATCATCACAGATCATATCAAAGCAGTTTTTAAGGGGCCCGTTTCCTTCTTTGGCACCGACTACGGAG
>CAVFJK010000119.1:8872-11103 GCA_963622815.1 Ruminococcus bicirculans (ex Wegman et al. 2014)
ACGGAGGCACAGCTTTGGATGAAAACAGGATTTGCAAAGGAAATACTGGCTTTTCCGAGAAGGGTTCCGGCTTGCATCAGATCACCTCCATAAGTTTAAATACATAATAGATAAGACCAAGGATCCAGGAGCTTAAGATACCGTACAGGATGACAGGACCGGCAATCGTGAAGATCTTACATCCGATTCCGAAGACCTGACCTTCTGCACGGTATTCGATCGCAGATGCTGCCACGGAATTGGCGAAGCCGGTAATAGGTACCAGACCGCCGGCACCACCGAATTTTCCTATTCGGGAATAAAGATTAAGCCCGGTCAGAATAACACTGATCAGGATCAGAAGGAGCGAACACCAGTTTCCGGCTGTTTCTTTGTCTGCTCCCATGGAAGAGGCTGTATTCAGGATAAGCTGACCAGCCATACAGATCAGGCCGCCGGTCAGAAATGCTTTGAGCATACTTACAGGAAGACTGTGAGAGGGGGTGACTTTTTTGACATACTTTTCATAGGCTTTTTGCTTTTCCAGCTGTGCTTCTGTTGACATGAGGTTCATCCTTTCTTAAAAATTTTTTTGTAAAAAAATAATTTGCAAAAAAACAGTGTTTTCTTTTGACTTTTGTGTGATTTATGCATATAATGAGAAGGCTATTGCCGATCGAAAGTAAAAGAAAACAGTTCATGCAGAACGTTAATGTCAGTAGTATATGGAACTGGTCGGGATTCATACGCAGATTATTAAAAAAGTATGAAAAACTGTACATTCATTTATGCAGATAGTATAATTAAAATTACTGTGGATGAACAGTAGCAGGGTGGAGACAGAGAAGCTTTATAAATATGAAAGATGCAGGAGGAGGTTTGCACATGTACGATGCATTTTCCAGAATGGAAAATCTGCTTGGAACCAGAAATGTACAGCGGCTCAGCAGCGCAAAGATTGCTGTGTTCGGTGTGGGCGGTATCGGTTCGTATGTGGTGGAAGCTCTTGCGCGTTGCGGAGTTGGAAGCCTTACACTTGTTGATCATGAAGATATTTCTCTGACTGATATCAACAGACAGTTATATGCGCTGCAATCGGTAATAGGACGTAAGAAAGTACAGGTGGCAAAAGAACATATCAGAGGTATTGATGAGAATATTCTTGTGCACACTTATGAAACATATTACAGCAATGATACAGCCGGGATGTTTGACCTGAAAGCCTATGATTATATTGTAGATACAATGAATTCGGTCGCATCCAAGCTGCTTCTGATCGAGCGGGCTTATGTCTGTGGAGTACCAGTGATCTCATGCCTTGGGACAGAGAATAAACTGAACCCGTCAAGACTTGAGATTGCAGATATTTCCAGAGTCAGCAGTGATCCGCTTGCAAAGACTATGCGTATGGAACTTCGTAAAAAGAACATACGGAAAGTAAAAGTGCTGTATTCCCGTGAAAAAGTCCGGAAAGAAAAGAAAATCCGGAATGTGAGGGGCAGCGGCACTGAAGTTTTGACAGAAGAAAACGGAAGTATTTCGTTTGTACAGGGGGCAGCCGGAATGCTTGTGTCAGGAGAGGTTGTAAGAGATCTGCTGGCAGAAAAATCAAAGAATAAGTAAAATGAAACATAAGCAATAAAACATTACTGCGAACAGTAATGCAGTAATTTGATGTAGTGATTGTATAGAAAGATAGAGGACAGAATCTGTGAATGAAGAAATAAAACAGAAGTTTTGCTGTGAGTTTGGAACAGAACGAGTGCTCTTTGAAGAGCCGATGAAGCGGCACACAACGTTTCGAATCGGTGGTCCGGCAGAAGTATTCTGTATGCCGGAAAGCTTTAATGAGATAAGACGGGTCCTTGAAATCTGTAAAGAAGAAAAACTCCCATATTTTATACTTGGAAACGGAAGTAATCTTCTTGTCAGTGATAAAGGTTACAGGGGTGTTGTTATCCAGCTGGATCGTAATTACGGAGAGATCCGGGTGGAGGATACAGAGATTTATGCATCGGCGGGAGCACTGCTTTCCACGATCGCGGTGACGGCAAGAAGAGCGTCTCTTACCGGCTTTGAATTTGCCGGTGGAATTCCGGGAACGCTTGGCGGAGCGGTCGTTATGAATGCAGGAGCTTATGGCGGAGAGATGAAAGATGTTCTTCGGAAAGTTACGGTAATGGACCAGAACGGAGAAATCTTTGAGATTCCGGTAGAAAAGCTTGAGATGGGATATCGCACCAGCGTTATAA
>CAVFJK010000119.1:11113-11626 GCA_963622815.1 Ruminococcus bicirculans (ex Wegman et al. 2014)
TATCGTTCTGGGAGCGGTGCTCTCTCTGAAAAAAGGAGACATTGAGGAAATAAAAGCTCTTACCAGAAAACTGAGCGAACAGCGTACATCGAAACAGCCGCTGGAATATCCGAGTGCAGGAAGTACTTTTAAACGTCCGGAGGGATATTTCGCCGGTAAGCTGATCATGGACAGCGGCCTTCGGGGGTATCGTGTCGGCGGAGCCCAGGTATCTGAGAAACACTGTGGCTTTGTGATCAACACAGGCGATGCCACGGCGGAAGACGTATGCAGTCTTATGAAACATGTGACTGAGACAGTATATGAGAAATTTGGAGTAACACTGGAACCAGAAGTGAAATTTCTGGGAGAATTTTAACGGGAGATAAAACATGCGGCTTGTAATTGTTACCGGTTTATCCGGAGCAGGAAAATCCACAGCATTGAAAATGCTTGAAGATGCAAGATATTTCTGCGTAGATAATCTGCCGATTCCACTGGTCGGAAAATTTGTTTGACTGATGGCACCATCCC
>CAVFJK010000120.1:0-3370 GCA_963622815.1 Ruminococcus bicirculans (ex Wegman et al. 2014)
CCTATGGAAATGAATATGGGCAAATTCAGCGAGAAACTGGTAGAGCTTCTGGAGCTTGCAAAAAAGAAGAAAAATGTACTGGAATACCAGGAAATCAGTGATTTCTTTAAAGAACAGCCTCTGGAAGTTGAGCAGATGGAAAAAGTTCTGGATTTTCTGGAAACCAGTGGAGTGGATGTGCTTCGTATTTCAGGAAATGATGAAGAGCTGATTCTGGATGACGATGCAGACATCGAAAAAATGGATGACGAAGAAGAAATTGAACTGGACAAGATCGACCTGTCTGTACCGGAAGGTGTCAGCATCGAAGACCCGGTCCGTATGTATCTGAAAGAGATTGGTAAAGTAAGCCTTCTTACAGCAGATGAAGAGATCGAGCTTGCAAAACGTATGGAACAGGGAGACGAGGAAGCGAAGAAACGTCTGGCAGAAGCCAACCTTCGTCTGGTTGTCAGCATTGCGAAGAGATATGTTGGACGAGGCATGCTGTTCCTGGATCTGATTCAGGAAGGAAACCTTGGTCTTATTAAGGCAGTAGAAAAATTTGATTATCGTAAAGGATATAAATTCAGTACCTATGCAACATGGTGGATCCGTCAGGCAATTACGAGAGCAATCGCTGACCAGGCACGTACGATCCGTATTCCGGTGCATATGGTTGAAACAATCAATAAACTGATCCGTGTATCCCGTCAGTTACTGCAGGAGTTAGGCCGTGAACCTACTCCGGAAGAAATTGCAGAAGAAATGAAGATGCCGGTAGACCGTGTTCGTGAGATCCTTAAGATCTCTCAGGAGCCGGTATCTCTGGAGACTCCGATCGGTGAAGAAGAGGACAGCCATCTTGGAGATTTCATTCAGGATGACAATGTTCCGGTACCGGCTGATGCAGCTGCATTCACACTTCTGAAAGAACAGCTGATCGAAGTTCTCGGAACTCTGACAGAAAGAGAACAGAAAGTACTTCGCCTTCGTTTTGGACTGGATGACGGACGTGCACGTACACTGGAAGAAGTTGGTAAAGAATTTAATGTCACCAGAGAACGTATCCGTCAGATCGAAGCAAAAGCGCTTCGCAAGCTTCGTCATCCGAGCCGCAGCCGTAAGCTGAAGGATTATCTGGATTAATGGCAGGGAATGTACAGCTGTCCAGGCGCCTTAAAGCGATCGCAGATATGGTGACAGAAGGAAACCGGCTGGTTGATGTGGGATGTGATCATGGATATCTGCCGGTATACCTCATGCTGAATCATAAGATTTCGGGGGCGATTGCTACGGACGTTGGTAAGGGACCACTGGAGCGAGCCCAGGAACATATTGCACAGTATGGAATGAGTCAGTACATAGAAGCGAGACTTTGTGACGGATTAAAGGGGGTTCGTTCCGGCGAGGGCGATACATTGGTAATCGCTGGAATGGGTGGCCCGTTGATGGAGAAAATCCTTACAGAAGGCTCAGAGGCACTGCCGGGATTTCAGGAACTGATCCTGCAGCCGCAGTCGGATATTCCGCATTTTCGTCATTTCCTTATGGATTATGGTTTTCAGATCATACAGGAAGAAATAATCCTGGAAGATGGGAAATATTATCCGATGATGAAAGCAGTCCCGGAAAGAGAAAAGAATTCCTGGACAAAAGAAGAAGAGATGTTTGGAAAATTCTTGTTGGAAGAGCTGCATCCGGTTCTTTATAAATATCTGGAGCGTGAATTGCGTATCAGAGAGGAAATTTTCGGACAGCTGAAAAATGCAGCGGGAGAGGGCGCTAAGAAACGTCTGGATGAAGTAGAGGAGGAAAAGCAGCTGATCATGGCTGCTTTACAAAGATATGAAAGTAAAGGAACTGACGAACTGGCTTGATGGCAGATATCCGGCCGATATGGCTGAACACTGGGATAATGTGGGACTTCTGGTCGGTGACGATGAGGCAGAAGTGAATCATGTTTTTCTGGCATTGGATCTGACAGAAGAGACGCTTGATGAGGCAATTGCAGCCGGCGCGGATATGATCGTAACGCATCATCCGATGATCTTTGACGGACAGAAAAAAATAAACAATCATTCTTTTACAGGACGCAGAATTCTGAAACTGATTCGAAATGATATTCAGTATTATGCTATGCACACAAATTATGATGTGCTTGGAATGGCAGAACTCAGTGCGGATTACCTGCAGCTTACAGACAGAGAAGTTCTTTCTGTGACAGCTAAGACAGAGCAGGGAGAAGAAGGCTTTGGACGTGTCGGAAATCTTCCGCGTAAGATGACTTTAAAAGAGTGTGGAGAATTTGTAAAAGAAGCCCTTTCACTGAATGATGTAAAGGTCTACGGAGATCCGGATAAACCGGTACAAAAAGCCGCAATCTGTACCGGCAGCGGTAAGAGTATGATTAAAGATGTTCTTGCAAAGGGCGCAGATGTCTACGTGACCGGAGATATCGATCATCATACTGGAATCGATGCGGTTGCCAGCGGTCTGACGATCGTGGACGCAGGACATTACGGTACAGAATATATTTTTATGAATGCAATGAAGAAAGTCCTGGGAGAAAACTTTCTGTCACTGCAGATAACATGTGCAAAAGTAAAAAGTCCGTATATGATATTGTAAGAGAGTATGACAGGAGGGCTGTCTTATGGATCAGGAAATGGTGAAAGTCAGAATTAACGGAAAAGATGAAGAATATGCACTCGGTACAACGTACAGGGAAATCGTGGATGAGTACCAGGCTGAGGCAGATGCACCGATCATACTGGTCATGGTAAACGGGAAACTTCGGGAGCTTCAGAAAAAGCTGAAAGGTGACTGTACGCTGGAGTTTGTGACCACAAAAGACCATATAGGGTTTGAAACATATAAAAGAACTGTATGTCTGGTTCTTCTGCGTGCGATTTATGATGTTGCAGGCAGAGAAAATGTAGAGAAAGTGATGATCCACTATTCTGTTGGAAATGGCTATTATTTTACCATGGCAGGAAAAGCGGTTCTTGATCAGAAGTTTCTTGACCAGGTAAAAGAACAGATGAAGAAGCTGGCAGATGCGAGTACGCCGATCGGCAAGAGATCGGTGAATACAGATGATGCGGTAGCTCTTTTTCATCATCACAGAATGTATGATAAGGAGAAACTGTTTCGTTTTCGCCGTGTCTCAAAGGTGAATATCTATAATATCGGATATTACGATGACTATTTCTATGGCTATATGGCAGACAATGCCGGCTATGTAAAATATTTTGATTTGAAACTGTATGATGAAGGATTTGTACTGGAACTTCCGGAGCGAAAGACCCCGTCCGTGATTCCGCCGCTCCATCCGCAGGATAAAATTTTTCATGTGCAGAAGGAATCGCAGGAATGGGCAGAAAAGATG
>CAVFJK010000120.1:3380-7727 GCA_963622815.1 Ruminococcus bicirculans (ex Wegman et al. 2014)
TTCGTATGTCGGCGATCTGAATGACCGAATTACGAAAGAAGGCATCAGCAATATTCTTCTTGTGCAGGAGGCCCTTCAGGAAGCAAAAATTTCTGATATTGCACAGCGAATCGTAAATGAAGGAAATAAGAAATTCATTATGATCGCAGGACCGTCCTCTTCAGGAAAAACTTCTTTTTCCCATCGTCTGTCTATCCAGCTGACAGCACATGGAATGAAACCGCATCCAATCGGTGTGGACAATTACTTTAAAAACCGTGAAGATACTCCGGTTGATGAATTCGGTGAAAAAAATTATGAATGTCTCGAAGCAATCGATGTGGAGCAGTTTAATAAAGATATGCTGGCACTTCTTAATGGAGAGCGTGTCGAGCTTCCGGTGTTTAATTTCAAGACCGGATTGAGAGAATATAAAGGTGACTTCCTTCAGCTCGGACTGGAAGATGTACTGGTGATCGAGGGGATTCATGGACTGAATGATAAACTCAGCTATGCACTGCCGGCAGAAAGTAAATTCAAAATCTATATCAGCGCACTGACGCAGTTAAATATTGATGAGCATAACCGTATTCCGACAACGGACGGTCGTCTGATCCGACGTATTGTCCGTGATGCACGTACGAGAGGCACTTCGGCAAAGGAGACGATTGCAAGATGGCCATCGGTACGAAGAGGAGAGGAAGCAAATATCTTTCCGTATCAGGAACAGGCGGACGTAATGTTTAATTCCGCGCTCGTATATGAGCTTGCGTGCCTTAAGGTATATGCAGAGCCGCTTCTGTTTGGAATTGACAAGAGCGAACCGGAATATCTGGAAGCGAAGAGACTTCTGAAATTCTTTGATTACTTCATTTCTGTTCCGAGTGAAGATATCCCGCACAATTCTCTTTTAAGAGAGTTTGTGGGTGGAAGTTGTTTTGATGTATAAAATTTGTTCTTTACTTAAAAGTGCATTCGTGTTAGAATAGCACTCGTGCAAGTAGGCCAGGTGATCGCGGCTGTACAGACGAAAGGGTACAGACGAGGAAAGTCCGGGCTTCGCAGGGCAGGATGCCGGATAACGTCCGGTGGAGGTGACTCCCAGACCAGTGCAACAGAAATAAACCGCCTTCTTTATGGAGGTAAGGGTGGAAAGGCAGTGTAAGAGACTACCGCCGATCTGGTAACAGAGCGGGCACATGTAAACTCCATTCGAAGCAAGACCGAAAAGAAAGCAATACGGCTGCCCGTCGTGCTTTCAGGTGGGTCGCTTGAGCCAGCTGGCAACGGCTGGCCTAGACAGATGATCACTCAACGACATAACCCGGCTTATCGGTCTGCTTGCATTAGGAAAGAAAGAGTATAATTTAAATAAAAAGAAACGCAGCATTTTATGTGCCGCGTTTCTTTTTTCTTTTTTTATGTAGTCGATACAGGTCTGTATCAGATTATTTATTTCGTTTGCCTCTGTATTTCTCTTCGCAGTATTTACATCTGTAAACTTCTTTTTCCGGATCAGCAAGGATGAAAACATGATCCAGACCCTGCTCGATGGAAGTGATGCAGCGAGGATTCTTACATTTAATAACGTTTGTGATCTGTTTCGGAAGTTTCAGTTCTCTTTTTTCAACGATCTTTTCATCTTTAATGATGTTGACTGTGATGTTGTGATCGATAAAGCCGAGGATGTCCAGATCAAGGTTTTCAATCGGGCATTCTACTTTGATGATATCTTTGACACCCATTTTGTTGCTCTTTGCATTTTTGATGATTGCAACGGTGCAGTCAAGTTTGTCAAGTTTCAGGTCATGATAGATCGTCATGGCTTTACCGGCTTTGATATGGTCGAGTACGAAACCTTCGTGAAGTGCTCCAACATTTAACATTATACTTCCACCTCCAGTAATCTAAGAATCAGTGCCATACGAACATAGACACCATACTGTGCCTGTTTAAAGTATGCGGCACGTGGATCATCATCGACTTCGACTGCAATCTCATTTACTCGCGGAAGCGGATGAAGAATGTACATATCCTTCGGCGCAAGTTCCATTTTCTGTTTGTCGAGGATATAGAAATCTTTCATGCGGACATAATCTTCTTCGTTGAAGAAACGCTCTTTCTGTACACGGGTCATGTAAAGAATATCAAGTTTCGGAAGGGCATCTTCCAGACGTTCAACTTCTTCGAATTCTACGTTATGTTTTTCAAGAATATCTTCACGGATATAGCTTGGTACACGAAGTTCTTCCGGTGAGATCAGAACGAATTTAACATTGGAATAACGAAGTACCAGAGCTTCGATCAGAGAATGAACGGTACGGCCGAATTTCAGATCGCCGCACAGACCGATTGTAAGGTTGTCAAGTCTTCCCTTAAGGGAACGAATAGTAAGAAGATCAGTGAGGGTCTGAGTAGGATGCTGATGACCACCGTCACCGGCGTTGATAACAGGAATAGAAGAAGCCATAGAAGCTACGAGCGGAGCACCTTCTTTTGGATGACGCATAGCACAGATATCTGCATAACAGGAAACAACACGGATAGTATCGGCAACACTTTCGCCTTTTGCAGCGGAACTGGAACCGGCTGAAGAGAAACCTAAAATCTTGCCGCCAAGATTCATCATGGCTGCTTCAAAACTTAAACGTGTTCGTGTACTTGGTTCATAAAAACAGGTGGCAAGTCGCTTATCATCGCAGACATGCGCGTATTTTTTTGGATTTTTTTCAATGTCGCTGGCCAGAGAAAGAAGATCTTCAAGCTCTTCTTTAGAAAGATCCAACGGGCTCATTAAATGTCTCATGTGAAACCTCCCTTGTTAACTTGTGGTACAGAAAATTATAGTACTGTGAACAGTTACGAAAATTCTCTCTTGCACAATCATATACTAGTGGAATCAATTTTTCAAGAAGATTTAACAAGTATTTTTTCAAAAATTAATCCGACGGTAAACCATAATGGTGCATAGTCCAGCCGGATAACGCCGTGGTACTGCAAAGGAGCGCCACTGTAGTCCCAGGGACACATATGAAGCTGTTGAAGAGCGGTTCCGCTTAGGAATTCCACCAGATAAAAACCAAAGGTATAAAGAAGTCCACGATAAAAGAATGGCAGCGACGAAAGGTGAGAATACAGCGGAGCGATGATGGCAGCACAGCCGTAGATCGGGAACATCAAAAGGGAGGTTTTTCCCATCATGGTATGTTGACCGGCGAGCAGAGAATGCAGTCCTGTCCACAGAATCTCCATACACCAGCCGATCGAACCGCAGAGAAAAAAGTTCATAAGATTCTGGTTCATGGCAAATACTCCTGGTAATTAAGAAAAAGTGTGTGTTGGTTCAGGTAAAAACGGCTTATAACATCTGTTAACAATACGTAAAATCAGTATGCCCGGTCTTGAAAAAAAGATACGCAGATGCTATCATTGTATAAATATGAATTAATCAAAACACAGGAGATATGAGTAATGGATTATCAGCAAAGCAGAGCATATGTAAAAGACGCGGATAAGTACGCGGGCGGTGCTCTGGATCTTACAAATATAAAAGAACTGATGAATCGACTGGGAAATCCCCAGGATCAGCTTAAATATGTTCATGTAGCAGGAACCAATGGTAAGGGATCTGTGATTGCTTATCTGTATACGACTCTTTCCGAAGCTGGCTATCGTGTCGGAAGATATATTTCTCCGTCCGTATATTCCTACAGAGAGAAGATGGAAGTGGCCGGCAGGGCAGTGAGCAGAGAGCAGTTTGCAGGGTATGTGACCAGGGTTGCTGCGGCAATCGAAGAAATGACCGCAGAAGGTCTTGCACATCCCACCCCATTTGAAATAGAAACGGCGGTGGCATTTTTATTTTTTGCAGAAGAAAACTGTGATCTGGTAGTTCTGGAAGTCGGCATGGGTGGAAATCTGGATGCGACCAATATTATAAAAAATACAATACTTGCCGTTCTGGTTCCGATCAGCATGGACCATCAGAGCTTTCTTGGAAATACACTTGCCGAGATTGCAGAGAAAAAAGCCGGAATTATAACCCCCGGCTGTTCGGTGGCAACTGTCGGACAGAAGCCGGAGGCTTTGAAAGTCATACAGGAAGTGTGTCGAGAAAAAGGTGCAGATCTGACTGTTACAGACCTTGAAGCAGCAAAAGCTGTTAAAGAGGATTTTGCCGGTCAGATACTGGAATATAAGGGTGAAACTTACGAGCTGTCCCTGGCTGGTTCCTATCAGACAGAGAATGCAGCACTGGCAATCGAGGCTCTGAATATTCTGGATAAAAAGGGCTATACGACAACGATCGAACAGAGAAAGAAAGGTCTGAAAGACACAAAATGGAACGGTCGCCTTACGATCATCCAC
>CAVFJK010000120.1:7737-12349 GCA_963622815.1 Ruminococcus bicirculans (ex Wegman et al. 2014)
CAGGAAGCCGCTGTTTATCGTAGACGGTGCACATAATCCGGCAGCAGCAGACATGCTGGAAGATTCTGTTCGAAAATATTTTAAAGGACGCAGGATGTTCTTTATCATGGGCGTATTCCGTGATAAAGATTATCAGTATATTATCCGAAAACTCTGTCCGTATGCAGAGCAGATCGTGACAGTTGAGACACCGGACAATCCGCGTGCACTGCCGGCAGGAGAACTTGCAGAGGCAATCAGGCCATGCAATCCGCATGTACAGGCGGCAGAGAGTATTCAGGATGCAGTAGATAAAGTATTTGCCATGGCAGGACGGGAAGATGTGATCCTTTCGTTCGGTTCTCTTTCTTTTATCGGAGAGATCACGGAAATTGTTAAAATGCAGGAGGAAAAAGATTCATGACAGATTTACTGGAATGTCGTAAAGAGATCGATGTGATCGACAGGGAAATCTTACGACTTTTTGAAAAGAGAATGAAAGTATGTGAGGATGTCGCAGAATATAAAATACAGACAGGAAAAAAAGTACTGGATCCGAAAAGAGAACAGGATAAGATTGAGGTCCTGAAGGATTCCGCGCATGGAGAGTTTAATGAACTTGGAGCGCAGGAACTGTTTCAGCAGATCATGGCGATCAGTCGCAAACGTCAGTATCAGCTTCTGACAAAAAATGGTGTCGAAAATGACATCAAAGACTACAAGATGGTCGATGCACTGCCGCTGACCGGAGTCAATGTGGTATTTCAGGGCGTGGAGGGTGCATACAGCTATGCCGCCATGCGTGCATATTTTTCTGATGCGATTAACAGCTACCATGTAAAGACTTTCCGTGATGCGATGGAAGAAGTTGCATCCGGCAAGGCGGATTATGCTGTGCTTCCGATCGAGAACTCTACAGAGGGGATCGTGACAGACATCTACGATCTTCTGACAGAGTATCAGCTGTATATTGTCGGAGAACAGGGCGTGAAAGTAGAACATGTCCTGCTTGGAATCCCGGGAACATCTCTGGATGAGATTAAGACTGTATACTCCCATCCGCAGGCACTGGCACAGTGTAAGAAATATCTCGAGAGCCATCCGGCATGGAAGACTGTCAAGACTGAAAATACAGCGGGAGCGGCAAAGAAACTCCACGAGCTGCAGGACAGGACACAGGCAGCGATCGCCAGCCGTGCGGCAGGAGAACTTTACGGGCTTTCTGTTATGGCAGAAAACATCTGCTACAATGAGGCAAATGTCACGAGATTTATCATTGTAAGTGCACATCCGGTTTACGAAAAGAGCGCAGCCAAAATCAGCGTAAGCTTCGAGCTGCCTCATGAGAGCGGAACACTTTATCATATGCTGTCACATTTTATTTATAACGGACTGAGTATGACAAAGATTGAATCCCGCCCGATTACCGGAAAGAAATGGGAATACAGATTTTTTGTGGATTTTGAGGGTAATCTGGAAGAACCGGCAGTCAAAAATGCACTGCGAGGTCTTGAAGCAGAGGCAAACAGAATGAGAGTACTTGGAAATTACGGACAGCAGGAGGAACAGTAGAATGACAAGAGTAAAGGAATGCGTACTTTACAGAAATTTTGAGTACGGAGATATTTTAGATAAAATGACAGCACTGATGGATGCGAGTGAGAAATCAGCAGTGAATGCAAGTGAAATGGAAGGAGAGTTTTATGAATGCGTAAACGGACTGATTGAAATCGCCGGATCTTATGGATTTACGGGAAATCTGTGGCATGATTACCTGACCCTTCTTCTGGTCAATCATGAGAATGCCTTCAGTATGGCGAGTGAGATCCGCGGTGCGATCGAGGGAAGCATCAACCAACTTGCACTTCATGATTTTGCGATTTTCAAAGAACTGTATGATTTTGACCTGAATGTGCTGGACAAACTGTTTCATACTTCCTGCTGCAGTATTCTGTGTAATTACGAAGCTCCGCAGAACACAGGAAAAATGTTTAACAAACGTATCCGTGACCGAATCTGCGAGATGAGCAAAACACTGGCAGTAGCAAAAGATACCGAAGAATTTATGGCAGATATGGTACAGTTTTATAAAGATTTCGGAGTTGGAAAGCTTGGTCTTCACAAGGCATTCCGGGTCGATCACGATGAGAACGGCAGAGCAGTGATCGTACCGGTGACAAGGATCGCACATGTAAAACTGGAAGATCTGGTTGGATATGAAATTCCGAAACAGAAACTGGTTGAGAATACCGAAGCGTTTGTCAGAGGAAGAAAAGCAAACAACTGTCTGCTCTTTGGCGATGCGGGAACCGGTAAATCATCAAGCATTAAGGGAATCCTGAATAAATATTATGACGAGGGCTTAAGAATCATAGAAGTATATAAGCACCAGTTTGTTGATCTGAACCAGATCATCGCGCAGATCAAGGACCGTAATTATAAGTTTATCATTTACATGGATGACCTTTCTTTTGAGGAATTTGAGATCGAATACAAATATCTGAAGGCAGTTATTGAGGGTGGCCTGGAACGTAAACCGGAGAACATCCTGATCTATGCGACAAGCAACCGCCGCCATCTGGTACGAGAAAGAGCCGGAGATAAGCTGGAGGTCGGAGCAGACGATGACATTCATTCCTCCGATACCGTTCAGGAGAAACTTTCTCTGGTATATCGTTTTGGTGTACGTATCTACTTCGGTGCACCGGATCGAAAAGAATTCCATACGATCGTAAAAACACTGGCTGCACGTAATGGAATCACCATGCCGGAAGAGGAACTTCTTCTTGAGGCCGGTAAATGGGAGATTTCCCATGGTGGCCTGACCGGACGTACGGCACAGCAGTTTATTGATCATCTTCTTGGAAAAGAGGAAACAAAGGAAGCGTAAAAAATGTAAAACGCATAACACAAATGGGAAGGAGTTGGGGGTATGGCAGCAACAACTTTTGCAGCGATCGACATTGGTTCTTATGAGATCAGCATGAAGATTTTTGAATTCACCAAAAAAATCGGTTTCAGAGAACTGAATGATGTCAGATATCATCTGGAAATTGGCAAGGGGGCTTATTCAAAAAGTCGGCTGGAACCGGAAATAGTGGATGAGATCTGTGTTATTCTGAAAGATTTTGGCAACATGATGAAAGAATTTGGGGTGGCTGATTACCGGGCGTGTGCAACAAGTGCTTTCCGCGAGATCGTCAATCCGGTGATCGTACAGGAACAGATCTATCAGAGAACAGGAATCCGGATTGAAGTTCTGAGCAATGCGGAACAGCATTTTCTGGGATACAAATCCATTGCGGCGATTGAGGCAGGCTTCAAGAAGATCATCCAGAAAGGCACGGCGATCCTGGATGTCGGCGGCGGTAACTTACAGGTTTCTTTATTTGACAAGGATGCACTGGTAACTACGCAGAGCTTCAAAATGGGAAGCATGCGTATCCGCGAACGACTGAAAGAACTGGAAAAGACAACGAACCATTACGACCAGCTGGTAAGAGAATTTATCCGAAATGATCTGACTGCTTTTCAGAGACTGTATCTCAAAGACAGAGATATCAAGAATGTCATTCTGATGGGTGATTTTCTGACTGATACGATTTTTCGTGAAGAGCTGGAAGACCATATCATAACCAGTGAGGATTTTACGAAACGGTACGAAAAAACCATTTACAAGACTGAACAGGCACTTGCCGAGGAAATGGATATTGATCCGGAATATGCTTCGCTTGCCATCACAACGATGGTCATCTGTAAGAATTTTCTTGATATCTTCCAGGCAGAGTCAGTATGGGCACCAGGAGTTTCGCTTCTTGATGGGATCGCATATGATTATGGTGAAAAGAAGAAATTCATCAAGAGTGTCCACAATTTTGAAAATGACATTCTGGTTGCGTCTAGGAACATTGCTAAGAGATATTCTACCGGGAAGGACCATATCAAAGGCACAACGGATATTGCACTGACAATTTTTGACAGCATGAAAAAGGTTCATGGTATGGGAGCGAGAGACCGCCTGCTTCTGCAGATCGCGGTACAGCTTCATGACTGTGGAAAATATATCAGCATGGCAGACGTGGCTGAGTGTTCCTACCGGATCATTATGGCAACAGAGATCATCGGACTTTCTACAGAGGAACGAAAGATCATTGCCAGTGCAGTTCGGTATAATACGACTGAATTTGTCTATTATGGAAATTACAATGACGGACCGGGAATTGACCGGACGCGTTATCTCCAGGTGGCAAAACTGACCGCGATCCTTCGTCTTGCCAATGCGATGGACCGCAGTCATTATCAGAAGGTAGAAGGTCTGAGAGTGGTACTGAAAGACCGGGAACTGCAGATGATCATTGATTCAAGCCGGGATATTTCTCTGGAACTGGGACTGCTTCGTGACAAGGTGCAGTTCTTTGAAGAAGTATTTGGCATTCGTCTTGTATTGAAACGTAAACGCAGAGCATAAGCGTGTGAGGAGGAAAATATGGATTTTAGCAAATATGAAAAACCGGAATACTACGTAAACCGTGAACTGAGCTGGCTGAAATTTGACGAGCGTGTTTTAAGTGAAGCACGTGACAAGAGTCTGCCGTTGTTTGAACGACTGAAATTCTTAAGCATTACATCTTCC
>CAVFJK010000120.1:12359-16372 GCA_963622815.1 Ruminococcus bicirculans (ex Wegman et al. 2014)
GCTTCTAATCTGGATGAATTTTTTATGGTACGTGTGGCGTCTCTGAAAGATCAGGTGCATGCAGGATATAAGAAGAAAGATATCGCTGGTATGTCTTCGGAGGAACAGCTTAAAGAAATCAGTAAACAGACTCACGAGCTGGTGCGTGTGCAGTACAGTACGTTTAACCGTTCTGTCCTTCCGGCACTGGAAAAGGTTGGTCTGCATCTGGTTGCTGAACACGAAAATTTAAGTGAAAAGCAGGCGGAATTTGCAGACCGTTATTTTGAGGATAATGTCTATCCGGTCCTGACACCGATGGCAATGGATTCTTCGAGACCATTTCCACTGATTCGAAATAAGACACTGAATATCGGTGCACTGATCGCGAAGAAAAATAATAAAAAACATACAAAAGAACTGGAATTTGCAACGGTTCAGGTTCCGTCTGTTCTTCCAAGGATCGTAGAAATTCCTTCTGCGAAGAAGGGCGAGAGAACCGTGATCCTTCTGGAAGAGATTATTGAACGTAATATCGGTAAGCTGTTCTTAAGTAATGATGTGGTTTGCGCACATCCGTACAGAATCATGAGAAATGCCGATCTGACAATTGATGAGGATGAAGCAGAAGACCTTCTGGTCGAGATTCAGAAACAGCTGAAGAAACGTCAGTGGGGAGAGGTCATTCGTCTGGAAGCAGAAGAAAAGATGGATAAACGTCTTCTGGATATCCTGAAAGAAGAGTTTGAGATCAAAGATGCAGATATCTACAACATTCAGGGGCCTTTGGATCTGACTATGCTGATGAAAGTGTATGGGCTTGAGGGATTTGATGAGTACAAGAGTCCGAAGTATACACCGGCTCCGGTACCGCAGTTCCAGAATGATAAAGATATTTTCCAGGTAATCCGCGAAGGTGATGTATTCCTGCATCATCCATATATGAGTTTTGATCCGGTTGTAGATTTTGTACGACAGGCGGCAAAAGACCCGGGCGTCCTTGCAATCAAGCAGACCCTGTATCGTGTCAGCGGACATTCTCCGATCATTGCGGCACTGGCACAGGCAGCAGAGAACGGAAAACAGGTATCTGTTTTGGTAGAGCTAAAGGCGAGATTTGATGAGGAAAATAACATCGTCTGGGCGAAGATGCTTGAAAAAGCCGGCTGCCATGTTATCTATGGTCTGGTAGGTTTAAAGACACACAGTAAGATCACGCTGGTCGTTCGCCGTGAAGAGACCGGTATCCGAAGATATGTACATCTGGCAACCGGTAACTATAACGATTCTACTGCAAAACTGTATACAGACTGTGGTATCTTTACCTGTGATGAACGTTTTGGTGAAGATGCGACTGCGGTATTTAATATGCTTTCCGGTTATTCCGAACCGAAGAAATGGAACCGTCTGATCGTAGCTCCAATCTGGATGAAAAACCGCTTCCTGCAGATGATCGAGAGAGAAGCAGAACATGCAAAAGTGGGAAAACCGGCGGAGATCACGGCAAAGATGAACTCTTTGTGCGATCCTGCGATCATTGCAGCGCTTTATTATGCATCTTCCTGCGGCGTGCAGATCAATCTGCTTGTTCGAGGTATCTGCTGTCTGAGAACCGGCATTCCGGGCATCAGTGAGAATATCCATGTGCGTTCGATCGTTGGAGAATTTCTGGAGCACAGCCGTATTTTCTATTTCAAAAATGATGGAATCGATGAGATCTATATGGGAAGCGCGGACTGGATGCCGCGAAATCTGGACCGTCGTGTGGAAATTGTATTCCCGGTTGAAGATGATGAGATCAAGAAAGAGATCATGCATGTGCTTGACCTGGAATTCCGTGATAATGTAAAGGCACATATCCTGCAGCCGGACGGCACATATGAAAAACAGGATAAGAGAGGAAAGACTCTGGTGAATTCCCAGATGGAATTCTGTGCAGAGGCACAGAAACGCGCGAAGAAACAGAAACACGAAGAGAAAAAACATTCACGCGTATTTATTCCGGCAGAACCGGTGGCTGATCCGGAAGACTGATTTTGAGAGGAAAGAGAAAAATGAATAACGAAAAAGAAAGCTTTCTGAAAAGAAAGAATGTGATCATATCCTTCAAAAGATATGGCATTGATGCGATGGGCTCTATGGCACTGGGACTTTTTGCATCGCTTTTGATCGGTACGATCATCAATACGATCGGACAGAATGTCTGCCCGGGCAGCTTCATATCAGAAAAACTGCTTGAGATCGGTGGATATGCGACCAGTGTAACCGGTGCGGCGATGGCGCTTGCAATCGGTTATGCGCTGCAGGCTCCGCCGCTGGTCATGTATTCTCTGTGTGCGGTCGGAGCAGCCTGCAATGCGATTGGCGGTTCCGGCGGTCCGCTGGCTGTATTTTTTGTAGCGGTCATTACCTGTGAAATCGGGAAACTGGTTTCTAAAGAAACAAAAATTGATATTATTGTAACACCGGCTGTAACCGTGATCGTTGGTGTGGTACTTGCAATGCTTCTGGCACCGGTGTGCAAAAATATCTGTGATGCACTTGGGGCATTTATCGGATGGGCGACAGACCTGCGTCCGTTCTGGATGGGAATGATCATTTCCGTAGTGGTCGGAATCGTGCTGACACTCCCGATCAGTTCTGCTGCAATCTGTGCAGCGGTCGGAATCAGTGGAGGGGCAGTGCTTGCAGGTCTTGCTGACGGAAGCGTGACGATGGAGATCTGGAACGGTCTGGCACTGGCAGGCGGAGCAGCGACAGCCGGATGCTGTGCGCATATGCTTGGCTTCGCAATCTTAAGTTTCCCGGATAACGGAATCGGCGGGTTCGTAGCACAGGGACTTGGTACGTCGATGCTGCAGGTGCCGAATCTTATGAAAAAACCGATCCTGTGGCTTCCGCCGGTCATCACATCAGCAATTACCGGACCGATTGCAACCTGTGTATTCCATATGAGAAATAACGGACCGGCGATCTCTTCCGGAATGGGAACTTCCGGTCTGGTCGGTCCGATCGGTGTTGTAACAGGCTGGGCTCAGATGCCGGAGGGATATCAGACAGGAGCATTTGAATGGATCGGCATGATTCTGATCTGCTTTGTACTGCCGCTTCTGATCACCTGGGTGATCGGAAAAATCTTCCGTGCAAAAGGGCTTATTAAACCCGGAGATCTGAAAATCGATCTTGGTTAAAAAACGGAGAAAAATCTGCCTTAAAAATTTTTTTTTAAAAAATTGAAAAAAAGGCTTGCATTTTCCGACAAGCTGATATATACTAAGCAAGTCGGTTGACGCAAGGCCAGTTGGTCAAGGGGTTAAGACGTCGCCCTCTCACGGCGAAAACACGGGTTCGATTCCCGTACTGGCTGCTATAAATATTCGATAAAAAATAACCGGAACTTAGGTTCTGGTTATTTTTTTGCCCTGAATGAGGAGAAAGAATAATATTTGACTTTTTCAGGGAAAATCATGTATGATATAGAACAAATGTTTGAAGATTGAACGATATAAGAAAGGATAATAGCCATGGCAAAAAAGGAAACATACGATGCTGGGAGTATATCTGTTCTGGAAGGACTGGAAGCGGTTCGTAAACGACCGGGTATGTATATCGGAAGTGTATCCCGTAAAGGACTGAATCATCTGATCTATGAGATCGTGGATAATGCAGTGGATGAACATCTGGCGGGATATTGCAGCCAGATTCATGTGGTACTGGAAAAGGACGGTTCCTGTACAGTAACGGATAACGGACGTGGAATCCCGGTAGATATGCATGAAAAAGGAATGTCAGCAGTACGTCTGGTATTTACGACACTTCATGCGGGCGGTAAATTTGATAACTCTGCGTATAAGACAAGCGGTGGACTTCACGGTGTTGGTTCTTCAGTTGTCAATGCACTTTCTACTTATCTGGATATTAAAGTAAGTCGTGACGGTTATGTGCATCATGACCATTATGAGCGGGGTATTCCGACCATTGAACTGGAAGAGGGACTTCTTCCGAAACTTGGAAGAACGAAAGCGACCGGAACC
>CAVFJK010000121.1:0-4481 GCA_963622815.1 Ruminococcus bicirculans (ex Wegman et al. 2014)
GAAAACTGTAGATACAGTAGGAAGAAAATTTGGTACGTTCAGCCATCGCACCAGACACGATTGTAGCAGAAGTTGCACAGAATACTGTCTGGAAAATCAGATAAGCCCAGAAAGGAACTCCATCCGGAAGCATCGCAGAGCCATAATTAGCTTCTGTTGCGATTCCTCCAATTTTGCCGAAGAAGCCATTTCCGGCACCAAACATGATCCCGAAGCCAACGATCCAGAATGTAGGAGTACCGATACAAAAGTCCATAAGGTTTTTCATAATGATGTTACCGGCATTTTTTGCTCTGGTAAAACCTGTTTCAACCATTGCAAAACCAGCCTGCATGAAGAAGACGAGTGCGGCACCCAGAAGCACCCATATTGTGTTTACTGATGAATAATCCATAATAGTTACCTCTCTTTCCCTAAAAAGTTAATAAACAACAGTTACGTTATTTTTGAATACAAAAAGACACGGGAATGAGAAAATCTCATTCTCCGCGCCTTTACGAATTCAATATATGTAAAACAGGGGATGTCGTATCGTGTGATTAATGGATGAGGAAATCGATAATGAATTATGAAGTAGTTCATGTTCATAATGACATCCCCTGATTTTACCGATATAAAGTTTTTGTTACTACTGGCTTATCAGTCAGCAATAGAGAATAACAGTTTGCCATATGTCGGATATGGAAGGATAGAATCCGGGATCAGAGCTTCAGCAGCATCAGCGGAAGCACGAACCTTATCCATATCTGTAAGTACAACATTCTGATAAAGTTTTGCACTCTTAAGAAGATCTTTTTCAACTTCATATTCTGCCATTGCAGTATCTTCTTTCAGTTTCTCAAGATCTGCGATCATGGTTTCTGAAAGTCCTGTCAGTTTTGTAAGAAGTGAAGCTTCGGCAGATACGGAGATATCTGGAACAACAGATTTTTTGAGGGAAGCTGTCTGAGCAAGTTTCTCCATATATGTAGTAATTGCCGGAAGCAGATCTTTCTGAATGATATCAACCATAGTGCTGGCTTCAATATGCAGTGTCTTTACATAGTTTTCAAGCTTGATCTCATAACGGGAATGAAGCTCTGCATGTGTAAAGATATGATGATCTGTGAGAAGTTTCTCATTTTTCTCATCAATAAAGTGCGGCAGTGCATCCGGTGTGGATACCAGATTATAGAGGCCACGTTTTTCTGCTTCTTCAAGCCATTCATCTGTATAACCGTTTCCGTTAAAGATAACACGTTTGTGATCTTTAATGGTCTGTTTCAGTAATTCATGAACAGCGGATTCCATTTCTTCAGCAGGAACATCTTTCAGTTTCTCATAGAACTGACGCAGAGATTCTGCAACAGCAGTGTTGAGGATGATGTTCGGGTTTGCTACGGAAGAAGAAGAGCCAAGCATACGGAATTCAAATTTATTTCCTGTAAATGCAAATGGTGAAGTACGGTTTCTGTCAGTATTATCCTTTACGAAATGAGGAAGTACTTTTGCACCGATATCCATCTGTACAGCACCGTGTCCAACGAAAAATTCATCGTTTTCAATTGCTTTGAGTACCTCAGTCAGCTCATCGCCAAGGAAGATGGAAACAACTGCCGGCGGAGCTTCGTTTGCACCAAGACGATGGTCGTTGCCTGCACTTGCAACAGAAATACGAAGAAGATCAGCATATTCGTCAACTGCCTTGATAACTGCTACAAGGAATACCAGGAACTGAGTATTCTCAGCCGGTGTTTTACCAGGATCAAGAAGGTTGACACCGGTATCTGTGCTCATGGACCAGTTGTTATGCTTACCACTTCCGTTGATGCCTTCAAATGGTTTTTCATGAAGGAGGCATACCATATTATGTTTGGTTGCGACTTTCTTCATGATCTCCATGGTCAGCTGGTTGTGGTCAACAGCTACGTTTGTGGTATCGAATACCGGAGCCAGCTCATGCTGTGCAGGAGCAACTTCGTTATGTTTTGTTTTGGCTGGGATACCAAGTTTCCAGAGCTCTTCATCAAGGTCATGCATATAAGCAGAAACACGCGGCTTCAGAGTTCCGAAATAGTGATCTTCCATTTCCTGTCCTTTAGGAGCCGGAGCACCGATCAGTGTACGTCCGCAGAAGATCAGGTCTTTTCTCTTATTATAGAGATCTTTGTCTACCAGGAAGTATTCCTGCTCAGGTCCCACAGTTGTATTGATGTGTTTGACTTCTGTGTTTCCAAGAAGGCGAAGCACTTTAACTGCTTCTTTATTTAATGTATCCATGGAACGAAGAAGAGGAGTTTTCTTATCCAGTGCTTCACCGCTGTAAGAACAGAATGCTGTCGGAATATAAAGTGTACGATCTTTAATGAAAGCAGGTGAAGTAGGATCCCATGCAGTATATCCTCTCGCTTCGAATGTGGCACGAAGACCACCGGACGGAAAACTGGAAGCATCAGGCTCGCCCTTGACCAGTTCTTTACCGGAGAAATCCATGATGATTTGACCATCTACTGTAGGAGAAATAAAACTGTCATGTTTCTCTGCTGTAAAGTTAGTCATTGGCTGGAACCAGTGTGTATAATGAGTAGCACCGTGCTCCAGTGCCCATTCTTTCATGGCAACAGCTACAGAGTTTGCAACATCAAGTTCAAGATGTGTGCCGTTCTCAATAGTCTTTTTCAGTGCCTTGTACATATCCTTTGGCAGTTTTTCACGCATGATCTTATCGTTGAAAACGAGACTGCCGTAAAGTTCAGGAATACTCTGTGTCATAGTTAAAATCTCCTTTCAATTCCATTAATCTTATTATCCGGGATAAACAAAAAAAGCGCCCTGGAGTCTGATCCAAAGCGCCTTTGCTTATGTGATGTAGTATACACAAAAAAAACAGGATGTCAATAATTTTTATGAAAAAAATTCAAATTTTTTGTTTGACCAGATGAATTTATTTGTATGAATTTTTGGGGGACAAGACTTGACAAAAGTTGATCTTCTATTATAATTTCAAATAGATTCACAGGTAAAATTACAGATAACGGGAGGAAATTCTGATGGCAGGAATTAAGGAAGCCTGTGGTGTATTTGGTATTTATGATCTGGATGGAGGAAATGTTGTTCCATCCATTTATTATGGCCTTACATCACTTCAGCATCGTGGACAGGAGTCTTGCGGACTTGCAGTTTCCAGAACAGACGGAGAACGCGGAAATATTAAGTTTCATAAGGATCTGGGACTGGTAAGTGAAGTACTTCGTGAAGATACCATACGGAAATTGGAAGGTGATCTGGGAATCGGACATGTACGTTATTCTACAACAGGTGCATCAGTAGCTGAGAATGCACAGCCGCTGGTATTATCTTACATTAAAGGTACACTTGCACTTGCACATAATGGAAACCTGATCAATACTCCGGAACTGAAATGGGAACTGATCCAGAACGGAGCGATTTTTCATACAACCACTGACTCAGAGGTCATTGCCTTTCATGTAGCACGAGAAAGAGTACATACAAAAACAGTAGAAGAGGCTGTCCTCAAAACTGCCCGTAAATTAAAAGGTGGTTATGCACTTGTCATCATGAGCCCGAGAAAGCTGATCGGTGTCCGTGATCCGCTCGGACTGAAACCACTCTGTCTGGGCAAACGTGACAATACCTATGTCCTTGCGTCTGAAAGCTGTGCGCTTACTTCGGTGGGAGCTGAATTTATCAGAGACATCGAACCGGGCGAGATGGTAACAATTTCCCGTAAAGGAATTGAATCAAATAAGGAATTAAGCACAGGCAAACATGCACATTGTGTATTTGAATATATTTATTTTGCAAGACTGGACAGCACAATGGATGGCGTCAGGATTTATGATGCACGTATCCGCGGCGGTAAATCTCTTGCGAAATCTTATCCTGTAGAGGCGGATCTTGTTACAGGCGTCCCGGAGTCGGGAATTCCTGCAGCGAAGGGATATTCAGAAGAATCCGGAATCCCATTTGGTTTTGCTTTTTATAAGAACAGCTATATTGGAAGAACTTTTATTAAACCGACCCAGAAAGAACGAGAATCCAGTGTTCATCTGAAACTCAGCGTTCTGGATTCGGCAGTTAAGGGTAAGAGAATCGTCCTGGTAGATGACTCCATTGTACGAGGAACCACGATCGCAAATCTGATCCGTATGCTAAAGAAGGCCGGAGCTCTCGAAGTGCATGTGCGTATCAGCTCTCCGCCGTTCCTGCATCCGTGCTATTTTGGAACGGATGTGCCGTCAAACGATCAGCTGATCGCAAGCAATCACAGCACACAGGAAATCTGTGAAATGATCGGTGCTGATTCACTGGGTTATATGCAGAGTGATTATCTGGAAGGAATGGCAGGACATCTTCCTTTATGCAAAGCCTGCTTTGACGGTAAATATCCAATGGATGTGGAAGCAGAACTCAACAAAGAAATTGACTGTGGATGCTGAAAATTATAGAAAATGTATATTTACAAACAAAAAAAAATAATG
>CAVFJK010000121.1:4491-5412 GCA_963622815.1 Ruminococcus bicirculans (ex Wegman et al. 2014)
AGTAAAATATGTTTTTGTTACAGGTGGTGTTGTATCCGGACTTGGTAAAGGAATTACCGCAGCTTCGCTCGGAAGACTTCTGAAAGCAAGGGGTTATCAGGTAACTATGCAGAAGTTTGATCCTTATATTAATATTGATCCTGGTACTATGAATCCAATCCAGCATGGAGAGGTTTTTGTTACAGAAGACGGTACAGAGACAGACCTGGATCTGGGACACTATGAGAGATTCATTGATGAGAGTCTTGATAAGAATTCTAACGTAACAACCGGTAAAGTCTACTGGTCTGTGCTTCAGAAAGAACGTCATGGAGATTTTGGAGGAGGTACGGTTCAGGTCATTCCGCATATCACCAATGAGATCAAGAGTCGTTTTTATCGTGCAAAGGCACAGGACGAAGAAAAGATTGCGATCATTGAAGTCGGTGGAACTGTTGGTGATATCGAAAGCCAGCCGTTTCTGGAATCCATCCGTCAGTTCCAGCATGATGTGGGACATGACAATGCAATTCTGATCCATGTAACACTGATCCCATATCTGAAGGCATCTGAAGAGATGAAGACAAAACCGACGCAGGCAAGTGTCAAAGAGCTTCAGGGAATGGGAATTCAGCCGGATGTTCTGGTATGCAGAAGTGAGCATCCGCTGACAGATGAGATTAAAGGAAAGATTGCACTCTTCTGTAATGTACCGGTCAGTCATGTACTGCAGAATCTGGATGTTGAATATTTATATGAAGCACCACTCGCTATGGAAAGAGAAAAACTTGCAGATGTAGTCCTGGAATCCCTGAGACTGGAGAACCGTAAACCGGATCTCAGTGAGTGGACAGGGATGGTAAACGACCTGAGAAATCCGGAAAGCACCGTAAACATAGCTATGGTAGGAAAATATACACAGCTCCATGATGCATACTTAAG
>CAVFJK010000122.1:0-2036 GCA_963622815.1 Ruminococcus bicirculans (ex Wegman et al. 2014)
ATATAGAATAACGGAGGCAGGATACAGCTTTGGCAAAATTAATCAACATTGGCTTTGGAAATGTAGTAAATTCCCGTAAAATTGTTGCAGTTGTCAGTCCTGATGCCGCACCGGTAAAAAGAATGATTCAGAGTATTAAAGGAACCCGTTCTCTTATTGATGCAACACAGGGACGTAAAACAAAAGCCGTTATCGTAACCTCTGATGATTACCTTGTTTTATCCGCACTTCAGCCGGAGACTATAGCCCGGCGATTTGCAGAAGCTAATAATTATGAAGAAAAGGAAGAGGAACATGAG
Source organism: Ruminococcus bicirculans (ex Wegman et al. 2014) (assembly GCA_963622815.1). Classification (GTDB taxonomy): domain Bacteria; phylum Bacillota; class Clostridia; order Lachnospirales; family Lachnospiraceae; genus Blautia_A. The sequence continues at coordinate 300 of CAVFJK010000122.1, forward strand.
TAAAGGTGTTTTAACAGTTGTTTCCGGCTTTTCAGGTGCCGGCAAGGGTACTGTAATGAAACGACTTCTGGAAAAATACGAAAATTATGCCCTTTCAATTTCCGTAACGACCAGAAAGCCCCGTGAAGGTGAGAGAGATGGAGTTGAATATTTTTTCAGGACCAGAGAAGAAGTAGAAGAGATGATCCAAAATGATCAGCTTCTCGAGCATGCTGAATATGTAGGTAATTATTACGGAACTCCTCGTTTTTATGTAGAAGAGATGCTTTCCAAGGGAAAGAATGTAATTCTCGAAATCGAGATTCAGGGTGCGATGAAGATCAAAGAGAAGATTCCAGAAGCTGTACTGGTGTTTGTGACTCCGCCGACGATCGAAGAGCTTCGCAGCCGACTGACCGGACGCGGAACAGAAACTGCCGATGTGATCGCATCCCGCCTCAGACGTGCAGCGGAAGAATCCGAAGGAATGAATGATTACGATTATATTCTGATCAATGATCAGGTAGAAGACTGTGTCGATCAGCTTCATCAGATCATCTTAAGCGAACGCTGTCGCACACAGCGCAATGAAGAACTTATCAACACGATCCAGGAAGAAGCCAGGATCTTTATGAAAGGAGATAAATAACATGATACATCCGTCATATTCTGAACTTATTCAGGCAATCAATAACAACGCAGAGGAAGACGACAACACAATGATGCTGAACAGTCGTTACTCTCTGGTTCTTGCAACCAGCAAAAGAGCAAGACAGCTGATTGCAGGTGCTGAGCCGCTGGTTCCAGGTGCTGCCGGTAAAAAACCACTTTCCATCGCCATTGATGAACTTTATAAAGGCGAAGTTAAGATCGTTGCTGCTTCTGAGCAGGAAGAAACTGCCGAAGCACAGCCGGTTACAGAAGAAGCTGCTGAAAGCGTCGAAGAAACAAACGAAGAGAATCAGTAAACCAACGTGATCAGAAGACATAATGTCTTCTGATTATGTCTATCAGGAGAATCTATGAAAATATTATTTATATCACTGGGCTGCGATAAAAATCTGGCAGATTCCGAAGAGATGCTTGGACTTCTTACCGGAAACGGTCATGAGATCGTAGACTCTGAGGAAGAAGCAGATGCGATCGTTATCAATACATGCTGCTTTATTCATGATGCCAAAGAAGAGAGTGTAAACACGATCCTCGAGATGGCAGAATATAAAAAAGCCGGAACATGTAAAGTTCTGATCGTAACCGGCTGTATGGCGCAACGTTACAAAGAAGAGATCACACAGGAGATTCCTGAGGTCAATGCCGTTCTTGGAACCACTTCCTACGGTGACATCGTCAAGGCATTAAATGAAGCACAGGCAGGTCATGTCTTCCAGGAATTCCGCGACATCAATGATCTTCCGGAAGATTCCGGAAGAAGAGTCATTACCACCGGCGGTCATTTTGGATATCTTAAGATTGCCGAAGGCTGCGACAAGCATTGCACCTACTGTATCATTCCGTTTCTGCGCGGTAAATTCCGAAGTGTTCCGGAAGAACGTCTTTTAAAGCAGGCTGAGTATATGGCTTCCCAGGGCGTCAAGGAACTGATTCTTGTCGCTCAGGAAACAACCGTTTACGGAACTGACCTTTATGGAAAGAAAACGCTGCATATCCTTCTTAAAAAGCTTTGTCAGATCAGGGGGATTCGCTGGATCCGTGTTCTTTACTGTTATCCGGAAGAAATCTATGATGAGCTGATTCAGG
>CAVFJK010000122.1:2046-9333 GCA_963622815.1 Ruminococcus bicirculans (ex Wegman et al. 2014)
CTGTCATTATCTGGATCTTCCTATTCAGCATGCAAGCGACCGTATCTTAAGACGTATGGGACGCAGGACTTCAAAAGCACAGCTTGTCGAGATCATCACAAAACTGCGTAAAGAAATCCCTGATATCGTACTCCGTACTTCTCTGATCACCGGATTCCCGGGTGAGACCGAAGAAGATCATCAGGAACTTATGGGGTTTGTTGATGAAATGGAATTTGACCGTCTTGGTGTCTTTACTTATTCACCTGAAGAGGGCACTCCGGCGGAAACAATGGAAGGCCAGGTTCCGGAAGAACTTAAAGAAGAACGCCGCGATGAGATCATGGAACTGCAGCAGGAAATTTCTCTGGAAAAAGGCAATGATCGTATCGGTCAGGAATTGCTTGTCATGATCGAGGGAAAAGTTTCCGGAGAAAGTGCCTACATTGGACGTACCTATGGAGATGCGCCAAAAGTAGACGGATATATGTTTGTCCAGACAGGCGAAGTGCTTGCTACAGGAGATTTTGCAAAAGTAAAAGTAACAGGCGCAATGGAATACGATTTAATAGGAGAGTTGGCTGATGAATACACCGAATAAACTTACAGTTGCAAGAATGATTATTGTTCCGTTTCTTGTAGTATTTCTTCTGACCGGATGGGGCGGAGATGCAAATCGCTACATTTCTCTGGCTCTGTTCGTTGTTGCAAGTGTCACCGACTGGTTTGACGGCTATCTTGCCCGCAAGAATAATCTTGTCACAAATTTTGGTAAATTTATGGATCCTCTGGCAGATAAACTCCTTGTCTGCTCTGCAATGATCTGTATGATCGAGCTGAACCGCCTACCGGCATGGTTTGTTATCATCATCATTGGACGAGAATTTATCATCAGTGGTTTCCGTCTTATTGCAGCCGAAAACGGTATTGTGATCGCTGCAAATTACTGGGGAAAATTCAAAACAGCATCACAGATGATCATGATCATTCTGTTGATTCTTCACTTTGACGGTATTTTTGTCACACTGGAACAGATCTTTATCTGGCTTTCCCTTGCACTTACCATTATTTCTCTCATTACTTATATCTGGCAGAATAAATCGGTTCTGTCCATGCAGGAATAAATACGTAATATTTTATATCTGGTCTCCCCCGAACAGTTATCGTACGGGGGAGATTTTTTAATGTATCATGCGCATCAGATTCACGATCCGGTCAATTTTTGCGGTTTCCTGCGGTGATTTTCCTGCTTTCATCACTTCGAGAACTGCTGAAATTTCATTTTGCGAGAAATGAAGTCCGTTCTTTTTTCCGGACGCAGCAGCACTCATCAGATAGGGCAGCATATCTGATGCACTTTTTCCATTTCCCTTTTCTGCCAGATTTTGCAGCATATCAAGCTTACTCCTGTCGATTCCTTTCAGTTTTGGATCTGTTTTCCATTCTTCATTCATAACCGGTCAACTCCCATACTTCATTATATATTTAACCAGATTCAATTACCGTTACTCATTCATCGTCATCAACATTTCAAGCATTGCAAACATATTTACAGCCTGATCCAGCTGTTTTCTGTTTTGTCCGTAACTGAATTTTCGGATATCATTTAACATCCCCATGGGATCTGCCGCTCTGGAACTGCAGATCTGTACATCATTCTGTGGTCTGGAAAACATCTGGATCGTATTTCGCAGTTCCTGTGTTTTTGCATATGCAGCCAGAATCCTCTGTCCCGAAAAAGACAAGTAAGGAATCATAGCTTTTAACATCTGTGAATTTTCATCGCTCACCAGTTGATCAAATGCAGTCTGTACAACATTTTCCTGTTCCATACAGCCACTCCTTTCTGATGATCATATGCTTTTGATAACTATTTTATGACCACAGCCCGGGATTTGACATACTATAAATTATCATAGCTATATAAAACATCTAATAAATCTAATAAAGGAATTTGTAAAAATGAAAAAAGAAAAACTGATCATAAACGGAAATGCCTTTTACGAAATCGATCTTGACTGCATGGAAAAGAAGAAAAGTACAGAAAAACATCCCGGTTCAAGAGCTGTAAACAGACAGATACCGTCTCATCCAGAAAAAAGGCAGAGGAAATAACCTCTGCCCTGTGGCTGAAATCAACAGCCACAACCATTATTTCCGCATCCGCCGCAGAGCAGAAGCAGCACAATGATGATCCAGCAGGAATCATTACCATTACCGCATCCACAACCGTTTCCGCATCCATTGTTGCCGCACAGACACAGCAGACAGATGATCCAGAGAATACAGCTGCAGGAGCCGTCTCCAAAAAGACTGTTTCCGTTGCCGCATCCACAGCCACAGTTATTATTGCATCCACATCTGTCATCACCGCATCCACAGTTCGTAGCAGCTAAATCACTCATAGTAAATCCTCCAGATTTTGTTTACACTTCATATTATGCAGGCAGTGCTCCGGGCGTTACTGCTCACGGGCTGTTCTTATAAAGAATTATATTTTCCACATAATATTTGTTCGTATATATGTAAAAATATTATTGAAAACAACACCGAAATGAGATATAATTCGAATGTTAATGTTGCTTATAATAGCAAAAAGCAGGAAAAGGAGAGGATAGAATATGCCTGATAAGGGACTGTTTGACATTCATTGTCACATCGTTCCTTCGGTTGATGACGGAGCTTCAAGCGCAGAAGAAGCATACAAAATGCTTCAGATGGAATATAAACAGGGTGTTCACAATATTATTGCCACACCTCACTACAGACTTCAGATGTTTGAAACTCCCATTGAAACAGTGGAGCACCAGTTTTTAGTACTAAAACAGCTGGCTCGCAAGGTAGCGCCGGATCTTCACGTATATCTCGGATGTGAATTCCATTCCAACATGGAAATGGTAGAAATGCTCCGTAACGGTGAAGTACATACCATGGCAGGCTCCCGATATGTTCTGACAGAATTTTCGGGAAGCACTAAAGCAAGCTATATCCGTGAACGTTTATATTCATTATTGTCTCATGGTTTTAAACCGATCGTAGCACATATTGAACGTTATGAATGTCTGCGTAAAGATATCGGATTTGTCGAAGAACTGGCAGATCTCGGTGCACTTATGCAGGTAAATGCCGACAGCATCATCGGAAAAGACGGATTTGGAACAAAGCGATATTGCAGAAAACTCATGAAACAGGATCTGCTCAGCTTCGTCGGTTCTGACTGCCACGGAACAAAAGAACGTATCTCACGAATCGGAGAAGCTTATGATTATGTTTCAAAAAAAGAAGGAGACTCTTATGCAAACCAGATTTTCATAAGAAATCCACAAAAAATAATTGCGGATGCGCAGCGTAGGAAGGGAAGATAAAATGGAACAGCAGAATTTACAAGACAATACCGATATTGAAATTGATGTGTTAGAATTATTCCATGTATTACTGAACAAGTTCTGGATCATTCTTCTGGCAGGAATCATCGCCGGACTTGCTTTCATTGGTGGAACAATTCTTTTTATTACGCCACAGTACGAATCTACTACTAAGATGTATGTATTGAGTAAGCAGGATAATAATACCCTTACCCAGCAGGATATGCAGACCAGTTTGTCACTGACAAAAGACTATGCAGAGCTGATCAAGAGCCGTACTGTTACAGAAGGTGTAATCGCTCAGCTTAATCTTGATCTCACACATGAGGATTTTCTGAAAAAAATGACTGTGGACTCTGCTACAGATACTCGAATTCTTTCGATTACTGTAGAGGATCCGGATCCATATGAAGCATGTGAAATTGCCAATGCAATCAGAGATGTGGCGGCAAATCATATCAAGAACGTTATGGATATCGATGCTGTAAATGTTGTAGAAACAGCAAACATTCCGGAACAGAAATCCAGCCCGAGTATTACCAAAAACGGAATCATCGGCGGATTCCTTGGAGTTCTTTTATCTGTTGTGATCATTTTGATTGCTTATATTTCCAACGATACTGTAAAAACACAGGAAGACGTTGAAAAATATCTTGGTCTCAGTATTTTGGGTACGATCCCGTTGACAGCAACTGACCGTAAGAAGAAAAAGAAGAAACAGAAAAGAGCCAGAGGGAGAAGATAATCATGAAAGAAGTAAATATTTATCGTCAGGAACTGGATTACAGTGCAAACGAATCCTATAAATCATTACGTACAAACCTTTTATTCTGCGGCGAAGACAAAAAAGTAATCGCAATCACAAGCTGTACACCAAATGAAGGAAAAAGTACCGTATCTCTGAATCTTGCATTATCTCTGGCTGATTCAGGAAAAAAGGTTCTTTTTATTGATGCTGACCTTCGTAAATCAGTCCTCATGGGACGTACAGAAGTAGAAGGGGAGGAGATCAAAGGTCTGTCCCATCTTCTTTCCCATCAGGAAACAATTGAAAATGTTATCTGTTCTACAAATGTTCCTCGTTTCCACATCATCTACGCAGGAACCGTTCCGCCAAACCCGGCTGAACTTCTTGGTGGAAAATATTTCAAACGTTTTCTGTCTGCGATCAGAAAGGTTTATGACTACGTGATCATCGATACACCTCCTCTTGGAAGTGTTATCGACAGTGCTGTTATTGCAGAAGAATGTGATGGTTCTATTCTTGTTATGGAATCAGGTGTAATCAGCTACCGTTTTGCACAGGATGTTAAGGGACAGCTTGAAAAATGTAACTGTCCGATCCTTGGTGTAATATTAAATAAGGTTGACATGAGCAAGCAGGGGTATTATGGTAAGTACTATGGTAAGTACTATGGCAAATACGGTGATAAGAAAGACAGCAAAAAATAAGGAGCAGTGATTGATTATGTCCAAAAAATGGGTCGCACTTCTGCTTGTAGTATGTGTTGGTCTTGCAGGAGGTGTTGCTTATATCCGAATGAATGCAGATACAAAAGGTCCTGAGATTATCTTTTCCGATAATGCAGCTACTTTGTATCGATCGGATATGAACAATGAAGAACTTCTGGCAGGAGTCACTGCAGCAGACGATAAAGACGGTGATGTTTCAGCTTCTCTTACCGCAGAATCGGTATATGAAGTTGACGACACGCATGTTGTCGTTACTTATACTGCAAAAGACAGTTCCAACAACATCACGAAACAGAAGCATGAAATGGAACTGGATCCGTCATCTGTCAGCAAAGATTCTGAGGATACTTCTGCATTCGGAGAAAAAACAGACGAAGCAGATGCTGCAGCAACAACCGGTGTGGATCCGGAGCAGCCGGAAGATTCTGAAAATACAACAGACGCTTCTGATAACTCTCAGGAATCTGACACAGAGTCCTCTGTCGATGAAATAACACCGACGCCTACTCCGGAAGTGGATGAAGCAACTGCCGAAAAAGAAAAACAGACGGCAGAAGCAGACGCAATGCCTGCACAGAGTCCAAGAATTTACCTTTCAGACTATCTGATCAAGGTTCCTGTTGGAACATCCGTAGATCTGTTATCTTATGTCAGTGAAATCAAAGATGATTCCGATGATGTATATGCGCTCTGGCGAAAGGTTCAGATTACAGGTGAAGTTAATTCCGCAGTTCCTGGAACTTATAAGTGTACTTACTATGTGATCGACTCACAAAACAACATTTCCAATAACGCAGTCCTGACTGTTGTTGTTGAATAATCAAACAGGATGTGAAAAAATGAGAATAACCAAAAAACAGGATCGCATGCCGGGAATCATCTTAACAATCATACTCTTTGTCGCAGAAGTAGCATTTACCGTATTATTGCTTTATACAAATCTGCTTTCTGCCAAGTACATCGGCATCATATTTGTGGTGCTGCTTGTTTTACTTCTGATCGACCATCTCCTGATCCGAAAGTTCCGTAAACAGGTTCGTTTCTGGATAGGTATCATATTGATGGTTATCATTCTCGCAGTTCTTGGAATTGCAAGCTTTTATATCTACAAGACAATATCCGCTCTTGATGATATTACCGGTGTCAACAAAGAAATCACAGAAGTTAACGTATACGTAAAACAGGATGATGCAGCCCAGAGTCTTATGGATGCATCCGGTTACTCTTTTGGTATCCTTGCAGATCTTGACCGTGAAAACACGGACACCGCATTACAGCAGATGGCAAGTGAGACCGGAGGAGAAGTAACTACCAAAGAGTACAGCAGCCTTACAGAACTGGCTGACGGACTTCTGAAAGACGACTGTCAGGCAATTGTCCTGAACAGAGCTTACATGGATGTCTTTGATGAAATTGATAATTATACTTCTTTTTCATCCCAGATTCGTGCGATTGCTACTGAGCAGGTAGAAAAGCTGGTTGAACGTAATACTCCGGCTCCTGTACAGGCAGATACGCAGACAGAAAATACTTCTGACAGTACACAGGATGCCTCTGTAACAGATCAGGTCTATACGATCTTTGTCAGTGGTATTGATACACGAGGCGATATCACGGCATCCAGCCGAAGTGATGTAAATATCATCCTTACAGTCAATGCACGTACCAAACAGGTACTGATGGTTTCCACACCAAGAGATTATTACGTACCGCTTTCTATTTCAAACGGTGTACCGGATAAACTTACACATGCGGGAATCTATGGTATCAATGTATGCATGGATACCTTAAACATGCTGTATGACACAAATATTAATTACTATTTCCGGCTGAACTTTGCCGGTTTTGTACAGATCATTGATGCCCTCGGTGGAATTACCATTGATTCTGACTATGACTTTACCACTCAGAACTCTGCCGGATATCATTTTAATCAGGGGCTTAATCAGGTAAATGGAGAACAGGCACTGGCTTTCTGCCGTGAAAGATATGCTTTTTCTGCCGGTGACCGTCAGCGAGGAAAAGACCAGATGAAGGTAATCCAGGGAGTTATCAATAAAGCGACTTCCCCGGATATCCTTAAGAATTATCTGTCTCTGCTGGACAGCCTTTCCGGATGCTTTGAGACAAACATTCCATACGATGTCATCACTTCACTGGTAAAACAGCAGCTTGATGAAGGTGGCAGCTGGCAGGTTCTTTCCTACAGTGTTGATGGTACTGGAGATACTCAGAAGCCATACTCCATGAGCCAGAAGGCATATGTCATGGTTCCTGACCAGACCACCGTTGATAAAGCAAAAACGCTGATGCAGAAAGTACGTCAGGGATCCATGCTTTCAGACGCAGATGTTTCTGCTCAGTAGGATTTTATTTGGCACTTTAAGTTGTTAAAAGAGTAGCAAAACGCTCTTGACAAATTTTTTCTCAATTTGTATACTTTTAGAAGTATATTGCAACAGCTTTGAAG
>CAVFJK010000122.1:9343-12185 GCA_963622815.1 Ruminococcus bicirculans (ex Wegman et al. 2014)
GGAAGAAGTAACTTAAGGAAAGCAGACAGAGAGCAGCCGGGTGGTGAGAGGCGCGTGTAGAACTTCTGTGAATACCTCCCGGAGCTTCACACCGAAATTTACAGTAGGCTGTGACGGATTGGCACTCGTTATCGTGCTCAATGAGGCAGGGAATTTTCCCTTGCGAATTTAGGTGGTATCACGGGACCCGGTTCTCGTCCTAAACGGACAGGAACCGGGCTTTTTTATACCATAGCATGCAGAATAAACTGTTTCTGCATCTCATAACAGGAGGAATTTATTATGACAGTATGGGAAGAACTGAAGGCAAGAGGCCTGATTGCCCAGGTAACAGACGAAGATGAAATTAAAGAAATGGTAAATAACGGTAAAGCTACTTTCTATATCGGCTTTGACCCTACCGCAGACAGCCTTCATGTAGGACACTTCATGGCACTCTGCCTGATGAAACGTCTTCAGATGGCTGGAAACCGTCCGATCGCACTTCTTGGTGGCGGTACCGGTATGATCGGTGACCCGTCCGGAAGAACTGACATGCGTCAGATGATGACAAAAGAAACCATCCAGCACAACATTGACTGCTTTAAAAAACAGATGTCCCGTTTCATCGATTTTTCCGATGGCAAGGCACTGATGGTCAACAATGCAGACTGGCTTCTGAACCTGAACTATGTAGATCTGCTTCGCGATGTAGGAGCACATTTCTCAGTAAACCGTATGCTTACCGCAGAGTGTTATAAACAGCGTATGGAGAGAGGACTTAGCTTCCTTGAATTCAACTACATGATCATGCAGAGCTATGACTTCTATATGTTATACCAGAAATATGGCTGCAACATGCAGTTCGGCGGCGATGACCAGTGGAGCAACATGCTCGGAGGTACAGAACTGATCCGTCGTAAACTCGGTAAAGACGCATATGCCATGACTATCACACTTCTTCTGAATTCAGAAGGAAAGAAGATGGGTAAAACACAGTCCGGTGCTGTATGGCTTGATCCAAATAAAACATCTCCTTTCGATTTCTACCAGTACTGGAGAAACGTAGACGATGCAGATGTTATCAAATGTATGCGTCTTCTTACTTTCCTTCCGCTTGAGCAGATCGATGAGATGGCAAAATGGGAAGGAAGCCAGTTAAATAAAGCAAAAGAAATCCTTGCATACGAGCTGACAAACCTTGTTCACGGCGAAGAAGAAGCCAAGAAAGCACAGGAAGGCGCAAGAGCACTGTTCTCCGGCGGCGCAGACACTGCACATATGCCAAGCACAGAGCTGACTGATGAAGACTTTACAGAAGAAGGAACCATCGACGTTATCACAATGCTGATCAAAGCAGGTCTTGTTCCGACACGTTCTGAAGGTCGTCGTGCAATCGAGCAGGGTGGTGTTTCCATCGATGGTGAGAAGATCACAGACATCAAACATACCGTTGCAAAAGACGCACTTGCAGGTGACGGCGTTGTCCTCAAACGAGGCAAAAAGAAATTTAACAGAGTTTATGCTAAATAATAAGTATTTATATAATACTTTTAGGAGGAAAGAATCATGAAGAAATACGGAGTAAACGAACTTCGTCAGATGTTCCTGGATTTCATGGAGAGTAAAGGACATCTCGCAATGAAAAGCTTCTCCCTGGTACCTCAGGGAGACAAGAGCCTCCTGCTGATCAATGCAGGTATGGCTCCACTGAAACCATATTTTACAGGTGCAGAGAAACCACCGAGAACAAGAGTCACCACATGTCAGAAATGTATCCGTACCGGTGATATCGAAAACGTTGGTAAGACAGCACGTCACGGTACCTTCTTTGAAATGCTTGGTAACTTCTCTTTTGGAGATTACTTTAAGACAGAAGCGATCCACTGGTCCTGGGAATTCCTGACAGAAGTCGTTGGTCTGGATGCAAACAGACTGTACCCGTCAGTATATCTGGATGATGATGAAGCATTCGACATCTGGAATAAAGAAATCGGAATCCCGGCAGAGCGAATCTTCCGTTTCGGAAAAGAAGATAACTTCTGGGAGCATGGCGCTGGTCCTTGCGGTCCATGTTCCGAGATCTATTATGACCGTGGAGAGAAATACGGCTGCGGAAAACCTGGCTGTACTGTAGGTTGTGACTGCGACCGTTACATGGAAGTATGGAACAACGTATTCACTCAGTTCGAGAATGATGGAAACGGAAATTATACAACTCTGAAACAGAAGAACATTGATACAGGTATGGGTCTTGAGCGTCTGGCAGTTGTTGTTCAGGACGTTGACTCTATTTTTGATGTAGATACCATCTGTGCACTTCGTAACCTGGTATGCGAGATCGCAGGCAAGGAATACGAGAAGAACTATCAGGATGACGTATCTATCCGTCTGATCACAGACCATATCCGTTCCGCTACGTTCATGATCTCTGATGGTATCATGCCGACAAACGAAGGACGTGGCTATGTACTCCGCCGTCTGATCCGTCGTGCAGCACGTCACGGACGTCTTCTGGGAATCAAGGGAACCTTCCTTGCAAAACTCAGTGAAGAAGTGATCAACGGTTCCAAAGCAGGATATCCGGAACTGGAAGAAAAGAAAGAATTTATCTTCAAAGTTCTCACAAACGAAGAGAACCAGTTCAACAAGACCATCGACCAGGGTCTCCGCATCCTTGCAGATATGGAAGAAGAAATGAAAGCTGCCGGAGAAAAAACTCTTTCCGGAGAAAATGCATTCAAACTGTACGATACTTACGGATTCCCGCTTGACCTTACAAAAGAGATCCTTGAGGAAAAAGGCTACGGAATCGACGAAGACGGTTTCCAGAAAGCAATGGAAGAGCAGAGAGTAAAAGCAC